>JBFWWD010000115.1:0-16693 GCA_050246385.1 Geminicoccaceae bacterium
CCGGTACCGCCGCCGACGGGCGGCAGCTCGTAGCAGAGCACCAGCAACCGCAATGGGCGACCGAGCAGCTCCGCCAATTCCGGAGCATCCGTGGCCGCAAGCTTGGCTGGCGGTCGGGCTGCTGTTCCGATCAAAGCGCCACCATGTTTCCGTTTCGCGTCGCGCATCCCCGGTCTTATGGACCAAAGGTAAACCTGCACTTAACGCGAGGAAACGGAAATCAGGGTGGTGGCGGCCGACGCCTCAGGCGGCTTTCGGTAGCACCTCGTCCAGCGGCGGCGTCCGACCGATCACCTCGAACGCGTCATGGCGGACATGGTTTGCGGCCATATGCTCCTTCACCAGCGCCTCGCTGACCAGGCCGCTGGCGAGGCACTCCTTCAGATAGCCGAAGAAGAGCTGGGTCTGCCGCTCGTCGGGATGATCCTTGTAGTTGCCCAGGAAGGCGTACTCTCCGAACAGCTTCCTCCGGATTCGGTTGAGCAGCATCACCGGATTCAACAGGTTGCTCTCGGCCGGAATGAAATCCACCGGCAGGCCCGACTTCCAGGGCTGGGTCTTGCGTCGCGTGTTGTGGATCATCTTGGTCGCGGGCGTGAGCTTGTCGAAATCGTTCCACTCGGGCTCGAGCAGGCCGATGGTCGCCGGATCCTCGTAACCCAGGTTCATCCACTTCTTGTATTCGCGCTTGCCGGTGAACAGAGCGTCGAAGTCGTCGGCGAGCTTCCAGTGCTTGAGCTTGGCGCAGTCGAGCAGCATGACGCTGGAGGCATAGTGCGGCGGCGTGCCACGCTGCCGGCACATGATCGTCTTGCCCTGCATGTCCCGGGAGAGCAGCTCCCAGACGTCCTGGACCGCGAACACGTCGGGATCGACCACGACGGCGCGGCCCTCATAGCTCATCAGCTCGGGCGGCATGAAGCGCAGGGGCGTGAAGGACTGCAGGTCCTCCTTGTCCCAGGTCCGGCTGTCGCCGTCGCGGCTGTAGGTCCGGCCCTCATACTTCTTGAAGAAGTCCTGATAGGTCTCGTACTCGATCAGCTTGACGTCGAACTCGTCGGCGTGTCGGGAGTTGCGGCGCATGGAATGCATGGACACCAGCGCGCCGAGATACTGCTTGTGGTTGGTATGGATGAACACGCATGGCTTCATGGGAGTCTCCTGGCTGCCGCTCGCTCCGAGCGGCCATCGCTTAGCACACCGGCGCTAGTCGGGCGATGCCCGCTCAGGCGCTCGCTTTGGCGAGCTGCGCCGGCTGCTCCGAGCGCAGATAGCCGAACCCGGGCAGCAGCCGCTCCTCGGTCAGCGCGTCGAGCGTCTCGGTCTGACGATCATCGAAGTAGTCGCGGTAGCCGCCAACCTTGGCGCGGCGGACCTTGAACGATTCCGGGTTCGCCTTGTCGCCGGGCTTCATCCGCGAGCCGGCCAGCCAGAAAGTGCTCTTCTCCTCGAGCTTGCGCATGTTCTCGACGCTGGCGAAGGAGATGCAATCGGCCAGCTCCTGGTCGGTCGGGTGCTGGCCCATGAACTCGAGCACGCGGCGGAGCTGACCCGCCGTGTCGCGGCGCAGATCCTCGTAGCGCACGATCAGCAGGTATTTCAGGCGTGGCATCTCGCGCGCCCAGCCGTTCATGAAATCGATGACCTTGGGCAGGCCGGCATCCTCGTTCGTGGCAAAGGTGAACACGTCGACTTCCCTGCCGTGCTCCGGATACCTGTTCAGGCCCTTCTTGCGTGGCCGCATCCGGAACTTCCACTGGTGGAACTGCGACACCGCCACGTCGCCGGGCTGGCGCACCAGCAGGACCACCTTCTTGTCGTAGAAGTCGGCCTTGCTGTCCTTGTGGCCGGTATAGTCGCGCAGATAGTTGTCGTGGGTGAAGAACACACGGGGAATGCCGTCGTTCTTGCGGTGCAAGTTGTCGAAGCCGATGAACGCCGACGGCCGCAGGCCGAAGCGGAGCTGAAAGAAGCGCGACAGCAGCACCCTCAGCCAAGTCCGTCCGCTCTTGCCGAAGGAGACGATCACCACGTCGGCGAGGCCCAGCTTGCGGAACTCCTCCTTACCGCGCAGATGGCGTTCCAGGGAGCGTTTGCGCTCCGGCGAGAGGAAGAACGCGAAGAACAGGATCACCTCGCGGCTGATCCGCTTCCAGATGTTGTAGAGCATTGCCTGGACCTATCCGACGCTGATCGCGCACTCCGCTCGGCAAATGAGGTCGATCACAAACGGATTCAATCGCGCCGGCGCCACCTTCGGCCGCGACGAATCAGGCGTGGGCCCCCTCGCACGACGCCGAGCAGATCGCGCGGATCCGCCGGACCACGCCGTCGAGCTCGTCCTCCATCCCCACTTCTGGCCTGCGGAACGGCTGCCCCAACGCTACCGCCCGGCCGCTCTCGATCAGACGGCGGCGGATCTCGCCGAGATCGCGCCCATAGCCGAGAATGCCCTGCCCGTGCAGGAAGTGGGCGAGCGTCGGCGGCAGCGGCGCTCGCGCGATGATCGCCCGCGCCCATTCGGACAGACTGCCGCCGACCGGCAGCTCGAAGATCGCCAGCGGCCGGCGCAGACTTGCGACCTCGACCAGCATCGAGACGCTGTCGGAGGTGACCACGTAGCGGTCGGCCAGCGCCAGCAGGCCGAGATAGGGGTTGTCGGCACCGCCCTCCGCCGACCAGCGGTGCAGCACGGCACCCGGCGGCCGTTCGCGCTCGAGCGCCGCCACCACCTCCGGCGGGGTCCTGCGGCTGGTAGTGAGATAGAGCGTGCCGCCGTCCCGAGCCCGCAGACGCTCGAGTTCGGCAATCAGACGCCGGGCAACATGAGCGTCGAACCGATAGGGCTTGGTCTGACCGCCGACGAGCACCGCGGTGAGTGGCCGCGGCAGGTCCGCAAGACGTGGACGCCAGATCTCCGCGGCCGCGGCGACGGCTCTGGCATCCACACGCAGCAGCGGCAGGTCGAGCTGGACCAGGTTTTCCCGCTGGGGGATCTTGAACTGGCTCGGCGCCACGATCAGCGCGAAGCGCTCGGCCCAGCGCTTGGGCCGGCCGAGCAGGACGATCCGGCTTCTGCCACCGCTCCGGTCCTGCACCCACAAGGCCGCCATGGACGGCCGCCGGCCGATCGTGACGATCAGATCCGGCCAGGGCGGCTCGAGCCGCGCCGACCGCTCGGCGTCGAGATGGCCGAGGCCCGACTCGAACCGGGGCTTGCCCAGCACCCATTCGGGCTTCGGGAACACCTGCCGCACCTCGTATGGCCAGCCCAGAGCCTCGACCACAGCCCGCGCCTGGGCATTGTCGCCGAGCTTGTCGCCGATCAGGAGCCAGATGCGCGGGGTCGCGACCATGCGCCGGCGGCTAGCACACGAAATGGCCGCTCGCCACTCGCGTATCGCGGGCGATGTTGCCGGGGGGTCGCGCCGATCCCTTTCGCCACGTGCTAAGAACGGCTCGCCGCCAACAGGCAAACTGTGGGTCGAACCGGCATATGGAGATGGCAGCGGGCACGCGGGACCCGAACGGCGCCGGCGGCAGAAGGGCCACCAGCGAGGTGATCGCGTGTCACGAATGCGGCACCGTCCATCGCCTGCCGCCGATGCCCGACGACACGATCGCCCGGTGCAGCGCCTGCGGCGCCACGATCTACATCCGGTTCGACCGTTCCGTGCCGCGCACGCTGGCCCTCTATCTCGCGGCGCTGGCCCTGGTCGCGGTGGCCAACGCCTTTCCGATCATGACGATGTCGATCGAGGGTCAGCGCAACGCGGCCACGATCCTGGACAGCGCCAGGGTACTCTACGACGAGGGGATGTGGCCGCTCACGATCGCCATCGCCCTCGCGGGAATCGTGATGCCGCTGGTCAAGATCCTGGGCATGATCGCCGTCCTGGTGCCGATGCAGCTCGGGTTGCGCCCGCCCTGGCTGGTCGCCGGGTTCCGTCTCGTCGAGAAGGTGCAGACCTGGGCGATGATGGAAGTCTACCTCCTCGGCGTGATCGTGGCCTATGTGAAGCTGCAGGATCTCGCGCACGTCGAGCTCGGCGTGGCGGCGATCGCCTTCGTGGCGACGATCCTTCTGCTCGCCGCCGCGGATGCCCGGTTCGATCCGCACACGATCTGGCGCCGGCTGGCGGCGCAGGCGGACGATCGCATCCTGGAGCCGCTGCCCGGCACCGTCCTGGTCGCCTGCGAGCAGTGCGATCAGCTGGTCCGAAGCGATGCCGCGGCGTTGCACGGCCTCACCTGCCCGCGCTGCGGAACGACGGTCCATCGGCGCAAGCCGGACAGCCTCAACCGGACTTGGGCGCTCCTGCTGACCGCGGCCATTCTCTACATCCCGGCCAATCTTCTCCCGGTGCTCACCGTCATTTCCTTCGGCCAGGGGGCGCCGAGCACGATCATCGGCGGCGTGATCGAGCTCATCCACGCGGGCATGCTGCCGGTGGCGCTGCTCGTGTTGTTCGCGAGCATCGTCGTGCCCGTGCTCAAGCTGATCGGCCTCGGCTTCCTCCTGTTTTCCATACAACGCCGCTGGCGCACCCGGCTGGCCGACCGCACAAGGCTCTACCGGACCATCGAAGGCATCGGCCGCTGGTCGATGGTGGACGTGTTCATGACCGGGATCCTGGCCGCGCTCGTGGCCTTGGGCAATCTCGCGACGATCACCGCGGGCGCCGGCGCTATCGCCTTCTGTGCCGTCGTGATCGTGACGATACTCGCCTCGATGTCCTTCGACCCGAGGCTGATGTGGGACGTGGCGGATGAACGAAGCGAACCGGGCCGACGGCTCCGCGTCTGACCCGCCGCAGGCCGAGGTCCGCCCGCGCCGCGGCATCTCGCTGGTCTGGCTGATTCCGCTGGTCGCGCTGGCGATCGGCGGATTCCTCGCCTACAAGGCCTACTCCTCGCGAGGGCCCACGGTCACGATCACCTTCGACACGGCGGAGGGGCTGGAAGCCGGCAAGACCAAGGTGCGCTACCTCGACGTCGAGGTGGGCACCGTCCAGGCCGTGGCGATCGCACCCGGGCTCAAGAACATCGTCGTCACCGCGGAGATGGTGCCGGCCGCGTCGGAATATCTGCGCACCGGCACCGCGTTCTGGATCGTGAAGCCGCGGATCGGCGTCGGCGGCGTGTCCGGTCTCGGCACGCTGCTGTCCGGCGCCTATATCGGCCTGGCGCCGGGCGAGGGCGAGTCGGCACGCGAGTTTACCGGCCTCGAGGACCCGCCGCCGATCAGCGCCAACGTGCCCGGTCGGGAATATGTCCTGACGGCGCCGAACCTGGGCTCGGTCACACCGGGCGCGCCGATCTATTATCGCGGCATCGATATCGGCCAGGTGCTCGGCTACGAGCTCAATGCCGACGCGCACAGTCTCGACATCAGCATCTTCATCCGGGAGCCCTATACCGATCTCGTCCACGTCAACAGTCGCTTCTGGAATGCGAGCGGCATCGATTTCGCGACCACGGCCTCGGGCGTCGAGCTGCAGGTGGCCTCCCTCCAGGCTCTCCTTATCGGAGGAATCGAGGTCGACACGCCGATCACCGCGCAGCCGACCACGGTCGCGGACGCGGGTGCGCGTTTCCCCCTCTACCCGAACCAGCGCGCGCTGGCCCAAGCCCAGTTCACCGCGAAGATCCCTTATCTGGTCTATTTCGACGGTTCCGTGCGCGGGCTCTCGCCCGGGGCGCCCGTGGAGTTCCGGGGCATCACCGTCGGCACCGTGACTTCGATCGGCCTGGAGTTCGACCCGAAGCAGGCCCGCATCCGGATCCCGGTGACGATCGAGATCGAACCGCAACGCCTGATCCCCGACGTCACCCAGCAGGAGATCCTGGGCCAACAGCACCGCAACATGGCCGAGCTGGTCCGGCGCGGCCTGCGCGCCCAGCTGCAGACCGGCAACCTGCTCACCGGCGAGCTGTTCGTCGACCTCACCTTCGTGCCCGACGCGGCCCCGGCCGAGCTGGATACGACCGGCCAGGTTCCGATCATTCCATCGGTGCCCGCCACCCTCGAAGCGCTTCAGGCGTCGGCCACGGCGATCCTCAACAAGCTCGCCTCGATGCCGGTCGAGGATCTGATCGTCAGCCTGAACAAAGCGGCCGCCGGGCTCGATCGGATCGTCAACGCGCCGGAGCTGCAGACGGCAGCCGCCGGCATCGGCCCGGCGATCGCCGATCTTCGGCAGATCATCGCCAAGCTCGATGCAGCCTCGGATCCGCTTCTGGGCAGCCTGACCGGCGCTGCCGAAACCGCGACGGCCACAATGCGCGATCTGCAGGGGACGGCCGCCTCACTGCAGAAGAGCATCGGCGCCGGCTCGGCCCTGACGAACAACGCGGAGAACATGATGCAGGAACTGACCCGGGCGGCTCGCTCGATCCGCGTGCTCGCCGATTATCTCGAGCGCAACCCCGATGCCCTGCTGCGTGGCAAGAGCGCCGGAGCGAGCCGGTGAGCGCGGCCGTCTGGTTCAGGCGAGCGCTGACGGCCGCGAGCCTCACGGGAGCGCTGGGCGGCTGCGCGCAGACCCTGCCAACCGACTTCTACACCCTGTCGGTCTCGACCGAGCCGACGGTCGCCAAGCGCTCGGCACACGGCTTGGTCATCGGGCTCGGCCCGATCACGCTGCCGCAATATCTCGATCGGCCGGACATCGTGACGCGCGAGGGCGCCAACCAGATGCGGCTGGCCGATCTGCAGAAATGGGCGGAGCCACTCGAGCCTCTGCTGACGCGCATCATGGCGGAGGACCTATATGTTCTGCTCGATGCCAACGACGTCATTCCGATCCCCCAGCGCGGCGACGTCCCGCTCGACCGGATCGTCGAGGTCGACATCAGCCGGTTCGATGCGGATGAAACCGGCGAGGTCGTGTTCGACGCGCGCTGGCGCATCTATCGCGGCGACAACGAGACCCTGATCGTCAGCGGGCGCAGTCGGCTGACCGAGCAGGGCGCACCTGTCCCGGACTATGATGCGATCGTGGCGGCCATGAGCCGGGCTGTCGGGCGTGCGAGCGAGGAGATCGCGGAAGCCATCGCCTCGCCGCCGCCGCGTCCTGCGCAGCGGACGCGGAAGTAGGGCTGAGCGCGATACGATCCACCTTCAACCTGCCGCGGCCACCTCGCGTGCTGCCCGACCTTTGCCTGCCTCGGCACAGTCGATCGCCCGTGGGCCGCGTCTTTCGCCCGGGACGTACTCCTTCATGAAGACATGCTCGCCGATAACCGCGCTGCGCTTGAGCAGCGCGAACCAGGGGCAGCGATCAGGATCCATCAGCCGCGGATTGACGAAATAGAGCGCACCCCCGGTCGGATCCCGGCTCGGCCAGACCGCGGCCACGGCGGCGAGGCGCCAGGCCTGGACGAGACGCAGCCTCGCATCGCGCGAGGTCGCGCCGAGCGCTTCCGCCATATTGGCCTGTTCCGGACGGCGTAGCGCCGCGCGCAAGCCCGACCGCTGGCTCACCGGCTGGAACTGGCCCGCCTCCAGGACGACGGCGCAGGCATCGTCAGGGAAGGCGGAGTGCCTGATCCGATTGTGGATGACGCGCATGACCGCGAGCATGCCGAGTGAGCCTTCGCCGGCCGCTTCCGCATAGGCGATCATCGCGAGACAGCGACGATCGCGGTCGGTGGGGGTTGCCGCCTGGGCATCATGGCGGAGGATGCCGAGGCCCGCGGCGAGGATCGCAACCATGCAGCGCGAAAGGCTCATGGAACAAGCCTAGACCAAGCTGCGCACAATGCGCCAGCAGGGTCGGGCGGACTTGCCTCGCGCGGATCATCTGGTACACCGTCCGGCCCACGACCGCCCGGCGACCGCGCCGGTACCGAATGGAGGGTTGCATGAGCCCATCCCTGGCGGTCGCCCGCCCGGCGCTCGACACCGCTGCGATGATCCCGCTCACGGCCGCAGGCCGGCGGCCGCTGTTCTTCTTCGGAACGTTGATGGATCTCGACGTTCTCACCTATCTGCTCGAGCGGCCAGTCGATGTCGCCGATCTCCGTCCGGCCACCCTGCGCGGCTTCCGCCGTATGTGCGTCGCCGGCGCGAGTTATCCGGTGCTCGTCCCGGACGCGGTCGCAACGGTCGAGGGGCGCCTGCTGCGGCGTGCCGCAGTGCGTGATATCGCCCGGATCAATCATTATGAGAGCGAGGAGTATCGGGCGGAGCTGCATCACGTCGTGACGGAGGACGGGAACGAGACGCCAGCCTGGCTCTATCTGAGCTTGGACCACATGACCCCAGCCGAGGAGGCATGGTCGCTCGCAGAATGGCAATCTCAGCACAAGGCCGGGTTCCTCGAGGCTTGCGACGCCTGGATGAGCGATTTCGGTGAGGCTGCGGGCTGAGAACTGAATCATGGGCCTCAGCGCAGACGAGATCGGGCGCTATCGTCAGGACGGTTTTTTGGTGCTCGAGGGCTTCATCGAGCAGCAGCATTGCGACGCGCTGCGCGCTCGGATGGCGGAGCTGATGGCCGGGTTCGATCCTGCTGGGATCCGGACCGTCTTCGCCACGAACGATCAGGCTCACGCCCGGGATGACTGGTTTCTCGATTCGGGAGACAAGATCCGGTTCTTCTTCGAGCCCGACTCGTTCAATGAATCGGGTGAGCTGCTGCAGCCGCTCGAGCTCTCGCTCAACAAGGTCGGCCATGCGCTCCACGATCTCGATCCAGTGTTCGATGGGTTCTCGCGCGATCCCCGGTTCGCCGCCGTGGCCCGCGCCACCGGCCTGGTCGAGCCCTTGCTGCTGCAATCCATGTACATCTTCAAGCAACCGCGGATCGGCGCCGAGGTCGGATGTCATCAGGATAGCAGCTTCCTCTACACGCAGCCCTTGAGCTGCATCGGCTTCTGGATCGCGCTCGAGGATGCCGACGAGACGAACGGCTGCATGTGGGCCGAGCCGGGCGGCCATCACCGGCCGCTGCATCGGCGGTTCGTGCGGGAAGGACGCCGGACCCGGATGGAGACGCTCGATCCGGCGCCACTGCCCGAAGCTGGCCTGGTCCCGCTCCGCGCGCCCAAGGGTAGCCTCGTCCTGCTGCACGGCCAGCTGCCGCACCGCAGTGGCCCCAATCGGTCGGACCGCTCGCGCCATGCCTATGCGCTGCACCTCATCGACGGCAGGTGCCGCTACAGTTCCGACAATTGGCTGCAGCGCTCCGGCGAGCTGCCGTTGCGTGGGTTCTGAGGTTATCGGCTCCGGCGGGATTGGCGGCCGGAGGTCGGCACCCCAGCTATCGGATCAGCGGGACGCGGGAGGGACGATGCCCCTGAACTGGTTGCGGACGAAGTTCGCCGACTATCGCGCACAAGTGCTGGGCGAACTGGCAAACGAGCTGGAGATCGAGGTCAGCGAGGACCTGGTCGAGGCCCTGGCGGCCGCCACGGCGATGCTGGCGTTCGCGGACGGCGTCGCGAGCCCGGAGGAGCGCGAGGAACTGCTCGCGGTGTTCGAGGAGGAGGACCGCCTTACCGAGATCGATCTCGACGACCTGTTCGACGCCTTCGACGACTATGCCGAGCGCTTCGCGGAAGATCGCAAGCTCGCGGAGAGCGAGGCATTGGCCACTGTGGCCGTGTTCGACGATTCGCCGGATCTCGGCCGTCTGGTAGTCCGGGCATCGCTCGCGGTGGCCAGCACCGACGGAACGCTGACTCCGGAGGAGGAGCGGGCCGTGCGTCAGCTCTGCGATGCGCTCGGGCTCGAGCCCGATGAGCTCAAGCGGCCGGTAAAGCGTCGTGCGGACGAGGACGAGGACGAGGAGGATGTCGACGAGGAGGAATAGCTCGTCGCGTCCTCACGGATGCAGCCGCGAGATCCGGTCGGCGAGCCGGGTCGGCTCGGGCAGCCGGTAGCGGGTGAGCATTGCCAGCACGAGCTCCAGCGCACGCTCCGGCGAGATCAGATGACCGGTGGAGATGAACAGGGGCCGTGCCCGCTCGCGCGAGCGCAGAACGGTCGCGACGGTCGTGCCGCGATGGACCAGGTCAGTCCGGTCGCCCTTGTTCGGACCGGGTTCCTCATGCCGGCCCACGAGCCTGGATTTCGCCACCCCGATCGAAGGCAGGCCGGTAAGCACCCCCAGATGTGAAGCGATCCCGAGTCCACGCGGGTGGGCGATGCCGTGTCCATCGACCATGAGCAGATCCGGTGGCGCGCGCAGCAGGGCGAGCGCTTTCAGCACGGCCGGCGTCTCGCGGAAGGAGAGGTAGCCGGGCACATAGGGGAAGCCGGTCGGCACGGCAACCAGGGCGCTTTCTGCCAGCTCCAGCGCTGGAAACCCCACGACCGCGACGGCGGCCCAGGTCAAACCCGTGGCTGGGGAGACATGAGCGTCGACGCCGGCAATGCGATGCACCGGACCCGGCTCGCCCGAGGTCACGACCTTGTGACGGAGCCGTTCCTGGATCTCGCGCGCCATTCGCCGCTCACGGTTGCTCGCGGGCCGCGGACAGCATCGCCACCACCTCCGCGTCCTCCACCTGACGGAAGTCCCGGTAATATTGCCCGACCGCCGTGAGACCGGTGGGCACGTACAGGCAGACGATGCGGTCGGCCTCCCGGTCGAGCCGGGCGAGTATGGCCGCGTCGGCAACGGGGACCGCCAAAATGAGCTCTTCGGGTCCGCCGCGGCGCACCGCGTGCAGCGCCGCACGCACGGTGGCGCCGGTGGCGATACCGTCATCGATCACGATCGCGCTATGGCCAGCGACGCTGACCCGTGGACGATCTCCGAGATAGGCGGCGCGCCGGCGCGCGATCTCGGCCAGCTGCCGCTCCTGCTCGCGCGCGAGATAGCCCTGGTCGATACCGTAGGACCGGACGATGTCGGGATTGAGGACCAGCTCGGGCGTCCGCCCGTCGACAACCGCGCCGGCGGCCAGCTCCTCATGCCCGGGAGCGCCGATCTTGCGCACCATGACGAGATCGAGCGGCGCACCGAGCAAACGCGCGACCTCGAGCGCAACCGGCACGCCCCCGCGAGGTAGCGCCAGCACCACAGGGTCCTCCAGCCTGAGCTCCGCCAGCCGCTCGGCCAGCTGCCGACCGGCGTCGGCACGATCTGTGAACCGCATGCTCCCATCCAATCGGGCGGTCCTCCGCAGTCTTTCCTATAGCGCGGGTGCGGCCGAGGTCGATACGATCTCCGCCTGAGGAATAGGGAGGAGGAATGCCGTCAGGCAATCTCGACGGCATCCGGTTGCTGGCGCCCCTGGCACCGGCGGAGCGTGCGCGTCTCGCCACGCGATGCGCGTGGCGGCGCTACCAGCCCGGCGAGCTCGTGCTGAGCCGCGAGGCGGAGGACCGGGACGTGCTGTTCCTGGTCGTCGGGCGGCTGCGCGTCGTCAACTATGCCAGCTCGGGCCGTGAGGTCGCCTACGCCGTGATCGAGCCCGGCGCGCATGTCGGTGAGCTCGCCGCGCTGGATGGCTCGCCGCGGACCGCTTCCGTCGAGGCGCTCGAGCCCTGCCAGGTCGCCGCGCTGCCGAGCGCACCGTTCCAGGAGCTGCTGTTGAGCCACCCGCAGCTCGCTCTGAGCCTCCTGCAGTCGATGGCGAAGATCATCAGACAGACCGACGAGCGCATCGCCGAGCTCAGTGTGCTCACGGCCGTCCAGCGCATCTACCGGGAGCTGGGTCGGATGACCCGCTCATGCCCCGACGGCAGAAGTACGATCTCGCCCTTGCCGACCCAGGAGGAGATCGCCGCCAGGGTCGGTACCACCCGGGAGACGGTCGCTCGCACACTTGGCCAGCTCAGCCGATCCGGGATCGTCCGCCGGCAAGGCCGGGAGCTCTTGATCGTCAAGCCGGAGCTGCTCGAGAGCCTGAGCGAGCTGGAAGGCTGAGTGCATGTCCCGGCCCTGGCTGTGCAGGGCAAGTGCCATGTCGGTCAGAGGGTCCGTGTCACCTTGAGCAGCCCTGGCGGTCGGTCCGGGTCGCGGCCATGCGCGCGGGCGAGCGCCTCGGCCAGGGGATAGAAGGCCAGCAGCGCCACGATCGGGTCGAGCAGAGGATGAAGCGGCGGCGGCAGCGGCAGATGGACCAGCCCCGCGTGGGGCACATCGTGACCGGCAACCATGACTTGGGCTCCGGCCCTGGCAAGGTCGCCGGCGAAGGCGAGGGCGTCACGCCCGCCGGCATCCTGCAGGCCATAGACCAGGACCGGGAAGCCCGGGCCGATCACCGCCTTCGGTCCGTGCTGGATCTCGGCGGCGCTCAACGCCTCGGCGAGCACGCCCGAAGTCTCCTTGAGCTTCAACGCGGTCTCCTCGGCGACACCGAGCCCGGGGCCGCGACCAACGACGTAGAGGCCCGATGCGCCGCCGAGCACCGGCAGCGCGACGCTCCAGTCGCACGTCAGCGACGCTTCCAGACGCTCCGGCAAGGCGGATAGGGCGTCGAGCAGCGCCCGATCGTCAACCCACGATGCGAGCAGCCGGGCTACGGCGGCCATGGTGACGATCACGCTCTTGGTCGCGGCGACGCTGCGCTCGGGTCCGGCATGCTGAGAAAGATGATGCGCGGCCACCCCCTCGAGCGGCGAATCCGGCTGGTTGACGATGGCGACGGTGAGCGCGCCCCCGGCGCGTGCAGCTTCCATCGTCCGAACGATGTCGGGGCTGGCGCCGGACTGCGATATGGCGAAGACCGCTGCCCGCTCGAAGCGGAGGGAAGCGCCGTAGCGGGTCACCAGCGACGGCGGCAGCGAGGCCGTGAGCCGACCTGCCACGATGCCGGCGAGGCTGGTGAGATAAAGCGCGGCGTGGTCGGAGCTGCCACGAGCCACCGTGACCACGAACTCCGGATCGTGGCGGCGCAGCGCCTTCGCCAGCGCATCATAGGCCGGACCGTCCGCTGCCAGCATCGCGGCGACGCGCCTTGGGGCGGAGCGGGTCTCTTCGAGCATGAGCGAGGTCACGGCATCTCCCGTCGCTGGTCAGTCGGCCTTGGCGCCGCCCCAGAGGCGCTTGTACACGTCCACTCCCCGGTTCCAGGCCTCGGCCGCGCCCGGCTGGCTGTCCTGATAGGCGCCCTTGATCAGCGTATTGCGGTGATGCACGCACTCGCAGACGAGGCGGTCCTGGTAGCGGGTGAACAGCTCCTGGTAGGTCCACTCGTAGACCTGATCGGCGATCGGGCAGCCGCGGCCGTCCTCGTATTTCGGCGACCATTCGGGAAATGCGATCGGCTTGCCGTACCGGTCCGCCGCCCCGATCAGGTCGGAATGGAAGCCGTAGCGCTTCCCGGGCGTGCCCTGCATGAACGCCTCCCAGCTCGCCCGATCCACCACCGTCTTGGCCGGATGGTAGCTCATGGCGATCGCGTCGCAATTGCCGGGGATCCAGTCGTCGAACGGACCGATCCAGTCCGTGGGCGCCGGGGCGTGGCACCAGCGCAGCGGGTAGCCCGCACCCTCGCGCATCAGGGCGAAGGCTCGCTCCATCGCGGCCTTGTAGGCCTTACGGTTCTCGGCGCGGACCTGATAGATGTTGCTCTGGTTCATCTCATGGTTCGGCCGCCCGAACCAATGGCGCAGATAGCGGCCCGCCTTCTCGTGCAGGCGGGCGAGGCGCGTGCCGAGATCGCGATAATATTGGTCGAACTCGCCCTGTGCGATCTTCCCCCAGCTCTCGGGCTGGCGGTCGCTGCGATGGGACAGCGGGATCATGCAGTAGGCCATCGACATGATGCCGTGGTTCTTCGGCATATAGGCCCAGGCCGCGGCCCAGTTGGTGGCGTTGCGGTTGCTCCAGTCGAGCTGACTGCCCGGCTGGATCACCTCGGGCTGGCCCCTTGGCCCGCCCGCCATGAGCTCCCAGGTGGCCGCCCGGTTCTCGCCAGCGCCGGACGCATTGCAGCAGATGGCACTCGGGAGCGCGACCTCGCGGCCGTAACGCAGCAGCCACTGATAGCTCCAGTGGAACGGCCCCGACGCCCAGGGCCGGCCGTTGAACGGGCCGGGCTTCCACCAGACTTCGGGTGACGGCTCGGGTGTGGGTGCCTGACCGTCCAGGATCGTCACCAGCGCCTGCAGCCGATCGGAGTCGAGCCAGCACCCCGCCGGATCGGAGAGCTGCAGCGCCAGCCGCCGCGATCCCTGCGACCGCTGACGATCGAGGGTCTGGACGGTCACCGTCACGCGATCGAGACCGTTGCCGAAAAGCGCGGTACCACCGATGCGCCCGCCGATGTCTCCGGCATCGCGCGGCGCCACGGCCCAATGGACCGAGCAGGGCACTTCAAGCGTGCCGCTCCGTCGGATCTCGAATGCTATCAGCTCACCCTCACGCACCGCCGAGCTTGCGGGCGCATAGGCCCCGAGCACGGGCAAAGCCGCCGTGGCGTTCGCCGCCTGCTCGCTGCCCATGCCGCCTTCTCCCCTCGCGCGTCCTGCGTCTCAGCGGACGTCGTCATATTCGGGCTCGGCCGCGCCCGACGCGATCAGCCATGCCCCGTGCAGGGGATCAGGCCTAGTCGCAGCCGGCAGGAGCGGCAGATCGAGGCGTGAGGTCAGGAATGGACGGTAGGTCTCCGCCAATCCGCCGGCGAGGCAGAGCGCACCTTGCGTGCCGGCGGCGACCGCTCGGGCCAGCCGGGCCAGATGCTCCACGCCCTCAGCCATCAGCGCCATCCCCAACTCGTCCCCATCGCCGGCAGCAGCGACGACCGCTCGCGCCAGCTCGGCGAAGTCGACCGCGCGAGCCTGGGCGAGCCAGAGCAGGACCTCCTCCCGCTCCCGCCCGAGCGCTGCCTCGGCCGGTGCCCAGAGGCTGCTCCGCGGCCATGGCGAAGCGGCATCGAGATGATCCAGATACTCGGCGGCGAGCCGCAGGCCCAGCCATGCACCGCTGCCGCGATCGGCGACCGGGAAACCCCAGCCGGATCTGATCTCCGGTTTCTTTCCCGGGCCGCAGCGATAGGCGACCACGCCGGTCCCGATCGAGACCAGCGCTCCGGAAGCCCTGCCGAAGACGCCGAGATAGCCGATGTAGCCGTCGCTGGAGAGCCGCCGGGCTGCGAAGCCCGTGCAGGCTTCGGCAAAGGCGTGGCGCTGCCGCTGGCCGCTCGCCCCGGCGAGCCCTGCGCTCACCAGGGTCCGTGCGGCCGTGGCGTCCGGCGACAGCTCGGCAAGACGGCACAACTCCCCCCAGGCGCGGCGGATCTCCGCCAAGCCCGCGACCGGATCGCGATAGAGGTTGGCCGGTCCCGTGCGGCAGGTGGCCAGCGTCTCACCTGCCCAGGTCAGCAGCGCCGCCGCAGTCTTCGTGCCACCGCCGTCGATCGCGAGAACATAGCCCGAACCATTCATTGCAAAACAATACCAAAAAGGTGCCAGTTGACAACCGGGTTCGCCCCACAAGCGACGTACGATCCGATGAATTGTTACGCGGACCATGTACCTATTGCAGAGTGGTATCTTAATGGTACCTATAGCTGCAGAAGTCTGGAGGCGGCATTGGATACCGAGAGGAGACTCGCGCGCTACCGCGACGCCGATCGCTGGCCGATGGAGGAGTCGCTGGCAGCGATGCTCGACAATCAGCAGGCGGCCTTCGTCGCGGTCCGCAATGCGCTGCCGGCGCTGGGCGGCGCTGTCGGGCAAGCTGCGGGGCGTCTGGCGGAGGATGCCGGTCGGCTGGTCTATGCCGGGGCCGGCGCGTCCGGCCGGCTCGCGGTCCAGGACGGCGTCGAGCTCCATCCGACCTTCGATTGGCCGCACGAGCGGCTGGTCCATCTCCTCGCCGGCGGCGACGCCGCCGTGACCCGTTCGCTCGAGGGGGCGGAGGACGACGCCTCCGCCGGGCGGGACGAGGCGGGGGCACTGCGCCTCGGCGCCGAAGATGTCGTCGTCGCGGTAGCCGCATCCGGCACCACCGCCTTCACCCGCGCGGTGCAGGCGGCCGCCCGCGAGGCGGGCGCGCTGACGGTCGCGTTCGCGAACAATCCGGGCGCGCCGCTTCTTGCCGAGGCGGAGATCCCGGTGCTCCTGCATACCGGCCCGGAGTTCCTCGCCGGCTCGACCCGGATGGTGGCGGGCACGGCGCAGAAGATCGCGCTCAACCTGTTCTCGACGCAGCTGATGATGGAGCTCGGTCGGATCTATCAGGGACTGATGGTCAACGTCGTGCCCTCCAACCAGAAGCTGGTCGACCGCAGCCATCGTATCGTCCAGGCGATCACCGGCTGCGACCGGCCGACCGCCGCCGCCGCCTGGGAGCGCGCCGGCAGGGACATCAAGCTCGCCGTGCTCATGGTTGACGGGGTGGGGGAGAACGACGCGCGCTCCAGGCTGACCGAGGCGCGCGGCGATCTCCGCCGTGCCCGTCCGATCGCATGCCGAACCATTCCTTCACGGGAGAATCCTCGATGACCGTTTCGCGCCGCGCCCTCCTGCCGCTGGCGGCCCTGCTGCTGACTGGCACCAGCCTGACTTCGGCCACGGCCACCGAGCTCGTGATCGAGAGCTGGCGCAACGACGATCTGTCGATCTGGCAGGAGAAGATCATCCCAGCCTTCGAGGCCGGGAATCCGGACATCAAGGTCAAGTTCCAGCCGACCGCGCCGCGCGAGTACGACGCGGCGCTGCGCGCCAAGCTCGACGGCGGCACGGCGGGGGACCTGATCACCTGCCGGCCGTTCGACGCAGCGCTCCAGC
>JBFWWD010000116.1:0-16650 GCA_050246385.1 Geminicoccaceae bacterium
TCGTTCTGGCCTGCAGCATCGCCGGGCGCTCCAGCGACCCCGACAACACACCCTGCGATCTGATCGACGGCGACCTCAATGCAGGCACGCCGATCGGCCAGTGCCTCGATTCCTTCCCCGTGCCGCTGACGACGCCGGCGCCCGCGGCCGCACAATTGGAGGCGGACGTCAACATCGCCGCATCCGCCGCCGGGCTCAATCTCGCGCTGGGCGACCGCGACCGCATCTCGGTCACGTCGGTCGCCGGCTCCGCCGGGACGCTGCTCGGACTGGTCGACGTCGAGCCGGGCGCTTGCGGTGGCGGTGAATGCCCGGCCTCCTGCGGAGGCATTCCGGTGGTGCAGAGCGCCACCGCCTGTAACGAGGTGACCGCGCAGCTCGTCACCTCGGTGCTCGAGGCTCCGCCGCAGCTCTCGCACGCGCTGTTCCTCGACGTGCAGGCCACCGCGACGGACGGCTTCCTGAAGGTGGCGGTGTGCCCCAACTATCATTGGACCTGCGCCGACCCGAGCGCTCCGCTGTCGGACACGAACTATGCCGGGCAGGTGCCGTTCAGCGTCGCCTACACGCCGCTGTGCACGCGGACGGCCCGGCTGACGCTCTGCTGCGCCACCAACGCGCTCGGCCAGCCGATCAGGCCGTGCCCGAGATGACCCCTTCACGCCGAATCGAGCTGCGGACGGAGATCAACCGATGGGACTGAGGATTGTTGGAACCGCGCTGATGCTGGCATGCTGCGCGGGCGCGGCATCGGCGGCACCTCTGGCGGCCGACCGCGCGGGGTCCTGCGTTCTTCCAGGCGGTACCGCCGGTGGGCTCAAGCTGGCGCTGGCGTTTGCCAACTCCGACCAGTCGCTAGGTTTGGACATCCGAAACGTGGTCATCGATTCGATCGTGATCCGGTCCGCCGCATTGCCGAACGGAGGCCAGCCGCTGACCGCCGGCGGACATACCGGGGCGATCGTCTGCACCTTCAACCGGCTCCAGATCTCCCCGCAGACACCCTATGCCATCACGCCGACGACGGCCTCGGCCGCGATCAACGGCGTCGACCTGCTCGCCAGTCAGATCGACACCTGGATCCAGTACTCGAGCAATCCCGCCGGGCCGACGGAAAACCTGTTCTGCCTGAGCACGGGCAACAACGACGACTGCTTCAAGGTCGCGCCCGCGTCGGGAGGCTTCTGATGCTCCGGCTTCTCGTCGGCGTTGGGGTCCTGCTCGGCAGCGCCGGCGCGATGGCCCAGTCCTCGGGAGATTCCGGCGGCGTCAATGTGCGCTTCCTTCAGCAGCAGGGTAAGCTGACGCTGATGGCGCAGATGTACAAGAACGACAACGACCGCAGCGTCGAGACCGGCGAGCCGCTGGCCGGCCAGAGCTACACGCCTGCGCAAGGCGGCGGCATTCCGGTGACCGCCTTCACCATCGTGACCGTCTGTGCATTGAACTACCCCGGCACACCTGGGTGCCCGCCGAGCCAGCTGTCTCCGAATACTCCGCGCTTCTACGTCGACAAGGTGGACGCGATCGGCATCGTCAGTGCCGCCGACGGCAGCAAATCGACCAAGAAGCGGGTCAACTTCGTCTACACGGCCGGAGAGCCGAGCACGACGCAAAGTGCCGAGCGGGTAAGCCTCACCTTCAACTGCACGAATGCCGATTGTGGACCCTCGATCACCAGCGGACGGATCATCCTGAGCCGAGTGGAGGGAAGCCCGCGCGTCGTCCTGCTCTATCCAACCAGGGGCGGGACGCCCTTGAGCGTGCCGCCGATCGTGGTCAAGCCCGGCGGCACCAATCCGGCGGGAATCACGGCGAGGCTCTCGAGCGGTACGGCGACGATCGACCTCTATCCGGAGGCGCTCTCGGCCTACGCGCCCTTCGACGGCTTCCAGATCGGTGCGGGGAACGCGAAGACGCTGTTCACGCTGCGTCTGGCCGACGTCACGTTCGGCCAGACGCCGCCCGACGCCCAGGGCTTCGGCTGCCGGATCGATCTGCGCCAGACGCCGGTGGCCGACAGCTTCAAGTTCGTGCTGCCGGCCTCGACCTCGGAGAAGTTCTGCTTCGCGAGCACCGGCGGCAGCCTGAAGCTCGCATGCAGCGGCCAGATTCCGGGCTACCAGGCGAGCTCGGCGATCAGCACGAGCGACATCGAGTGCAGGATCTCGGGCACCCAGTGCGGCTTCGACACCATCTTCGACGCGGACGTGCACTCGATCTCGATCAGCCCGTCGGGCCTCGCCGAGCTGGAGTGTGAGGTCTCGCCCGAGTGAGCTCGCTCGGCGCCGCTGCCGACGCCGAAGCACTCGGCATGATGGTCCCCCTGGCTCGCTCGGGCGGCGAGCCAGGCTAGATCCGCTTCCCCGGCCTGTCGGGCGACGGCGCATCGCCGGCGCGCCCTTCGCTCGACCGGATTCTGACGGCCGGCTTCATCTGCGGCCGCTTCGATGTGGAACTTGTCGCGGTTGCACGCTCCTGGGCCGCCAGCGAGGGGCGCAACTCATCGTGTATTGATGGTCACCTGTAATGCTTATCGGAGCGGCGGTTTTGGTCGCCGTGCCATATTGATCGCGCACATCAGTTCTGCTCGGTTCCAGGGCATTGAGCCAGGATTCCGAGGGACCGAACAGAACTTCACGTTGCTCGACGCCCAGATCAAAGTTCACATGCCGAAAAGAATCATCTCGGTCATACCCCGAGTCCATAATGGTCTTGACAGAATCCTCGACTGTCGAGATGACAGCTATTGCGAGTGGCAGGACTCAATGTTCGTTTAACCATACATACCACAACGAAGGGTTCTACTATACCTGACGTTGATCGGTACTCACTGACGGACGATAGTGCTGCGGGAGAAGGTCATTGAGGCAGGCAGACGATCGGGCTCGCCGGAACTGGCTTCACGCGAGCAGGGCAGGCGTACTGACGACCGTCGCAGCCATGCTGACCATCGGCGGCCTCGCCCGAGCGGACAGTGGCGATTTCTCGCTGACTCCCGGCGATCCGTCGGCCGTACCCACCTACAGTATTCCCGCGGCCTCCTGTGCCACGGTGCGCGCGGAGATCGCATCGCAGTTCGACCTCGTTCTCGCCTGCAGCATCGAGGGGCGCGATCGCGGCTCGGGAAACACGCCCTGCGACATCATCTCGGGTGGGGTCAACGCGGGTGTGCCGATCGGCCAGTGTCAGGACAGCTTTCCCGTTCCGCTACAGGTTCCCGCGCCGACGGCCGATGTCCTCGAGGCGGGCGTCAGCCTCGCCGCAACCGCCGCGGGCCTGAACCTCGCGCTGGGTGATCGGGATCGGATCTCGGTCACCTCCCTGGCCGGCTCGGTCGGCACGATGCTCGGGCTGGTCGATGTGCAGAGTGGAACCTGCTCCGGGGGCGACTGCCCCGCATCATGCGGCGGGATCTCCGTCGTGCAGAGCTCGGACGCCTGCGACGAGGTCAGCGCGCAGCTGGCCTCTTCGGTGGCGTCCGACCCGCCGCCGCTGTCGCATGCCCTGTTCCTCGACGTGCAGAGCACGGCGACCAGCAGCTTTCTCAAGGTGGCGGTCTGCCCGGGCTATCGCTGGACCTGCGCCGGCCCCGCCGATGCGCAGCCCGGTACGAGCTATGCCGGGCAGGTGCCGTTCAGCGTCGCCTACACGCCGCTGTGCACCCGCACCGCCCGGCTGACACTGTGCTGCGCCACCAACACTGCCGGGCAGGTCATCAAGCCATGTCCGAAATAGGGGCGGCAGCCCCGGGACGATCTCGCGACGGAGAAGCACCGATGCGTCTCACGGTCTTTGGAACGATGATTTTGCTCGCGATAGGCGCCGGAGCTGCATCGGGAGCGCCCTTGACGGCGAACCGAGCCGGTTCCTGCGTGCTGGGCGGCGGTGTCGCCGCCGCAATCAGGGCGGCTCTCCTGGTCGCGAACGCATCGCAGCGGCTCGGCCTCGATACCAGAGCTCTGAGCGTCGATTCCATCGTCATCCGGTCGGCGACCAATCCCAATGGCGGCCAGAAGCTGGCCGCCGGCGCGGGAGCGTACACCGGCGCCGTAGTCTGCACATTCGACCGGGGGCTGCTGCCGCCTGCCGTCCCCTACTCGATCGCGGCAACGACGGCGGCAACCCGGATCAACGACATCGATCTGCTGGCGACCCAGATCGACACCTGGATCCAGTACAAGAAGACCGGGGCCGGAGGCAAAACCGAGAACCTGATCTGTCTCAGCACACGCAACAACGACGACTGCTTCAGCATCTTCCAGAAGGGTTCACGCTGACAGGCCGCCGGGCGGCCTGGTCCGAGGTCATGTCCGTGCTCGGTTGTGGCGGGCGGTATGCGCCGCCGGGAGAACAGGATGTCGCTCAAGGTGCTTTGCCTCGGAGTTCTCCTCGGGATCAGCGCATGGGGCGCCCACGCCCAAGAGACGCCACCCCCGCTCGAGGGGACCTTCACGATCAAGGTCTATCAAGGTCAGGGAGGCGGCAGCGCGACCGATCCACGTGTCCAGGCACTCGCCGGCAACCCCTTGATCACGGGCTCGCCGCTCGCCACGGTCACCTATGTCGGCAGCCTCGATTTCGACATCGGCGCCGCTGATCCCAACACCATCGGCGCGTTCTTCGCCACGGGGACCAGCTCGTCGATCACGGGTCTCGACGCGACGACCGCGGCGCTGACCATGAGCACGGCGCCCTACGCCATCACGACCGTCCTCGATATCGCGTTCAACACGGGCGGGATCGAGGACGGGGTCATCAGTCATGACGACGGGATCGGCCTATATGTCAACGGCACCCAGGTGACCCCGAATTCGGCGGCGGCGCCGACCGTTCGGGTCTCCACGCCATTCACGAGCCCGGCCGGCAGCTATCGTCTGGTCTATGTCGCCGCCAACGGGCGCCCTCAGGTGCTCATCGCCAACGGGACACCCACGCTCACGCCCGATTTCGTCGACTTCGGGTGCCGGATCGATCTTGTCCAGACCGGCGTGCCGGACCCGTTCAAGTTTGTCCTGCCCGCCACCAGCTCCGAGAAGTTCTGTCCCGGCAGCACGGGTGGCACCCTCAAGCTGGCTTGCAGCGGGACAATACCGGATTACACTGGTCCGGCCGTAACCTCGACAAATGGCGTCGTCTGCCGCATCTCCGGCTCTCAATGCGGCTTGTCCGGCGAATTCGTCGCGGATACCGAATCGATCAACGTGACGACCGGGGGTCTCGCCACGTTGAGCTGCGAGGCGTCGGTGGGTGGCTGAGGATTGGAGCGTCTAGCATCGGCCAGAAGTGTTCGGCTCTAGCGCCGCATCCGCGCGCCCCGAGCCGACGCGAACTCTTGCGGGACGCCTGGATCTTCCCACGAGCCTGATCGGCTCTCTGATCGTCCTGCTCCTGGTGGCGCTTCACGGCCTCAATCCGCCGATCGTCGAGGCCGTCCGGCTCAAGATTTTCGACGAGCTGCAGGCTCTCTATCCGCGGCTGCCCCGGTCACCAATTCCGGTCACCATCGTCGATATCGACGATGCCAGCCTCGCCGCGATCGGGCAGTGGCCGTGGCCGCGCTCGGTGTTCGCCGAGCTGTTCGGCCGGTTGGGCGAGATGGGGGCGAGCGTCGTGGTCTGCGACATTCTGTTCGCCGAGCGCGACCGCTATTCGCCGCCGGTCTATGCCGACTCCCTGGCCGCACGCGATCCCGGTCTCGCCGCCCAGCTCCGCACCTTGCCCGACAATGACGCGCTGATGGCCAGCGCCATGGCCGAGCGCCTGGTCGTGCTCGGCGTCTCCGGCATCGCGGAGGCGATGGACGGCGGCGAACGCAAGCCCCTGCCGACCCCGATCGTGGCCATGGGCAACGACCCACGCGCGTTCCTGCCGGAGATGCGGGGCCTGGTCGGGGTCACGCCGACACTCAGCGCGGCTGCCGCGGGGCTCGGCCTCGTCACCCTGGTCCCGGATGTCGACGGCATCGTCCGGCGCGTGCCACTGATCGGCTCGGTCAACGGCCAGCTGCTGCCGAGCCTGGCGCTGGAGGCGGCGCGGATCGCGTTCCGTGTCGACAAGCTGTTCGTGCGCAGCGGCCCCAATGGGATCAACAGCATTGCGATCGGCCGCGCAGCGATTCCTGTGGATACGCAGGGGCGCGCCTGGGTGAGCTACGGGCTGCCCGACCCTGCTCAGTACGTTTCCGCAGCCCAGGTGATCGACGGCACCGTGCCGGCTGACCGGTTCAAGGGCCACATCGTCTTCGTCGGCGCTTCGGCAGCCGGTCTCGGCGACATCAAGCCGGTCCCGATCGTCGGGGCGATGCCCGGGGTCGAGATCCAGGCTTCGCTCCTGCATACGCTGATCTCGGGCCAGGTCCTGCGCCGTCCGGCGAGCGTCGAGCAGCTCGAGAATGTCGGCCTGCTCGTCCTGGGGCTCACCCTGGCCTGGGCGGGCCCGTTCCTGCGTGCCGGCTATCTGCCCGCCCTGCTCGGCCTCGCGGTCGCGGCCGGGCTCGGCGGAACCTGGTACGCCTTCCGCTTCCACCAGCTCCTGCTCGACGGCGTCTACGTCGCGGCGGCGCTGGCGGTCCTGCTGTTCTGGCTGGCGATGGCCCGCTATGTCCGCGAGGAGGCGCGGCGGCGCACGATCCGCAACGCGTTCAGCCGCTACCTGTCACCGGTCATGGTCGATCGCCTGACCTCCAGCGCGAGCGCGCTCAATCTCGGCGGCGAGCGGCGCGAGCTCACGGTGCTGTTTGCCGACATCCGCGGCTTCACCACGCTGTCGGAGCGCTATGAGCGGGATCCGGAGGGCCTGACGGCGCTGCTGACCCGCTACTTCACGGCGATGAGCGCCACCATCCAGAAGCAGAGCGGCACGATCGACAAATATATCGGCGATGCGATCATGGCGTTCTGGAACGCGCCCCTCCCGGTCGAGCGCCATCCGCGGGCCGCCTGCCTCGCCGCCCTGCAGATGCGGGCAGGGCTCGCCGAGCTGAACGAGGCGTTGGCCGCCGAGGCCGGTGCGCGGGGCGAGGAGTTCAAGCCGCTCCGGATCGGGATCGGCCTCAACACCGGGTTCTGCTTCGTCGGCAACATGGGCTCGGAGCAGCGGTTCAATTATACGGTGATCGGCGATCCGGTGAACGTCGCCTCACGCATCGAGGGCCGCTGCAAGAGCTACGGCTTCGACCTCGTCATCGGCGAGAGTACGCGCGAGGGGGCGCCGGATCTGGCGGTGCTGGAGATCGACCGCGTGCGCCTGATGGGCAAGACCACTGCCACGCGTCTGTTCGCGCTGCTCGGCGACGAGCAGGTGGCGGCCAGCGAGCGGTTCGAGGAGCTGGCGGAGGAGCACGCCGCGATGGTGGTGCTCTATCGCGCACGCGACTGGGACGGTGCCATGCAGAAGCTGCGCCGCTGCCACCATCTCGGCCAAGCCTACCGCCTCGACGACTTCTACGAGCTGTTCGGACTGCGCATCGCCCTCTACATGACCGAGCCGCCGCCGCCCGACTGGGACGGCTCGCACGTCGCGGAGGACAAGCACTGAGGCCTCAGACGAGGTCGCCCAGGGCCTGCAGGTAGATCTCGAGCAGCTCCTGCCCCTCGCGCCGCTCGTCGGGCTTGCGCTTCCTGAGCGAGATCACCTTGCGCAGGATCTTGACGTCGTAGCCCAGAGCCTTGGCCTCGGCGTAGCAGTCCTTGATGTCGTCCATGATCCCGGCCTTGTCCTGCTCCAGGCGCTCGATCCGGTCGACGAAGTTGCGCAGCTGCTGCGCGCTGATCGAGGCGCTGCCGTCTTCGGTCGGGGCCAATTCGGGTCTGTCCATGTTCTCCGCTCGCTCGGCCGTTGGCACGGGGCCACGTCTCCTAGGAGAACCTGCGCGGCTTGGCCAGTCACCTCCGGGCATCGGCCGCGAATCGAGCCGGGCCCATGGCCAAGCTCACGTCACCGGTATATCCCGCCCATGTGCCCGGTTGGGAACACCAGGTCGGGGTGGGACGTGGGCTGGTTCGTTCGTCTCCTGCAGGGGGTTCCCGTCTGGGTCGCCGGCCTGATCCTGGCCGCGATCGGCATCGGCGTCAGCCAGCTCAGTCACCTTCTCGTCGGCAGCTTCGCCGATGTCGAGCGCCGTCGCCGCTCCAACGAGATGATCGGCCTCACTCTTTCCGTGGCGGCGGTGATCTATGCAGTGCCGCTCGCCCTGATCGCGGGTGAGGCCTGGAGCGACTTCACCGAAGCGCGGACCGCCGCGGCCCACGAGGCCGGTGAGGTGGCCAGGACCATGCAGCTCGCCGTCAATCTGGGGCCAGAGGTGAGCGCGGCGGCACGGGTGGCATTGACCGGCTATGCACGGGCCGTGATCGAGCAGGAATGGCCCGAGATGACGGTGGGACGCCATCCGGGAACCGCCGGGCAGTTGCTGGAGGAGTGGCACGCTCGGCTGGCCTCCGTTCCTGCGACTGCAGGCACGGCGCGGCTGCTGCAGCAGCTCGACGGGCTGAGCACGGCCCGCGCCGAGCGTAACCTCGCCGTCGACAAGGGCTTGATCGGCGCGATCTGGTGGTTGATCGGCGTCGGCGGAGTGATCACGTTGCTCATGTGCGCCGCCATCGGCGCCGAGGACGCCAGACTGCACCGCATCGCGTGTGGTCTGGTCTCGCTGGTCATCATGGGCGTTGTCCTCCTCATCGTCGCCACCGACCGACCGTTCCACGGCGTCCCGCGCGTACCACCCGACGCCATGCGCGAGGTGCTCGAGACCGAGCTGGCCGCGCCGTCCTGACCGGCATCCAGGAGCACGCACGATGAAGGATGCCCGGACGTGGGCGGCATCGCCTCGATGGCCGCCCTGCTGGTGGATGCGCCGGGTCTTCCCATGTCGGTCTTGCCTTCGTCGTGGCGCTGCTGTTCGCGGCCATTCATCTCTGCGCGGTGGGGTATTGGCCGCAGTACCCCTGCCGGGCCGTGTGGATGGATGTGCCGCCCCTGCCGGTGTCGCCTTCCGCGCCGCCGGCATCGCGCTCCACGTGCTCAAGGAAGAGCTTCCCGAGCGCCGGCAGCGTGATTTCTCCGCGTTCGCGCGCGGGGCCGGGGCCTTACGCGGCCCTGCTGCTAGCGGCCGAATGAGCCTGCACTCGCGCCTGCTCCGGCGGTGGTTGCAACGGGCGAGTTGCTGCGGCATCCGGAGCGGAGCGATGGCTTCGGCGGGCACGTGCGATGACCGATGACAAGGCGGCGACCGCGACGGAGCAGACCATGCCGGGCGTGCCGCGGATCGTGGTGGTGGGTGGCGGCGCCGGGGGGCTGGAGCTGGTGACCCGCCTGGGTGACCGGCTCGGCCGGCGCGGCAAGGCCGAGGTCACCCTGGTCGACCGGACGCGTACCCATCTCTGGAAGCCGCTCCTGCACGAGGTCGCCGCCGGCAGCATGGATCTCGACGACCATGCCCTCGACTATCTGGCCCAGGCGCACTGGCACCATTTCCGCTACCGCGTCGGCGAGCTGATCGGGCTCGACCGCACGGCGAAGCTGATCCGGCTCGGCGCCACCCATGACGAGGAGGGTCGGCTGGTCACGCCCGAGCGGACCGAGCCCTACGACATCTTGGTGCTCGCCATCGGCAGCCGCAGCAACGATTTCGGCACGCCCGGCGTGGCGCGGCATGCGATCGCACTCGATACACCGGAGCAGGCGACCCGCTTCCATCGGCGGCTGGTCAACGCCTGCCTGCGCGCCCACTATCAGGTCGAGCCGGTGAGGCCCGGGCAGCTGCACGTCGCGATCATCGGTGCCGGGGCGACCGGCACCGAGCTGTCGGCCGAGCTGCACCGCACCGCGCGTGCCGTGGTCGCCTACGGCCTCGACCGGATCGATGCCGAGAACGACATCAAGATCACCTTGATCGAGGCGGCGCCGCGCATCCTGCCGGCACTGCCCGAGCGGCTGTCGACCGCGACCACGGCGCTGCTCCGTGATCTGGGTGTGGACGTGCGGACCTCGGCACGGGTCACCGAGGTGACCGACATGGGCGTGCATCTCGCCGACGGCAGCTTCGTGCCGTCCGAGCTGGTGGTCTGGGCAGCGGGCGTGAAGGGGCCGGACGTGCTGGCCGATCTCGACGGGCTCGAGGCGAGCCGGTCCAACCAGCTCGTGGTCACGCCCACCCTGCAGACCACGCGCGATCCCGACATCTTCGCGATCGGCGACTGTGCCTGGCTGATCCCCGAGGGCCACGAACAGCCGCTGCCACCGCGCGCGCAGACCGCGCACCAACAGGCCTCGCATCTGGTCGGCCAGATCCGGCGCCGGCTGGCGGGTGAGCCGCTGCGCCCGTTCGTCTATCGCGACTTCGGCTCGCTGGTCTCGCTCGGCCACTACACGACCGTGGGCAGCCTGATGGGCTTCATCGTCGGCAAGAGCGTGTTCATCGAGGGCCTGTTCGCCCGGTTCATGTACCGCTCGCTCTACAAGATGCACCAGAGGGCGCTGCACGGCTGGCTCAAGGTGATCCTCGAGACCCTTGCCCGGACGCTGACCCGCCGGACCGAGCCGCGTGTGAAGCTGCACTGACGGCGCGTCGAGCCATGCCCGCCCACGACGTTCTGCTCGCGATCCTGGTGCAGCTCCTGTGGGGCGTGGGCTTCGCCATGGCGAAGCCGGCCGTGGCACACTTCCCGCCGCTGGTGATGATGTCGATCGCCTATCTGGTCACCACGGTGGCGCTCCTGCCGTCGACCTGGCGGAGGATCACGACGCCCTGGCCGTGGCTGGCGCTGATCGCGGCCCTGGCCGCCACGCTGCAGGGTTGGCTGATCTTCACCGGCCTGAAGGATCTCCCGGCGTCGACCGCGACCCTGCTGATCCAGCTCCAGGTGCCGTTCGCCGTGCTCTGCGCCTGGCTGCTCGGTGGCGCCCGGCCCGATGGCCGCCGCCTGCTCGGGATCGCCGTGGCGCTGCTGGGGGTGATCATGGTGGCCGGTGCACCGGCCGCTGCGGCCGGGCTGCCCGCGCTCCTGGTGGCCCTGGGCGCTTTGTCCTGGGCGGCGGGCCAGGGAGTGATGCAGAGCATGGCGCGCGATGGCGGCCGGGTGCTCACGGCTGGAATCGCGGTGAACGCCCTGCCGCAGCTCGTCCTGGCCTCCGCTCTTCTGGAGCACGGGCAGCTCGAGGCGATGCGTACCGCCAGTGCGGCGCAGTGGGGCGCGGTGCTGACCTTCTCGGTCGGTGGCTTCGCGGTCGCCTACACGATCTGGTACGGCCTGCTGCGGCGACACCCGATGGACCGCGTCGCGCCGTTCATGCTGCTGATGCCCGTGATCGGCGTCGCCTTCAGCGCCGCGGCATATGGCGAGCGGCCGTCTCCGCAGGAGCTGGCCGGCGGCGCGGTCGTTCTCGTCGGTCTCGCCCTGGTGATTCTGCGCGGTGGCCGCGCGCTCTTCCGACGCGCCGTCTCCCGCCCACTGCCCTGAGAGGGCAAGGTAGGCTAAAGTCTATTGACTCGATAGGATATATCAGTGTCACTGACGCCGCTTTGCGATCAGGACATGGAGAAGACACATGCCCGCCAGCTTCGGCCCGCTCCGGGCAAATCGGCGTGCCACCATCGCGATGGGCGCGGCGGCACTGGCGCTGCCATGGCGAGGTAGGGCTCGGGCCGAGGGCTATCCCGAGCGCCCGATCGAGCTGATCGTGCCGTGGGGGGCAGGCGGCGGCGCCGACCAGCTCGGCCGCAAGGTGGCTCAGCTTTGGGAGCCCCTGCTCGGTGTGGCCCTGCCGGTGATCAACGTGCCGGGCGCCAGCGGTGTGACCGGCCTGACCAAGATGCTGACGGCTCCGGCGGATGGCTATTCGGTATCCGTCGTCACCGCCGACACGATCGGGCTGCAGGCCGAGGCCGGGCAGACCTGGAACCTCGACGACATTACGCCGCTCGGCATCCTGATCCAGCAGACCTCACTGTTCTTCGTCGGGCCGGAGAGCCCTTACAAGACTTGGCAGGAGCTGGCCGAGGCCGCCAGGGAGCGCGAGCTCAAGGTGGCCATCACCGGCTTCGGCACCGCGGACGACCTGACGGTCAACCATTTCCGCGCCAAGGGCCTGAAGCTCACCTCGGTTCCCTTCGCCAAGCCGGGCGAGCGCTACGCCGCGGTCGTCGGCGGCAATGCCGACCTGCTCTACGAGCAGGCGGGCGACGTGCGCAGCTTCCTCGAGAGCGGCCAGCTCCGCCCGCTGATCCATTTCGCCGAGAGCAGGGGCCATTTTCCCGACGTGCCGACGGCGCCCGAGCTGGGCGACCAGGTCACGACCAAGGCCTATCGCGGCATCATCGTGCGCGCGGACACGCCGACCGAGATCACCGACCGCCTCATCGGCTCCTTGCAGCAGGTCGCGGCGTCGGCGGAGTTCGCCGCCTATCTCGAGCAGCAATACGCGGCGCCGGACAGTGCCCGCTTCGGTGATGCCGCGCGCGAGCTGATCGCGGCCGAGCTCGCCACGGCCAAGCAGATGATGACGAACTAGGGCCGGCCGCGATGGCGCCCAGCAGGCTTCTCGCCGCCGCCCCGTTCCTGGTCCTGCTGGTGGTGGCACTCGCCCTCCTCGGCATGGCGATTGGCTTCCATTCGCCGGCCGCCGCGGGTCGGCTCGGGCCGGGGGCCTGGCCCGGCATGGTAGCCGGGCTGCTTGCGGTTCTTTCCGGGGCCAAGGCGCTGGCTCTCGCGCGTGGGCAGGAGCTCGGCGACGGCCGGTCCCAGTTTGTCGAGGAGGAGGCCCCCGAGTCGGGCCCGCTCCAGCCCTGGCGAGCGATCGCGGCGCTGTCCGCCTTCGGCGGCTACTGCCTGACGCTCGGCACGCTGGGCTTCCCGCTGGCGACCGCCTTGCTGCTCGGCATGTTCCTGCTCGTCGCCGGCTATCGCCGGCCGGCGCCGTTGCTGATGACCTCGGCCGGCGGCAGCGTGGCGCTGTTCCTGCTGTTCCGCACCGTCGTCTACGTCTCGCTGCCGCTGGGCGTCGGGCCGTTCCAATCCCTGTCGCTCGGCCTGCTCCGGCTCCTGGGCGCGAGCTGAGGACGCGGCCTTGCTCGATCAGCTCGCTCTTGGTCTCGGCCAGATCGCCACTCTTTCCAACCTGCTCGTCCTGCTCCTGGGCCTCGTCGTCGGCATGCTGGTGGCCATCCTGCCCGGGCTGACCCTGGTCATGGGCGTCGCCCTCGCGCTGCCGTTCACCTATGCCATGGGCATGGCCCCGGCCGTGATCCTGCTCACGGCGATGTACGTCTCCGGCACCTATGGCGGTGCGTTCACCTCGATCCTGTTCCGGGTTCCGGGCGAGCCGTTCGACATCCCACTGCTCTGGGACGGGCACGCGATGGCCCGTGCGGGAGGCGCCGCCAAGGCGTTGGGTCTGGTGCTGCTCGCGGCCCTGGTCGGTGGGTTCCTGTCGCTGCTGTTCATGGTGGCCGTGGCGGAGCCGTTCGCCAGGTTCGCGGTTCGGCTTTCGAGCGCCGAGTTCTTCGCCCTGATCCTGTTCGGCATCGCCAGCGTGGTGTCGTTGGGCGGCGGCTCTCTGGTGAACGCGCTGATCGCGCTCTGCGTCGGCCTCCTGGTCGCCAGCGTCGGCGTCGACCAGACCTACGGCGTCGACCGCTACAGCTTCGGCCTGCGCACCCTGTCCGACGGCATCGAGTACGTCGCCGTGATGATCGGCGCCTACGGCCTCGGGGAGGTGCTGAGCCGCACCGAGGCCGGCATGGGCACGTCGAGCGCGGTGGCCACCGGCGGCCGGATCCGCACCGTCCTGCCCTCCTTCGCCGAGGCGCTCAGGCTGCGCTGGGCGCTGCTGCGCAGCACGGGCATCGGCATCCTGGTCGGCATCGTGCCGGGTGCGGGCGCCACGGTCGCCTCGTTCGTGGCCTATGGCGCCGAGGGTCAGTACGGGGCCCGCCGCCGCCAGCTCGGCAGCGGCATCGAGGAAGGGATCGTGGCACCCCAGGCGGCCTCGACCGCGTCGGTCGGTGGCGCCATGACCTCGCTGCTGACCTTGGGCATCCCGGGCAGCGGCACGACCGCGATCCTGTACGGGGCGCTCCTGCTGCACGACGTGCAGCCCGGCCCGCAGCTGTTCCTGGGCAATGCCGAGGTGCCCTACACGATCTTCGCCACCATGCTGGTGAGCCTGATCGGGATGTGCCTGGTCGGCTACCTGTTCATCCGCGCGCTCATGCGCGTGCTCGAGGCGCCGGAGGTGCTGGTGGCCGCGCTCGTGGTCGCCTTCTGTTTCGTCGGCACCCTGGCCGTCCGCAACAGCGTCAACGACCTCTGGGTGATCGTCGCCTTCGGCGCGGTGGGCTGGCTGTTCGAGCGCTACCGGCTGCCGCTGGCGCCCATGGTGTTGGGCGTGATCCTGGGGCCAATGGCGGAGGGCTACTTCATGACCACGATGATCGCTGCCGACAACGACTGGACGGTGTTCCTGACCCGCCCGCTCAGCGCCACCCTGCTTGCCGCCTCGGCGCTTTCGCTCGCCGTCCCGGTCCTACGTGAGCACTGGCGCAGGCGCAGCCACGGCACGCCCGAACCCGCCCGATCCTGACTGGGAGGTCGAACGACATGTCAGCCCAATTCGAACCGACCCGTTTCAACCTCATCCCGACCGGGGCCGCGCTCGGCGCCGATGTCGAGGGACTCGATCTTTCCGGCCCGCTCGACAAGACCACCGTCGTCGAGCTCGAGCGCGCCTGGATGGAGCACCAGGTGCTGCGCTTCCGCGGCCAGAAGCTGGACGAGGACCGGCTGACCGCGTTCAGCCGTCTGTTCGGCCTGCTCGACAAGGCGCCGGTCCGCGCGGCCAGCGTGCGCGAGTACGCCAACCCCTACGTGCTGCTGGTGTCGAACATCGTCGAGAACGGGCAGGCGATCGGCTCGCTCGGCAACTACGAGTCGCAGTGGCACATCGACATGTCCTATCTCGAGGCGCCGCCGATCGGCAGCGTGCTCTACGCGGTCGAGATTCCACCGCGGGGTGGCGAGACGGGTTTCGGCAATCTCCATGCCGCCTACGACGCTCTGCCGGAAGATCTGCGCCAGACCGTCGAGGAGCGCCTCTGCACGCACGACGCATCGTACAACAGCGCGGGCGAGCTCAGGCAGGGGTTCGCGCCGGTGATCGACCCGCGCGAGGCGCCGGGGGCCGCCCACCCGCTCGTGCGGCGACATCCGGTGACGGGACGCAAGGCACTGTTCCTCGGCCGGCGCCGCAACGCCTACCTCCACGGCCTCTCGCTCGCGGACAGCGAGCAGATCCTGGACCGGCTGTGGGAGCACGCCATCCGGCCCGAGTTCACCTGGTACCAGCAATGGCGGGTCGGCGATGCGGTGATGTGGGACAATCGCTGCACGATCCACCGCCGGGAGAGCTTCGACGCCGAGAGCCGCAGGCTGATGCTGCGCACGCAGATCGGGGCCCTCCAGGCGGCCGAGGCCGCGGCCTGATTGGGGCGGCAGGGCTGTTACTCGGGCAGCCCCGCCCTGCGCAGGCCCTCGGCGAAGGTCACGAGGTCTTCGGGCCGGCGGATCCGCAGCCACTCCTCGAGGTCGGCGATGCGCAGCGACGGATCGAGGTCGCGCAGATGCCGCATCGCCCGCTGCGCCTCCTCGGCCCGTCCGGCGAGCGCATGGCTGGCCGCGATGATCGCGACCACCATGAGAAAGGTCGGCATGCCCCTGAACGCCTTCTCCGCCCAGGACGAGGCCGCGTCGAAGCGCCCTGCGAACAGATTGACCACGGCCATGCCGGCCTGCATCCGGTACATTTCCGGATCGAGCGGGCTCAGGCGCATCGCCCGCTCGATGAACCTCTCCGCACCTTCGGGCTGGCCGCTCCACGCCCGCAGGAAGCCGCTGAGAAACCATGCCGCCGCCAGGTTGGAATCGAGCACCAGGGCCCGATCGAGCAAGGCGATGCCGGCCTCCAGATCGCCGGCGAGATGGGCGAGGGCGTGGCCGCTGCGGGTGAGGGCGACCGCGTCGTCCTTGCCCAGCTCCACGGCCCGGCGCGCCAATCGGATGCCCTCCGCGATCTCCCGCGGGCGATCGGTCAGCCAGCCGTTGATCTTGCGCCAGAACTGACACCATGCCGCCATGGCGTGGGCGGAGGCGTAGTCGGGATCGAGGCGGATGGCCTCGTAGAACAGCGGCAGCGCCTCGTCGATGGCCTCCCTGCTGCCCCGGTGCAGGTTCGCCATTCCGCGCAGATAGTAGTCGTAGGCGTCGAGGCTTTCGGTCGGCTTGTGCCTGGCGCGCTCGATCTCGGCCCGCTCCAGCTCGCGCGTGATCGCGCCGACCACGCTGGACGCCACCTGGTCCTGCAGCTCGAAGATGTCGTCGAGCACGCCGTCGAAGCGATCGGCCGAGACATGCGCCCCGGTGGTCGCGTCGATCAGCTGCGCGGTGATCCGTACCCGGTTCGCAGTCCGGCGCAGGCTGCCTTCGAGCACGTAGCGCACGCCCAACTCGTGGCTCACCTGCCTGACGTCGACCGCACGGCGCTTGTAGGTGAAGCTGGAGTTGCGGGCGACCACGAACAGCCAGCGGATGCGCGACAGGGCGGTGATGATGTCCTCGACCACGCCGTCGGCGAAGTAGTCCTGCTCCGGGTCGC
>JBFWWD010000117.1:0-16477 GCA_050246385.1 Geminicoccaceae bacterium
ACCAGGGCGAGAAAGCCGTCGAGCTCACCCACGCGCAGCCGTACCTGCAGCCGCCGGCGGGATGCGGCGAAACTTTCCACGTCACCGAGCAGCGCGTCGGCCTCGAGCCCGCGGGCCGGCATGAACGGCGCCTTCAGCGTCGCGTGGAAGCCGTAGTGCCGCGGCGCAGCGGTGATCTCATGCAGCCGGTGCGGCGTCAGCCCTTCCACCACCGGCTGAGGCACCGGCTCGTCGGTATCCGGGTCGCGCCCGAGCCAGGCGTCGCCGAACCGCTTGAGCGGGCTGTCGGGCTGCGGCGCGAAGTAGATCGCATAGCGGGTGTCGAGGAGGCCGTAGTCGCTGTCGGTCCCGGTCTCGCTGCTCATGCCATGGCTCTCCAACAGTGAAGGCGGTTCACGCGATGCGGCGGCCTTCGCGCCACACGGCAACGACCGTGGGCGTGGCGCCGACCTCGCGAACCCGGACCAGATCCGCCCGCAAACCGGGCGCGATCCGGCCACGATCGGTCAGGCCCAAGACCTGCGCCGGCATCCGGCTCACCGGCGCTATGGCCTCGGGCAGTGCCAGACCGAAACCCTCGTGCAGCAGGAAGGCTGCCTGAAGAAGACTGGCCGGCACGTAGTCCGAGGAGAAGACGTCGAGCAGGCTGCGCTCGACGAGATCCGCCGCAGAGACGTTGCCCGAATGCGAGCCACCGAGCACCAGGTTGGGTGCGCCCATGACGATGTGCAGCCCGCTCTCCCGGGCTGCTTCGGCCGCCTCCACGGTGGTCGGGAATTCGGCGACCTCGCAGCCGCAGGCGACAGCCTCCGCGACGTGCTCCGGCGTCGTGTCGTCGTGACTCGCGCGGACGGCCTGGTGGCCGGCCATGAGCCGCAGGACCGCCTCGCGCTGCCCCTGCGCATGCTCGCGCTGCTGCCGCAGCCGGCTGGCGACCAGCTCCCCCACCTCGGCATCGCTGCGGCCGGGATGCAGGGCGCGGAAGCGGGAGACGTCACGGTATTGCCGCTGCCCGGGCGTATGATCCATGAACGAGACGAGCCGCAGCGACGGCTCGTGCATCAAGGGCTCGAACAGCTCGAGCATGTGCGGATCGGCGAGCTCCAGGCGCAGATGCAGGAAGTGCTCGGCCTTGAGCGCCTGGGCCGCCCGGGCGCGGCGCAGCGCGTCGATCGACAGGTTGAGATATTCCAGCCGCTCGCTCTTCCCGCCGTGATACCCGACGCAGACGGCGTCGCCGACCGTGGTGATGCCAGCGGCAGCGATCTGGGCATCGTGATTGAGCATCGCCGCGTCGGCCGGCCAGCGCACGCCGACCCGCGGCGTGAACAGGCGCTCGAGATTGTCGGTATGGAGCTCGACCAGGCCGGGCAGCAGCCAGTCGCCGCGGCAATCGAGCCCGCCCGCGCGGTCGGTGGCCCCGGTCGCGATCTCCGCGATGCGGCCGTCACGAACCACCAACGTGCCGTCCACCACCTCGTCGGTGGTGACGATCCGGACATTGGTCAGCACGAGCTCGTCACACATACGGCAGCGCCAGCGGGCTCAATAGCAAGGGTTGGCTTGGCCGCGGACCGTAGCCGATCGCCGACGCACTTCACGGCACCAGCATACGAGCCCGATCCACCTCGTGGCGTCCGGTGCCATGGTCAACTCGCCAATGGCGGGGACCATAGCCGGAGCCGGCGCACCTTGCCACCACGGCTTGACGGCCCGTGCCGCCCCGCCGGACCCGGGGCACCTTCCCATGGAGGCGATCGTCGCCCTTGCCATCGCCGCGGGTCCGCTCGGAGCGAGGCTGTCGGAACAAACCACAATTGCGTGAGCTGCAGTTCAAAGCTAATGCTATCGTCAATTCTTCGGCTCTGAACTCCGCGCTCGCCTCAAGTATAGCAACTATTGTTAGCAAGTTAGAAACGAGAGCACCATCGGTGGTTGGGGATGCCCTCTCATCGGACGAGTTGTCGGGGCTGCTCAGCCCCGGGAGACCATCGGTCGTGCTGTTCGTCGGATTGGCCAGGCCGGAGCGGGAAACCATCGCGGCGGCGCTGCCGGGCGCCAGGCTGATCGAAGCCGGTCCCGAACTCGCCCTCGACCTCATGCGAGAGTACACCCCTGCCCTGGCGATCGTCGGAGTGGGACTCGACCGGCGACGGGGCGGGCATCGAGTCGATCTCGGGCTGATCGCTGCTCTCGCACGCCAGCGGCAGACGACGCAGATCATCGCATTGTGCCAAGCCGAAGATCGAGAGCATGCCGCCCGGGCGGTGACCGCGGGCGCGTACGATGTGCTGGAGCTGCCGGTCGCGGGGGAGACCCTCCAATTCCTGTTTGCGCAGGCGGTGAGGCTCGCACAGCTTTCAGTGCCTTCGCACGGCCAGCGCGCCACGGGCTCGGCCGTGGACCTGATTCCGGCAATGATCGGCGACAGCGCAGCGATCGTCGCGCTCCGGCAGCAGATCCTGCGCGTGGCGCCGACCGAAGCCAGCGTCGTCCTCACGGGCGAAAGCGGCACGGGCAAGGAGGTGATCGCACGCGCGCTGCACGCCGCCAGCCGCCGTAGCCACCGGACGTTCGTCGCCATCAACTGCGCCGCGATTCCGGAGACGCTGCTCGAGTCGGAGCTGTTCGGCTACGAGCGGGGCGCGTTCACCGGCGCGCTCAAGCAGACCCCCGGCAGAATCGAGCTGGCACATCGCGGAACCCTGTTCCTGGACGAGATCGGCGATCTGCCGATGGCCCTGCAGGCCAAGCTGCTGCGCTTCCTGCAGGAGCGCGTGATCGAGCGGCTGGGTGGCCGCACCGAGATCCCGCTGGATGTCCGCATCGTCTGCGCGACGCATCGCGAGCTCACCGAGCTGATCGCATCCGGGCGGTTCCGCGAGGATCTGTATTACCGCCTGGCGGAGATCGCGCTCCGCCTTCCACCGTTGCGCGAGCGCGAAGGGGACGCGATCCTGCTCGCGCAGCACTATCTGCGGCAGTATTCGGCCACGGCATCCGTGCCCGTTCTGGGCTTCACCGGCAGCGCGCTGGAAGCGATCGACCGGCATGGCTGGCCCGGCAATGTGCGCGAGCTCCAGAACCGCGTGAAACGGGCCGTGATCCTGACCGAGAATCCGAGGATCGGGCCAGCCGACCTGGACCTGCCGGCGGGCTCGGCAAGGCCGGAGGAGCTCGACCTACGACTCGCGCGCGAGCGTGTCGAGCGGGCGATCATCACCCGGGCCCTCGCCCGGTGCGAGGGCAACCTGACCGCGACGGCCCGCCTGATCGGCGTGAGCCGGCCTACGCTCTACGACCTGCTGCGCCATCACCGCCTGCGCGACTGAGCACCCAGGCGCCGGGGATCAGCGCCGCCACCTCCCGCTCGGGCCCTCGATCACCTCGTACTGGCCCTCGATCACCGAGGCGTCCCGTGCCGGACCGGGCCGCACCGGCCTGGCGCTCCGGCCCAGGATCAGGCGGCCGACGAGCCCCGCGATCAGCAGGACGGGCACCAGGATCAGCAGCAGACCGGCCATGGCGATCGCGAGGGTGATCGCCAACGCCGCGCCGGTGGCCGCGAGCGCCCAGACCTTCCATGGCTGCAGCCGGAACGTGCGAACGTCGAAGCCGGCTCGGCGGGTATGGGGGTTCATCATCATCCTCCTGCAGCAAAGGTAGGGCTGCCGCGGAGCCGCGCAATCGGTCATTGCCTTACGATCGATCCATGAAGGGCGGAGTTTTTCAATTATAAGTTGGATAACCCTTGACCCATGCCCGCACCAGTTACAATGTCATGCTCCCTGGTGCGTTTCGCGCCGGCCATTCGGAGGCGACATCATGCGTCTGCAGTGGAGAGAGGGCATGCCGGCCCAGCCCGACACGACGGCCCCGCGGGTGGCACCGCTGCCATCGCCACCTCCGGCACCCGGCCCGCCGTCCCGCACGCTGGGCACGCCCACGACCGAGCCGCCCGCCAAGCTCCTGATCGTCGGCCCCGACATCAACCTCTCGGGCGAGATCACCGCCTGCGACCGCCTGGTCGTGGAAGGCAGCGTGCAGGTCACGCTCAACCGCACCCGGGCGATCGAGATCGCCGAGACGGGCCGCTTCACCAATGGCAAGGCGGAGGTCGACGACGCCGAGATCGCCGGCGTCTACGAGGGCTCCTTGACCGTTCGCAAGCGGCTGCTGATCCGGGCGACGGGGCGGGTTTCCGGCACCGTCCGCTACGGCGAGCTCGAGATCGAGCGCGGCGGCCGCCTCGCCGGCACCGTGGAGCGGCTTGCCGGCGAGGAGGCGCTTCGCGCCGTCCCCTCCCCGACTAGTCAGTCGAGCCCAGGATCGGAGCCGGTGAAGCTTTCGGCCTGAGGGCTCGCTCCAGCAGCTTGTCGTCGACCCGCCGCAGGATCTCGGCGAGCCCGTCCTCGTCGACCTTCTCGGCCGCCTCGTCCGGCGTGAACCAGGCCGCCTCGCGCTCCGCCTTCTCGGGCCAGTCGTCGAGGCGGCCGGCCACGTCGAGCGGGAACACGTCGACCCGGCACGGCACGGTGCGGCCACTGCGCAGCCGCTTTTCGTACCGGTAATGACCCACCGCTTGCCTGCCGATCTCCCCGATCAGGCCCGCCTCCTCGTAAGCCTCGCGCGCCGCCTGCGCCCAGGCCTCCACCTTGCGCTTGCGCCAGCCCTTGGGCAGCACCCAGCGCCGGGTCTCCCGCGAGGTCACCAGCAGCACAAGGCACGACCCGTCGTTCCCCCGCGTGAACGGCAGGGCCGCGCATTGCCGACGGGGTCGCTTGATCGCCATCTCCACCTTTCATCGGATCGGGTATGTCAGAGGCGGTATCATAACATGCGACGGTGAACATCTCACCAAAGCATCAACCGAAAAGCGATGATGCCGTTCGGATACTCCAGTCCGCGCTGCTTCTCCAACTAGGGAACGCTCCAGTCCCCGGCGGGTTCGGCACGTCCTGGAACGTGCGTTGCGGCAGGCGCGTGGCAAGCCGGTGGCGGCGGAGTGGCTGCCCGAGCTGGAGCTGGTCGTGCCGGCCTCGTTGCCGACGGACCATGTGCCCGAACCGGAGGTGCGCCTCGAGATCTACGAGCGGCAGGCCAAGCTGGCCGAAGGGAGCGCGATCGACGAGCTGGCCGAGGAGGTGGACGACCGTTTCGGCGACCTGCCAGCGCCCGCGGCCAATCTGCTCGCGGCGGCGCACCTGCGGCTGCGCTGCCGCGAGCAAGGCGTCGCACGGCTGGAAGCCGGCCCGAAGGCCGCAGCCGCCACCCTGCGCGACGGGTCGACGGGGCCTGCGCCCGAGGCTCTGCGCCACAGCGGCGAGCGGCTGGTGCTGGAGCGTGGCACCGCCTGCGCGGAGCGGATCGCCGCCGCGCCGGATCTGCTCGAATCGCTCCAGATCGCGAACGCCGCCCGGCGCTCCGACACCGGCCTTTGTGCGCCGTGACGACGCCGGTAGCATGCGGGCCTTGGGGAGGATCGGCATGCCGACCGCATGGCGGGCAGCGACACTGGCGGGTATCCTATGGGCTGCGGGTTCCGGCCTCGCCGCCGCCGGGGACGGCCCGAGACAGCCCCCCTGCTCCGTCGCGGCACCGCCGGACTGGCCGCGGCCGTCCGCCGAGCCCGTGGTGACGGTCTGGCACCCGGGCGCGCTGCCGCCTTCCTGGCGCCTCGACGGTTGCGCGCGGCTGACGCTCCCGGCCGAGGCGACGCTGGTCGGCGTCGTCGGCCGCTTCCACCACCAGGGCGACGCCCTCAGCCTGCTTGCCCGCCTCGGGCAGGTCTCGGCGCAGAGGCAGCTCCGCTACTGGAACGTCGCCGCCGGGCGCTGGCTGCCCCTCCTGGCCGACGCCTCGCCCGTGACCGGTGCGGAGCACGAGCGGCGCCGGCCGGATTTCAAGCTCGACGAGCTGCTCGCCGGCAAGCCTCTGTTCCTGCTCTACGACGACGACGAGAGCCCCGGCCCGGTCGTCTTCGAGCTCGAGGTGGCGGACGCCGGGCAGGACGGCTTCACCGCGACCGCCCGCAGCGTGACGCCGATGCGCCTGCTCGGCGTCACGCTGGCCGGGCCCGGCGACCTCGGCAGCGTCCTGGCGGTCCGTCGCCTCGGCCCGGACGAGTTCGGCTACTACGCGCTGAGCGCCGCTGCGTTGTCGCCGTTCGCCATGCTGACCGTGCCCGACAGCACGCTGGCCAACCGCGCGGTCGCCTCCTTCCGCTTCCTCGCCGGCATCCCGAGCGACCGCGAGCCGCCGGTGGTCACCCAGTAGGCGGGCTCACAGGTAGAAATCCGCCGCCGTCAGCGCCTTGATCCCGGTGAGCTGGAGCGCGAATTCGCTCGCCGCGTCGGCATCGGTGCTGGCCTGGACGATGGTGTTGCCGCCGGCGGTGAAGAAGCCGACCTCGCCGGGGCCGGAGAGGGCGTCGGCGCCGACCCAGTGGAAGGACTGGTTGCCGGCCACCGTCGTGTCGGCGTCGATGCCGGTCAGGTCGATCCTGTCGGTCAGGTGGGCGAAGTCCTTGATCACGTCGCGGGCGCCGGGCCGGCTCTCGGCGACATGGTCATAGTCGTAGAGGTCGCGCCCGCCTTTGCCGGTGAAGGTGTCCTTGCCGAGCCCGCCCTGGAACCAGTTGTCGGCGCCGTCGCCCTTGAGGAGGTCGTTCCTGGATGAGCCGATCGCCCCCTCGACGTCGTGGAGCGTGTCGCTCTCGCCGCCGCGGACGGCCTTGCCCGTGGCGAGGTCGAGCGCGACCTTGGTCGAGCCGGCGTAGGAGACGAGATCGATGCCGGCATCGCCGTAGAGCCGGTCGTTGCCGGCGCCGCCGTCGAGCAGGTCGCCGTCCTCGCCGCCGTGCAGCGTGTCCTTGCCGCCCAGGCCGCGGATATAGTCGGCACCGGCGCGGCCGTCGATGGCGTTCGCGCCGTTGCCGCCGGTGAGCACGTCGTTGTGGGCCGAGGGCGTGGTCGACAGCGGCTGGTTGATCTCGATCGCACCGATGTCGGGCAGGCTGCCCTCCGGCCGCGGCCGCGGCGTGCCGCCGAGCTGGCCGGTGGCCGAGGCGGCGAGCGGATCGGCGCCGGACAGGGCCGGGTTGGCGATGCTGTCGAGCAGCGGGACGATGCCGGACGCGCTGAGCAGCCCGCCGCCGGTGGCGGGGTCGATGGCGGCGAAGAGCGCGGCCGCCGCGACGCCTTCCTGGTCGCCGGAGACGCTGCCCAGGACGTCGCTGCCGAACAGGTTGTGGCCGTTGGACGACGTGATCGTGCCGTAGAGGTCCAGGCCCTGGCCTGGGGCCCCGTCGCCGTTGCTGACCGCGTTGCCGGCGACGATGCTGTTGGCGATGTCCAGCCGCGCGTCGGACCCGGCGAAGATGCCGCCGCCGAAGGCGTGGTAGGTGGGGCCGATCGGGTTGTAGACCCGCGCGAGATTGCCGGTGATCGTGGTGTTGCGGACCACGAGCTCGGCACCGTCGAAGGCGACGATGCCGCCGCCGGCGGAGCCGTAGAAGCCTTCATGGGCGGCGGTGTTGTTGGCGATCGTGCTGTCGAGCACCGCGAGGCTGCTGGCGAGCAGGCTGATGGCGCCGCCATCGTTGGCGCGATTGTCGGCGAACGTGGTGCGGGCGACGCTGCCGGTGCTCTCGTCCAGCGAGACGCCGCCACCCGAGGTCGTCGCGTCGCCGCCGATCCGGCCGTTGCCCGTGATCGTGCTGTCCTCCAGCTCGAGCAGGCTGCCGTCCCGCAGCGCGATGGCGCCGCCGCCGGCGCCGCCGAAATTGCCGGTGAACGTGCTGTGGCGGACGGTGAGCTCGGTGCCGGCGCCGGCGATCGCTCCCCCGAACACATAGAGCCCGTTGGTCCCGTTGCCTGAGAAGGTGCTGTTCGTGACCGTCACCCGGCTGCCCTGGTCGGCGAAGATCCCGCCGCCGCCGCCGTCATAGCCGGAGCGGCTGTCGCGGACGGTGCAGCCGTCGAGCGCCAGGCTGCCGCCGCCGACGAACACCGCCCCGCCGCTGGCCGAGCCCGCGACCTGGCCGTTCGCCAGGGTGAGCGCCTCGAGCGCCACCTCGGTACCGGCGCCGCTGGTGCGCAGGATGCGCTGCGCGTCGGCACCGTCGATGGTGACCCCGACCCCGTCGCCGTTGCGATCACCGTCGATCGCCACGTCCTGCCGCAGCACGAGCTCGCCGCCGGTCAGCGTCAAGGTGGCGCCGTCGATGGCGCTCGCGAATCCGATTCGATCGGCCGCAGTCGTCGCGTTGGCGCGCGCCACCGCCTCGCGCAGGCTCAGCACGCCGTCACCCGCATTCACCACGTCCGCCGCGGTCGTGACTACGAAAGTCGCCATGTTCGATGGCCCTTTCTTGGATATTTCCGCCCTGAGTACTTACAAATCGAAGGGACATTCTCACCGCGCTCGCGCACGGCGCAATCGCCAGCTCGCCTCAAAGCGTTCACGGTTCCGAGAGCTTGACCGCGGCAATTCCGGCTTCCGGCCCGGCCGCGCGTCGCCCGGGCCGGGACAGCACGGGCTAGAACAGCTGCCGATAGAGGGCGCTGGACCTCGGATTGCCGGCGACCGGATAGAGCTGGTACTTGCCGGTGTTGAAATAGGCCTCGTAGGCGATGGCGTCCCCCGCCTCGCGCAGAAACCCGTACATCGCCTGGATATAGGCGGGATTGTCGCCGCGTCGGCCCACCCCCCATTCCCCGATCGCGAGCCTCCTGCCCTTGCCGCGGGCGAAGGCCAGCCAGGCGCGCAGCCCCCAGGGGCCGCCGAGACTGGTCTCGTCGCCGAAGCGCTCCTGGCCGTCGTCATAGTGGCTGATGCCGATGTTGGTGATCGGCGCGCCGTCGGGATAGATCGAGCGTACGTCGATACGCCCTTTCTTGGCCATGAACCAGCCGATCCGCAGCCGCGGCGCCGCCGCCTTCATCGCCTTGGCGACATGGGTGAAGCAGGCCTTCCACTGCTCGGGCGGCCGGCCGACCGCGGTCCAGGGAAACCAGTCGCCCGACGCCTCCCAGCCGAGCCGGATCTCCGCGTCGCCGACGCCGTTGGCGGCGAGCCGGCCCGCGACCGTGCGCTGCTCGTCGTCGTAGTCGCCGGCAGCACAGGCGGCGAGATCGCCGCCCTGCGGGAACAGCCCGTGGCCGAAGCTGACATTGGGCGACTTCGCCCGCAGCGTGCGTGGCATGACCCCGCCGGCATAGGCGTACATCCCGGCCCAGCCAGCTTTCCACTCGATCCAGCCGGTGACGACCTTCAACGAGGTGCCGCGCCATGCGGCGAAGGTTTGCGTCGCCTCGTTGTTGCGCACGCCGGAGGTCCAGGTCGCCCCGGCCTGCACGGCGGACGCGAGGGCAGTCGCGAGCAGGACCGATCCGGCGATTCGGGCGAGCCAGAGCCGATGCGGAGCGAGTGCGTTGCAGCGGGCCATGCCATGCTCCTTCGGTGGATGCATTCCACCGGATCATCAACTGACGGTTGATGGAGCTCGCTTATTCCGCGATACGAGAGGCAGGCCTATGGCGCCCCAACATTCAACTATTGACGATAAAGACCGACGCAATTGCAAACCGGCACGACTTGCCTGCGCTACGGGTTCTGCAAGCAGAATCAACAATCACTTGCTTCTGTACTTCGGGCTCATCGATGCGGGCTGACGCTCAGCAGGAACTATCGTAACAGTTGTATTCCTCTTGCAGTAATGCTATCATCGCGTTTGCGTGTGTGGTGACCATGGCCCTCACGAGGCGCGGGGATCGGCATGAGCCAGAAGGTCCGGGAGACCTCCTGCATCGGCGGACCGGGGAGGCGGGCGACCCGGCGTCGGTTCCTGTCCCTGGGCGGCCTGGTCCTGCTGGCCGGTGCCTCGAGGGTCTCGCTGGCCGACGCGACCGCAGCCCAGGATGCGCCGCAATTCGGCACGCAATGCAAGGTGGGCGCCGCCATCGCGATCTCGTTTTCCGACGTGCTCGCGGCCATCTTCGGCCCCACGCCCACCGCCAGCCTGATCGGCTTCACCATGGCCCCGCAGGCCCTGATCCGGGTACTTGACCCCGATCCGCGCGATTATCGGATCGAGTATCGCCCCAGGCCCGGTTTCGTCGGCTGGGACGATTTCGACCTCTACGCCTATGTCGACGGGCAGCCCCGCACGGTCGGCATGTTCGTGGAGGTGTCCGGCAGCTTCGCCGAGCTCCCGCCGGCGCGGAGAACCATCCGGGTCGCCAGCTCCTCCCAGCTCACCGCGGCGCTCGCCGGCAATTTCGCCGGCCTGCCCACCACGCCCACCAACGCGGCAGGGCCGCTCGGCGCCGGCGATCACGTCCTCCTCGGCGACGGGGCCTATGCCGGCACCTTCACGCTCGGGCGCAACGGCGGCGCGCCGACCGACGCCGACCGCAACGGCGTGCCGATCGTCATCCGTGCGGAGAATCTGCTCGGCGCCCGGCTCACCGGCAAGTTCAGCCTGAACGGGGTGAACGGCTGGCTGCACGGCCTCGACTTCGACGGCCAGAACCAGAACGCGGCCATCGGCGTCACCCTGGGCGGGGACCATGCGCGCGTCATGCGCTGCCGGTTCCGCCGCCACCGCACCGCGGCCGAACAGGAGGGCGGCGCGGTGATCGTGTCGATGGCGGCCAGCTACAACAAGGTCTGGTACTGCGAGTTCACGGATTTCGACGGCCGCCCGGTCTCCAGCCGGACCACCGGCTCGGCGGCGCGCTACCCGCATCTCTATCGCAACCACTGGCACGACAATGTCACACCCCCGGGCACCTCGAGCGGCAATGCGCGCGAGTGCCTGCAGCTCGGCCAGACCCAGGGCGACGGCAGGCCGGTGCGCACGCCGATGTTCGGGCTGGTCGAGCACAATCTGCTCGAGGACCTCTATGTCGGGGCCGGCCACGACGAGACCGAGCCGTTCAGCAACAAGTCGAGCAGCAACGTCTATCGCTACAACAGCTTCGACAACGTCAAGAACTACCTCACGCTCCGCTTCGGCCTGGATTGCGAGGTCTACGGCAACCATTTCAACAACTCGGGCGGCATCATCGTCTACGGCGACCGGCACCGGATCATCGGCAACCTGATCACCGGCACGGCGGGTCCGCGGCGGATCCGCGTGTTCTCGGGCACGCAGACCATGGAGCTCGACCCGGCCTACCTGCATCCCAACGGGCCGACGGCACCCGACGCCGGCAACCTCGCCGGGTTCACGCCGTGGGGCGGCAAGGCCGAGCCCGACAAGTCCGACGAGCCGGTCGCGCGCGACACGCTGCTGTCCGGCAACAGCGGCACGCTGCTGATCGGCGAGATGCCGCGCGACTATGCCCGTCTGCGCTGCACCGGCACGATCATCGAGCAGCATCAGGGCACGATCCTGACCGAGCGCGGCTATCCGAGCTGGGGCACCCGGGCCCATACCGCCAAGGGTGCGCTCTATGCCAGCGACGGCCATCGCGAGCACGGCACGGTCCATCGCAACGCCGCGACGGTGGCGGTCTCGCGCCCCGAACCCTCGAGCCAGGCGGAGGTGGGGCCGCGCGCGCCCTGGCTGGCGCCCTGCCACTGGCCGCCCTCGCTCGCGACCGCGGCCGCCGCCGGCCGGGCCCGCACGCCGAAGGCGCGCCGCGCCAGGAGCAGGACGGGCACCGGCCGGACCTTCCTGCTCGACAAGAGCTAGCGGGACGGGCCGAGGGCCGGCCGCTCAGGCCATCGCTGCCCGAGGGAGACACCTGAGCGGCGGATCACCCCTCGTCGTCGTAGGAGTGGCGATAGACCGCGCAGCCGACGATGCCGACCAAAGCCAGCGTCCCGAGCACCACCAACGGAAACAGCATGCGGCGATCTTCTCCGGCGCTCTGGGAGAGCAGGTGGCCCGATCCGGCAAAGCGTCCCTGCCTCGCGGTTCAGGCAATCTGTGGGCCAATGCAAAAGCGCTCGGGGCAATATCTACTGAAAGCCTTTCGCTTGACTTAAGATTCGTGCGGCGGTCGACCGGCAAGTGGCGCGCTGCTCCCGGCCCGAGACCGTGCCCCTCGCCGAGGAGCACGGTCGCATCGGGCGCGCTCTACCCCTGGCCGGCGAGCTCCCGCGCGCTCACGGCCCCACGCCGAGCAGCTTCAGATCGACGCTCTCGGCCATCGCCCGGTAGCCGGCATCGTTCGGGTGCAGGTGGTCGCCCTCGTCGTGCTCGGCGCGGATGTGCTTCGGGCTGTCGGGGTTGCGGGTGACGGCGTCGAAGTCGATGACGCCGTCGAGCTTTTCGCTGGCGCGGATCCACTCGTTGATCGCGGCTCGCTTCGCCTCCTTCTCCTCGCTGTAGTAGCCGTGGAGCGGCGTGCCCTGGAACGTCTCCGGGAACGGGGTCAGCGTGGCGCCGATGATGCGCAGGTCCCGGGCGCGGGCGATGAGCTGCTCGTAGCCGGCGATCACGTCCTCCGACGCCGCCGGCATCCTGTTCGCGGCCGGCATCATCGGCGTCGGTTTTCTGGCCGTGCCGGTCATGACCACCGGCGCGGCCTACGATCTCTGCCAGGCCGTGGGCTGGAAGAGCAGCCTGCATGCGCGCCCCGAGGAGGCCGGGGGCTTCTACCTGTGCATCGCCGCGTTCACGGCGCTGGCGGTCGGCCTGAACTTCCTCGGCTTCAATCCGATCAAGGCGCTGGTCTGGTCGGGGATCGTGCAGGGCTTCTCGACCCCGCCGCTCCTGCTGCTGATCCTTTTGATGACCAACAACCGGGCCATCATGGGCGAGCGGGTCAACAGCCTGTCGACCAACATCCTCGGCTGGGTCACCGTGACGGCGATCCTCGCCGCGAGCGTCGGCCTCGTGGTCACCTGGTTCATCTGACCCGCGCCCCGCGGCGGGGACGGCAGCCCGGCCCCGGGTGCCGGCGCTACAGGTGGAAGTCGGCGGCGCTCAGCGTCTTGATCCCGGTGAGCTGGATCTCGAGCTCGGCTGCCGCGTCGGCGTCGTTGCTGGCGCGGATGATGGTGTTGCCGCCCGTGGTGAAGAAGCCGACCTCGCCGGGGCCGGAGAGGGCGGCGGTGCCGGCCCAGCGGAAGGACTGGTCGCCGGCGACGGCGGCATCCGCATCGATCCCGGTAAGGTCGATCCTGTCCGAGCCCGTCGCGAAATCCTCGATCCGGTCGCGGCGGGCGCTGCCGGGCAGACTCTCCCGCACGCGATCGAAGTCGTACAGGTCACGCCCGGCACCGCCGGCGGCGGTGTCCTGCCCGAGGCCGCCCTGGAACCAGTTCGGCCCGGCATCGCCCTTGAACGTGTCGTCGGCATCGGTACCGACCGCACCTTGGATGCTGGTCAGCCGATCGGTCTCGGCACCCCGCCGCGCGATTCCCGCGCCGAGGTCGATCGACACCTTCTGCTCCCCCTCATAGAGCACCAGATCGATACCGTCGCCGCCGTCGAGAAGATCGTTGCCCCTGCCGCCGATCAACAGATCGTTGCCGCCTTCGCCGCGCAGCACATCGCTGCCGCCCAGCCCCCGCACGAGGTCGGACCCGCCTTTGCCCGACATCTGGTCGCGGGTCGTGGTCCCGACCAGGAGATCGTTGAAATCCGACGGCGAGGTGGACTGATGCTGCAAGATCTCCTGCGCCCCGATGTCGCTCAGGCCGCCGTCGGGCAGCGGGCGGGCCGTGCCGGTCTGGTCCACCGGCAACGCCGCCAGAATGTCACCGCCACCCAGAGCGGGGTTGGCCACCGAATTGCGCAGGGGGACGATCCCGAGCGCCGGATCAAATCTTCCACCACCCGTGGTCGGATCAATGGCGGCGAATATCGCCGCCGGGGCAGCGCCCTGAATATCACCGACGATTGCGCCCGACGCATCGCCACCGAAAACATTTCGGCCATTGCTGATGGAGATCGAGCCGATCACGTCGGAAACAGCCGCATAATGTGAGTTTCCGACCACGATGCTATTTCCTATGTCCAATACACCGGATGCTACGCGTATCCCTTCGTAGTTTCCTGTGATCGTCGAGTTGCGAACCACTGCCAAGCCCGTATGTGGAATCCCGGCGTAGAGCAGCAGGCCAGATCCATAATCCTTGTTGTCGGCGATCGTGCTGGACTGGAGCATCAATCTCCCGCCTATGTTTGCTATACCTCCGCCACTGTTGCCGGCGATCACGCAGTTGGATATCTCGGCAGTGGAATCCGCGATCTGGATGGTCGAGAGACCGAAGCCATTGTTGCCCTCGAACCTGCTATCCGTGATGCTGATATTCCCAGATGACTTCGAGATCGCACTTCCACCACCTCCGGCATTGTCAAGGAACAAGCTGTCATGGATGGTCGTGCTCAGCCCATGATCTTCAATGGCGCCTCCGCCGCCATAGCTCACGTAATTCCCCGAGAACAGAGTCCGCGAGATGCTCAACGTCGTCCCGTAGTCGGTGGCGATCGCGCCTCCATCCGAGCGTTCTGCCGCGGCGATGCAATTCAGGAACTCGCTGTCGGAGATGGTCAACCTGGTCGATCCGGTCGAAAATATTGCACCACCAGCATAGTATTTCTCCCCGGAACCATCCAGGCTACAGTGATCGAAATGGCAGTCGGTTACCGTGACACTCCTGCAATTGGCCAGTATTCCACCACCATTCTCATCGGTCGCGAGGCCGTGCTCCAGGCGCAGGTCCGTCAAGCTCACATCCGTGGCCGCCCCGACGACGTGGAACAGCCGACTGTCGCCTCCCCCGTTGAGGATCACCTGCGAGCCATCATCGTCCCGGTCACCGTCGATTGTCGTATCGCGCGACAGACGCAGCTCGCCACGGCTCAGAACCAGCTCCTTGCCTTCCAGTCCGGCCGCGAAGACGATCGTGTCGGCGCCGGCCGTCGCATTGGCCTGCGCCACCGCCTCACGCAGGCTCAGCTTGCCATCGCCGGAGCTGACCTTGTCGGCAGCCGTCGTCACCTGGAGTAATGCCATGCTACTGTCCCCGCCGTGATCTATCGCCGGCCAGTGTAATCGACCCCCGCCGCTACCGCTATTGGTGGCTCAATCACTTGATGCCCTGTCTTCGCGCCCGAGGACGCGACCGACATCCGCAGTGCAAGGGGCGGCTCGCGGCGGTCGAGACTCCGCCGACGGGCACAGCCCGGTGTGCTGGTGGGCTCTCGTTCGACAGGCATCCGTGGCCGGCATCCGGGACGGCGACCGGCCATGGATGCCGCGCGAAGCCGCGCTGCCCCTCAGAAGTAGAAGTCGGCCGCGCTCAGCACCTTGATGCCGGTGAGCTGGATCTCGAGCTCGCTGGCGGCATCCGCGTCGGTGCTGGCGCGGATGATGGTGTTGCCGCCCGAGGTGAAGAAGCCGACCTCGCCCGGGCCGGAGAGGCCGTCCCGGCCGACCCAGAGGAAGGTCTGGTTGCCGGCGACGGTGGTGTTGGCGTCGATGCCCATCAGGTCGATCCTGTCGACCAGATGGGCGAAGTCGGTGATCACGTCGCGCGACACCCCAGCTTTGCTCTCGGCCACGGCGTTGAAGTCGTAGGTGTCGCGCCCGGCGCCGCCGGTGGCGGTGTCCTTGCCGAGCCCACCCTGGAAATAGTTGTTGTACTCGTTGCCCTTGAAGGTGTCGGCCGCGGACGAGCCAATCGCCCCCTCGACATTGTAGAGCGTATCCGTCTCGCTGCCGCGCGTGGCCTTATCTGTGGCCAAGCTGAGATCGACCTTCACCTTGGTCGAGCCGCCATAGAAGACTAGGTCGATGCCGGCGTCGCCGTAGAGCTTGTCGTTGCCGGTCCCGCCGTCGAGCACGTCGCCGCCGTCGCCGCCACGCAGCGTGTCGTTGCCGGCCAGGCCCTTGATGAAGTCGGCCCCGGCCTTGCCGTCGATGGTGTTGGCTTTGGCCGTGCCGGTGAGGACGTCGTTGTTGGCCGAGGCGGTCTTCGAGAGCGCCTGGCTGATCTCGATCGCGCCGATGTCCGGCAGGCTGCCGGCGGGCAAGGGCCGGCCGGTGCCGCCGAGCTGGCCGGTATCGGAGGCCGCCAGCGGATCGGCGCCGGACAGCGCGGGATTGGTCACGGCGTTCCTGAGTGGGACGATGCCGGTGGCACTCAGCAGCCCGCCGCCCGTGTCGGGATCGAGCGCGGCGAACAGGCTCGATGGTGCCACGTTCTCCCGATCGCCGGACAGGTTTCCGGCCACGTCGCTGCCGAAGATGTTGTGCCCATTTGACGAGGTGATCATTCCAAAGATATCGGGACCAGCGGTGGGCACACCGGAGTCATCGCTTACGCTGTTTCCGCTGACGATACTGTTGATTAACGTGAGTTCCGTTCCAGCTGTAATATTTATCCCCCCACCTCTGACTGGGGATTCATCAGAGCCACGGTATGCATCATTCGTCGCCCTATTACCCGTCACTGTGGGCTCAACCCGAGTTACGCGGCGGTTGCCCGCTGCACTGCTGCCGCCACCGACACC
>JBFWWD010000118.1:0-16368 GCA_050246385.1 Geminicoccaceae bacterium
GATCCGGCGACGAGATCGGGGCGCAGCCCGCCCGAGGCGTTGGTGAGGAGCAGGGCGCGGCTGCCGAGGTCCGTGAGGGTCCGCACCAGGGTGTTGACGGGCGCCGCGCCGACGCCCTCGTAGAGATGCGCACGCCCCTGCAGGCAGACCACGGGCACGCCGCCCAGACGGCCCAGCAGGAGCCGGCCGGCATGGCCCTGCACGCTGGGGCGCGGAAAGCCGGGCAGGTCGCGATAGTCGACGACGACCGGCCCCGCGATGCGCTCGGCGATGCCGCCGAGACCCGAGCCCAGCACGAGCGCCACCAGGGGCGGCTCGCTCGCCGCGCGGCGGATGACGGCGGCCGCGTCTTCCGCGACGGGCGGCACACCACCGAGATTGATCGGCCCGAACGCCATCGGCAGGAGAGCTCCAAGCGTGGTCGTCTCGCGCAGACCGTCCGCCCCGCCCAGATAGAGAGGCGTCTCGGGGCGGCCGAACTCGGCGAGGCGTTGACGGCACCCGCCGCAGGGCGTGCAGAGATCGTCCCCGCCGCCGACGAGTGCCACGGCGGCGATGCCGCGCTCCCCGGCGACGGCCATGGCCCCGAGCGCGTTGGCCTCGGCACACTGGCCCTGCGGATAGGCGGCATTCTCGACGTTGCAGCCGGCGAACACGCCACCGCCCACGCCCAGGATCGCGGCACCGACCGAATAGCCCGAATAGGGCGCGTAGGCGCGTGCCCGCGCCGCGGCCGCAGCCGCGATCAGCTCGGTGGGGCTCACGGGCCGATCCGCTCCGGCCACCAGTGCCGGTCGAGAACCTCCTCGGCCGAGTACGGGCAGGTGCGCGGCAGGTCGGGCCAGCGCGGGCGCTCGGGGTCGGGGGTGGAGCGCTCGACCAGCTCGAGCGCCTCCTCGTAGGCCTGGGCCAGGGACAGGCGCGCCAGACGCTTCAGGTTCGGGCTGCTGCGCAGAAGCTGCTGCAGGTCGCGGCGCTGGTTGAGGACGGAGACCTCCCACAGGCAGCACGGCTCGTCAACCGGGGCGAACTGCAGCTTCAGCAGATGCTCGAGCGTGCGCACGAGACGGCTGTACAGCTCGCGGCGGTCGCGTTCACCCAAGGCCGCCACCTCCTCGGCCAGATGCAGCCAGTCGAGCGGCAGGTTGGTGCCGGTCTCGGCGGCGCGGCGCAGCTCGGCCGCCTGGGTCTCGGTCCAGCGGACGAAGTCGCGCTCGTAGAGGCGGGCCGGGGATGCGGTCATGGAACGAGCCTAGCACGCGCGATGACGGCGATCACCGCTCCTTGACGTAGGGAATGCCGATCGCCTTCGGCGCCACGGATTTGCCCACGAAGCCGGCGAGCAGGAAGATGGTGAGCAGGTAGGGCAGCGCCTGGATGAGCTGGACCGGCACCACGCCGACCCCGGGCAGCGGGACGCCCTGGAGGCGCGCCTGGAGCGCGTCGGTGAAGGCGAACAGCAGGCAGGCGAGCAGTGCCGGCACCGGGCGCCACTTGCCGAAGATCAGGGCTGCCAGCGCCAGAGAGCCCTTGCCGGCGGTCATGTCGCGGGTGAAGCCGGCACTCTGCGCGATCGACAGGTAGGCGCCGGCGATGCCGCACAGCGCGCCGGTGACCACCAGCGCGCGGTAGCGCATGCCCGCCACCGAGATGCCGGCGGTGTCGACCGCCGCCGGGTTCTCGCCGACGGCGCGCAGGCGCAGGCCGAAGCGGGTGCGGTAGACCACCCAGGCGACCAGCGGCACCAGGATCGCGGTGAGATAGACCAGGACGTTGTGGCCGCTGATCAGGTCGGCATAGGTCGGCCCGAGGATCGGCACCGGCCGGATCGCGTCGGCGAACGGCAGGTCGATCGGCACGAAGCGGGCACCCTCGGCGGTGACAGGGACACGGCCGGCCTGCTGGAACCAGGCGTCGGCCAGGGTCGGCCCGAGGCCGGCGGCGATGACGTTGAGCGCCATGCCGGAGACGACCTGGTCGCCGCGATGGGTGATCGAGGCGAAACCGTGCACCATGGCCAGGGCGACGCCGAACGCCATGCCGGCGAGCACGCCCAGCCAGGCGCTGTCGGTGATCTGGGCCACCGCCGCGGCGGCGAAGGCGGCCCCGAGCATCTTGCCCTCCAGCGCGATGTCGACCACGCCCGAGCGCTCGCAGAACAGGCCCGCCATGGCCGCGAGGACCAGCGGCACGGCGAGCCGGACCGTGCTGTCGAGCATCAGGAGAAGCTGGAACGCGAATCCGTCCATCAGGCCGGCACCGCCCGGGCGCGACGGCTGGCGAACAGCGCCTCGAGCCGCGGGCGGAACATGTGCTCGAGGGCACCGGCGAACAGGATCACCAGACCCTGGATGACGACGACCAGGTCCTTGTTGACGCGCGGCATCTCGAAGGCGAGCTCGGTGCCGCCCTGGTAGAGGGCGCCGAACAGCAGCGCCGCCAGCACGATGCCGACCGGGTGGTTGCGGCCCATCAGCGCCACGGCGATGCCGGCGAAGCCGTAGCCGCCGGAGAAGCCCAGGATGATGCGGTGCTGCCCGCCCAGGATCTCGTTGGTCGCCATCAGCCCGGCGACGGCCCCGGCGAGCGTCATGGCGAGGATGATCCGGCTCGCGGGCGAGATGCCGCCATAGACCGCGGCGGCCTCGCTGTGACCGACCACGCGCAGCTCGTAGCCGATGCGGCTGCGCCAGACGAACAGCCACATGCCGAGGCAGCACAGTAGCGCCAGGAGCAAGGACAGGTTGACCGGCGCGTAGCCGAAATCGACCCCGACCAGCGCGAACAGGCCCTTGAGCGAGGGCATCCAGACGGTCTCGGGGAAGGTGATGCTCTCGGGCGCGCTCTGGCCGTGCCGGATCAGCACGTTGACCATGAGGTAGGTCATCAGCGCCGAGGCGACGAAGTTGAGCATGATCGTGGTGATCACGACATGGCTGCCGCGCCGGGCCTGCAGCCAGCCCGGGATCAGGCCCCAGATGCCGCCGAACAGGGCGGCGGCGAGCACCGCGAGCGGGACGCTCAGGATGCCGGGCAGCCAGCCGAGATAGATGCCGACCAGACCGAGGCCCAGGCCGCCCAGATAGGCCTGCCCCTCGCCGCCGATGTTGAACAGCCCGGCATGGAAGGCGATCGCCACGGCGAGGCCGGTGAAGATCAGGTTGGTGGCGTAGTAGAGCGTGTAGCCGACCGCCTCGCCATAGCCGAAGGCACCGTAGACCAGGGTCTCGACCGCCTCGAGCGGGCTCTCGCCGATCAGCAGCACCACCACCCCGGAGACGAGAAAGGCGAGCCCGAGGTTGAGGAGCGGCAGCAGGCCGTAATCCGCCCAGGCGGGGAGTTTACGGGCGGCCACAATTGCAACCTTTGATTGAATAGCGTTGGCCTGCTACATCCCCAGCAGACGCTAGCGGAACGTGCAGGTGATCAAGAGCTTCGCCGATCGACGCACCGCCCGCATATTCCGCGGTGCCTGGGTACAGGATGTCCATCCCGAGCTTCAGCGTCGTGCTCGGGCGAGGCTGCGGGAGCTGGACGTAGCAACCGATCTGGACGATCTTGCGTTGCGTCCCGGGAACCGGCTCGAGAAGCTGATCGACAACCGGCGAGGACAATGGTCGATCCGCGTCTCGGTGCAGTGGCGCGTATGCTTTTCGTGGAACGGCGGCGATGCTTTCGACATATGGTTCGGAGACTATCACTGACGGTTTGGCCAGATGACCATCACCCGTGAGCAGCTCGACTCGGGCACGATCGACTTCTCGGACATCGACTTGCCCGGATCGCCCCGGATGCCACCCATTCATCCTGGTGAGATTCTGGCAGACTGGCTTGGTGATGCGCAACTCACTCCGAGCGATCTTGCGACGGGGATTCGTCTGCCGCCCGAGCGGGTGACGGCGGTCCTCCAGGGTGCCATATCGTTGTCGGCTGCGTTCGCGCTGCGGCTTGCTCGCTACTTCGGCACGTCGCCGCAGTTTTGGCTGAACCTGCAGAGCGCCTACGACCTGGAGGTCGCCGAGCTCGCCGAGGGCGAGGCGATCGCCCGCGAGGTGTCGCCCCGCGCAGCCTGACATCACGTTACCTCCTTCGCGATGTTTATGGTCAAGCTGCAGGCTGTTCTGAAACGTTTTGGAGCGCTTCACCCTCTAGGAAACTGTTGTTCGTCGTAACTTTTAGTTTATCGCAATACAACTGTGCAATGGCACCTCCTATTCTGTGAAAATCTGGCAGCCTTAATTCAACTGATCCGAAGTTCTTATCTCGCTTCCAATCAAGTTCTAGGCGAAATCCCAATAGCTGACGCTTTTGGCCAATGGTTATCTTATTGATCGGAAATACCTTACGCCCATCGCCACGCGCGATCGCATCCCTCATCATCTTGAGCAGGCCGAATGCGCTCAGTTTGAATTCATTTTCAGCCATCGACAGATCCACCAGATCTTTGCGTTCTCCTTTCGATAGAGAAACGATCTGCTTCTCATTTGGATTGTATTTGACGTCCGATTGGCAGTGCCACGGCAAGTCGAAGGCACTTCGAGTCCTGAGAGCTTCAAGGACTTCTCGAGCGAGAGGATCTCCGGGACGACTGACATCCCCCTCACTAATTCTGATGTGCTGAAGTATCCAACAAAGAATAGATCCGAACAGCGAATAGCTTCCTGTTATCTCGTGCCGGAGTTCTGATGTGGATAGCAGCAACTCTCGAAGGCGATAAACTACCCAATAGTCGACATGCTCCTCCCGAATGTCCATCACGCCGCCTCCCTCGTCACCCCGGCCATGAGCAGGCCGATTCGCCGCTCGTCGGCCTCGGCCGCCGTCAGCTCGCCGGTGATGATGCCGTCGAACATGACCAGGATGCGGTCGGACAGGGCCAGGATCTCGTCGAGCTCGACCGAGACCAGGAGCACGGCCTTGCCCTCGTCGCGCATCGCGATCAGGCGCTTGTGGATGAACTCGATGGCGCCGATGTCGACGCCGCGGGTCGGCTGGCCGACCAGGAGCAGGTCGGGGTCGTGCTCCATCTCGCGGGCGAGCACCAGCTTCTGCTGGTTGCCGCCGGAGAAGGAGTGAGCGTCCAGCTTGGGATCCTGGGGGCGGACGTCGTAGCCGCGCATCCAGGTGCGGCACAGATCCACGATCCTGCCGAGCTTGAGGAAGCCGCGCTCGGTGTATTCGGGCTCGGTCTGGTAGCCGAGGATTGCGTTCTCGTAGGCCTTGAAGCCCTTGACCAGACCGACGCGCAGCCGGTCCTCCGGCACGTGGGCGCAGCGCCTCAGGCGCGCCTGGACGGTGTCGGTGATTGGCTGGCCGCGCAGCAGGATCTCGCCACGGATCGGCTTTCGGATACCGGCCAGCGCATCGAGCAGCTCGGACTGGCCGTTGCCGGCAACGCCCGCGATGCCGACGATCTCGCCCGCCCGCACGTCGAAGCTGACCCCCTTGACCCGCGGCACGCCCTGGTCGCCGGCGACGACGAGGTTGCGGACCTGGAGCACGGGTGCGCCCGGCCGGGCGGGGTACTTCTCGACCCGAAGGAGCACCTTGCGACCGACCATGAGCTCCGCCAGCTCCTCCTTGCTGGTCAGGGCGGTCTCGCGATGGGCGACCATGGCGCCGGCGCGCATGACACTGACCTGGTCGGTCACCGCCATGATCTCGCGCAGCTTGTGGGTGATCAGGACGATGGTGCGGCCCTGCGCCTTCAGATTGCGCAGGATGCGGAACAGATGGTCGGCCTCCTGCGGCGTCAGCACGCCCGTCGGCTCGTCGAGGATCAGGGTGCGGGCACCGCGGAACAGGGCCTTGAGGATCTCGACCCGCTGCTGCACGCCCACCGGCAGGCTTGCGACCGGCGCGTCGAGGTCGACATCGAGCCCGTAGTCGCGCTCGAGTTCTGCCACCTCCTTGCGGGCGCGTGCCGCGCCGTCGGCGAGGGTGAGGCCGCCCTCCGCTCCCAGGAGCAGGTTCTCCAGGACGGTGAACGGCTCGACCAGCATGAAATGCTGGTGGACCATGCCGATGCCGGCCGCGATCGCGTCCTGCGGGCCCTTGATCGCGATCGGCCTGCCGTCGACCAGGATCTCGCCGCTGTCGGCCTGATAGAACCCATAGAGGATGTTCATCAGGGTCGACTTGCCGGCGCCATTCTCGCCGATGATCCCGTGGATCGTGCCGGCCGGGATGACGAGATCGATGTGCCGGTTGGCGTGGACGGCGCCGAACCGCTTGTCGATGCCGCGCAGCTCCACCGCCGGAGGCTTGCCCCCCGGCGACGGCGTCGCGCCGGCGGCGAGGCTCACTGCTCGTAGGGCTTGACGACCAGCGAACCGTCGATGATCGCCTGCTTGGCTTCGTCGATCTTGGCCTGCATCTCGGGCGTCAGCACCGCGCGATTATTGTCGTCGACCGCGTAGCCGACGCCGTCCTCCTTCAGCCCGAGGCTTTCCATGCCGGCCTGCCACGTGCCGTCCTTGGCTGCCTTGAACGCCTCGTAGACCGCCACATCGACCCGCTTGAGCATCGAGGTCAGCACGCTGCCGGGATGGAGATGGTTCTGGTTGCTGTCGACGCCGATCGAGAACTTGCCCTTGTCGGCGGCGGCCTGCAGCACGCCCAGGCCGGTGGCGCCGGCGGCGGCGTAGACCACGTCGGCCCCCTGGCCGAACTGGCCGATGGCGAGCTCGCCGCCGCGGGCCGGGTCGTTCCACGCCGCGGGGGTCGTGCCGGTGTAGTTCACGATCACCTCGGCATCCGGATTCACGTGCTTCACACCCTGCTCGTAGCCGAACTCGAAGTTGCGGATGAGTGGGATGTCCATGCCGCCGACGAAGCCGACCTTGCCGGTCTTGGAGGCGAGTGCGGCTGCCATGCCGACCAGGAAGCTGCCCTCATGCTCCTTGAACACGACCGATTCGACGTTGGGCTTGTCGACCACCGAATCGATGATCACGAACTTCTTGTCGGGGAACTCGTCCGCGATCGTCTCGAGCGGGGTGGTGAAGGCGAAACCGACGGCCACCACGATGTCCGCGCGCTGCGCCATGCGCCGCAGCGCCTGGTCGCGCTGGCTCTCGTTGGTGATCTCGAATTCGAGATACTCGCTCCCGGTCTCGTCCTTGAACTTCTCGGCGCCGTTATAGGCCGCTTCGTTGAACGACTTATCGAACTTGCCGCCCATATCGAAGATGACGGCCGGCGTGAAGTCCTGGGCGTGGGCCGTGCCCACCATCAGACCCACCGCCGCCAAGGCTCCGAGAATCCCGCGCATGGCTGCCCTATCCATTCGTACGAACCCGTGCCAGACGGTAGAAGCGGGGCGCGCGGTTGCCAAGGGAAAGCCGGAGGATGCCGCGGCTGCGCGGTGCCGTGCAACCTCCGATGCCCGTTCGACTTTTCTGTGCCCAGTGCGTCCCACGAAGAGAGCCGCGATGACCGCGTTACCGTCCAGGCAGCCCACCATCGCGCGCATCTGGCGCGGCCGTACGCCACGCGACCGCGCCGACGAGTACGAGGCCTACAACTACGACGCCGGCATCAAGCCCCTGCTCGCCAAGGCGCTGGGCGTGCAGACGTTTCGCGAGGACCGCGAGACCGAGTCCGAGTTCATGACCATCTCCTACTGGGAGAGCATGGAGGCGATGAGCGAGTTCACCGGCGGCGACCCGACCGCAGTGCATCACCTGGAGCGCGACCCGGATTTCCTGATCGAGCTGCCGAGCAGCGTGCAGGTGCTGCGTCTGCTGACCAGCCAGGGGGTGGTCGGCGGAACCCGATAGGCGGGCCGCCCGCGAAGGACGGCTATTCGGCGCTCTCGGCAAGCTCGCGCCGGGCCGCGGCAATCCGGCCCGCGAGATCGGCCTTGTCCCGTGTCTCCTCCAGATGCCGGCCGCCGGCACGCTCGACCAGACCGAGATGATCTAGGATCGCCTGCCGCTGCGCGGGGGAGCGCACGGCCGGCACCAGCTTGCCGAGAATGTCGGCGAGCTCGATCAGCACCGCGGCGTTCTCGCGGCCCGCCTGGCGGATCTGGTTGAAGGCGGCATCGACCAGCCCCGCGAAGTCCGGCGCGCTCGCCAGCACCCGGACCCGGCCCTGATCGTCGCGTAAGACGGTCTCAGGAGGCCCCCGCCCGAGCGCGTCGCCCAGTGCCGCGCCGAGATGGTCGATGGCCGCGATCGCGGTGAACGGATCGTTGATGCCCGGAGACAATGCCCGCAGCGCGATTTCGACCAGCTGGCGCACGGCATATTCGAGATCCTGCGCCGGGCTCCGCTCGGGCCCGATGACAATCTGCGACCGGATCTCGTTCGCCAACTCGTCCGCCCTTGAGGACAACACGGCGAAGTGACGGCCTTCGGCGAGGACGAAGTGGCCGGGTCGCACGGCGAGATGGACCACGACGTCCTCGCGCTGCGCCAGCCGCGCGATAGCTCCGTAGTCGATGACCTGGACATAGCCGGTCTCGCCCAGAGCCAGCCAGTGCTCCGGAGCACGCTCTGGCGGGATCTGGCTCGCCTCGCCCGAACCGGCCTCATCCAGCTCGGGCAGATTGTGCGCAATCGCGTGACGCAGGGCCTCGGCCACGTTGCGGACCGCCGTATCGGCAATGATCGAGCGCGCAATCTTGTGGACGTAAAACAGGAGCGCGAGGAGGCAGAGGATCGAAAAGGCCGTGCCGACGGTGACCGCCAAATGCGGCACCTCGCTCGAGCCTGGATCGATGCTCAAGCTGCGCAGGATGGTCAGCAGATAGAGGATCGTGCCAATGAACAGGCCCAGCACGGCCTTGATCTGATTGTCCGCCATGAAGTTGGCGACCAGGCGCGGGCCGAGCTGGTTCGCCGCCAGGGTCAGCACGACGACCGTGATCGACACGACGAGCGAGGTCATGGTGATCATCGCCGAGGCGAGCGTCGCCAGGAGATCGCGCGCCGTGTCGGGATCGCCGCTGAACAGCCACCAGGACCCCCGCACTTCCCCCAGCGGCAGGCTCGGTCCCAGCCGCAGCAGGAGATAGGCGAGGACGAACGCCAGCACGCTCATCGCTGCGGGCAGCAGCCAGAGGCTGGCTCGGAGACCGATCAAAAGCTGGCGCAGACGTTCCAGGCGATCTGACTCCTAGCGCCGTCCGCTCAGTGCTTTTTCTTGGGTGCGATCAGATCGGTGATGGTGCCCTCGTACATCTCGGCGGCCATGCCGATGGTCTCGGACAGGGTCGGATGGGCGTGGATGGTGAGGCCGATGTCCTGGGCGTCGGCCCCCATCTCGATCGCGAGTCCGGCCTCGGCGACCAGCTCGCCGGCGTTCGGGCCGACGATGCCGCAGCCGAGCACGCGGTGGGTGGCCTCGTCGAACAGGAGCTTGGTCATGCCCTCGTCACGCCCCAGTGCGAGAGACCGGCCCGAAGCGGCCCAGGGGAAGGCACCCTTGCCGTACTTGATCCCCTTGGCCTTGGCCTCGGTCTCGGTCAGGCCGACCCAGGCGACCTCGGGGTCGGTGTAGGCGACGGACGGAATCACCGCAGCGTCGAAGTAGCTCTTCATGCCGGAGGCGGCCTCGGCCGCGGTCTTGCCCTCGTGCACCGCCTTGTGGGCGAGCATGGGCTGGCCGACCACGTCGCCGATGGCGAAGATGTGGGGCACGTTGGTACGCAGCTGCCTGTCGACCGGGATGAAGCCGCGCTCGTCGACGATCACGCCGGCGTTCTCGGCGCCGATCGCCTTGCCGTTGGGCCTGCGGCCCACCGCCACCAGGATGCGGTCGAAGGTGTCGGTGGCGGGTGCCGAGCCGCCTTCGAAGCTTACCACCAGCCCTTCTGGCTTCGCCTCGACCCTGGTGACCTTGGCCTTGAGGAAGATGTTCTCGTAGAGCTTGGCGATCTTCTTGTGCAGCGGCGTGACCAGGTCCTTGTCGGCACCGGGAATGATCTGGTCCATCAGCTCGACGATGGTCACCTTCGCCCCCAGCGCGTGATAGACCGTCGCCATCTCCAGCCCGATGATCCCGCCGCCCACGACCAGGAGCCGCTTGGGCACGCCGCCCAGTTCCAGGGCACCGGTGGAATCGATCACCCTCGGGTCGGCATGCGGGATGAACGGCAGCGTCACGGGCTCGGAGCCGGCGGCGATGATCGCCTGCTCGAAGCTGACGGTCTTCCTGCCGCCTTTGCCGTCCTCGACCTCGAGCTGGTTGAGCGAGGTGAACCGGCCGGTGCCCTGGACGACGGTGACCTTGCGCGCCTTGGCCAGCCCGGAGAGGCCGCCGGTCAGCTTCCTGACCACGCCGTCCTTCCAGCCGCGCAGGGCGTCGACGTCGACCGTGGGGGCGGCGAACCTGACGCCGAAATGGCCCATCTCCTCGGCCTCGGCGATCACCTTGGCGGCGTGCAGCAGCGCCTTGGAGGGGATGCAGCCGACGTTCAGGCAGACCCCGCCCAGGCTCGGCCAGCGCTCGACCAGGACGACCTGGCGGCCCAGGTCGGCGGCGCGGAAGGCCGCTGTGTAGCCCCCCGGCCCGGCACCGAGGACCAGCACCTCGGCATGGTAGTCGCCCTTGGCGGCCGAGGCGGGCTTGGGCGTCGGGGCGGCCGGTGCGGCAGCGGGAGCAGCCGGCTTGGCGGCGCCGGTCTGGAGCTGGAGGATCAGCGTGCCCTCGCTGACCCGGTCGCCGACCTTGAGCTTGAGGCCGGTGACCGTGCCGGCGGCCGGCGACGGCACGTCCATGGTCGCCTTGTCGCTCTCCAGCGACAGCAGCGGGTCCTCGGCCTTGACCACGGCCCCGTCGGCGACATGGACCTCGATCACCGGCACGTCCTTGAAGTCGCCGATGTCGGGGACCTTGACCTCGATGGTCTCATAAGAGCCCGCCGCGGAGCCGTAGGTCGCAGGCTCGCCGGAGGCCGGGGCGGCGCCCTCCTTGATCTTGTCCTTGGGTGGGATCGCGGCGGCGCCTTCCGGCTCCAGGAGCAGGATCAGCGCCCCTTCGGCCACCCGGTCGCCCACGGCCACCTTGACCTCGGCCACCGTGCCGGCCTGCGGGGCCGGCACGTCCATGGTGGCCTTGTCGCTCTCCAGCGTGATCAGCGGGTCCTCGGCCTTGACCCTGGCGCCCGCCTGGACGTGGACCTCGATGATCGGGACGTCCTTGAAGTCCCCGATGTCCGGGACCTTGACCTCGACTGTCATCGTACTCTCCTCCTCGCCTATCGGCCTTTGGCCTGCTTGAGGCCGGCCCTCCTAGAGCACGAGCCGGCGCACGTCCTCGAGGACGTGGCACAGGTGGCGGGTGAAGCGGGCGGCGAGGGCACCGTCGATGACACGGTGGTCGTAGGAGACATAGAGCGGCTGCATCAGCCGCGGCCTGAACTCGCTGCCGTCCCAGACCGGCTGCATCTTGGAGCGGACCACGCCCAGGATCGCGACCTCGGGCGCGTTGACGATGGGGGTGAAATCGGTGCCGCCGATGCCGCCGAGCGAGGAGATGGTGAAGGTGCCGCCCTGCATGTCGGTGGGGGCGAGCTTGCCGTCGCGGGCTTTCTTGGAGGTGGCCCCCAGCTCCTTGCTCAGCTCCTCGACACCCTTGCGGTCGACGTCCTTGAACACCGGCACGACCAGGCCCTCGGGCGTGTCGACGGCGATGCCGATATTGTAGAACCTCTTGTAGATCAGCGCGTCCTTCTCGGGGCTGAGCGAGCTGTTGAACTCGGGGAACGCCTTGAGTGCCGAGACGCTGGCCTTCATCAGGAAAGCCAGCAGCGTCACGCGGTAGCCCTTCTCCTTGGCCGCGGTGTCGAGCTCCTTGCGGTAGGCCTCGATCTCGGTGATGTCCGCCTCGTCGCCATGGGTGACGTGCGGGACATTCAGCCAGGAGCGATGCAGGTGCGGCCCGCTCAGCCGCTTGATGCGCGCGAGCGGCCTGGTCTCGATCGGGCCGAACTTCGCGAAGTCCTGGGGCGGGATCTCGGGGATGCCCATGCCGCCGGACGGGGCGGCGGCTGCGGCCGCCGGTGCCGCCGGGCCGCGCAGGAAGCCCTTCACGTCGTCCTTGGTGATCCGGCCCTTCTCCCCGGTGCCCTTGATCCTGGCGAGGTCGACCTCGAGCTCGCGGGCGAGCCGGCGCACGCTCGGGCTGGCGTGGACGAGGCCGGAGTCCGAGGCGGCGGGCGGAGGCGTGGGCGTCGGCCCCGCGGGAGCCTCCGGCTTGGGCTCCTGCTGCGCGATCACCGAGGGCGGCGGGGTCACCGGCGCGTCCGCCGCCGCGCCCGCGAGCGTGACCACGGCCGTGCCCTCGCTCACCTTGTCGCCGAGCTTGACCAGCACCGCCTCGACCATGCCGTCCCGGTCCGCCGGCACGTCCATGGTCGCCTTGTCGGATTCCAGCGTCACCAGCGGGTCGTCGGCCCTGATCGAGTCGCCCGGCTTGACGTGGATCTCGATCACCGGGACGTCCTTGAAGTCCCCGATGTCGGGAACCTTGATCTCGATCGCCATCGGCGGTTCCTCCCCTGCCCGGCCGCGACAGGCCGGGGGCATTTCATTTCGTGACCGGCGTCAGACCCTGGCCGGGTTCGGCTTGTCCGGATCGATCCCGTATTTCCGGATCGCCTCGCCGACCTTGGCGGCGGGCACGGCCCCGTCGAGAGCCAGGCTCTCCAGCGCCGCCAGGGTCACCCAGTGGCGGTCGACCTCGAAGAAGTGGCGCAGCTTCCGGCGGAAGTCGGAACGGCCGAAGCCGTCCGTGCCGAGCACCCGGTAGCGCTGTCGCAGATAGGGGCGGATCTGATCGGCGAACATCCGGACATAGTCGGTGGCGGCGACGACCGGCCCCGTGCGGCCGCCGAGGCAGCGCTCGACCCAGCTCTGCCGCGGCGCTTCGCCAGGATGGAGCAGGTTCCATCTCTCCGCGTCGGCCGCGTCGCGGCCGAGCTCGGTGAAGCTGGAGCAGCTCCAGACGTCCGCGGCGACGCTCCAGTCGTCGCGCAACAGGTCGGCGGCGGCGATCACCTCGCGCAGGATGGCGCCGCAGCCGAGCAGCTGGACGCGCGGCCCACCCTGGTCCGCCGTGGCTTCGCGGAACAGGTACATGCCCCGCTTGATGCCCTCCTCGGCTCCCTCGGGCAAAGCGGGATGCTCGTAGTTCTCGTTGAGCGTGGTCAAGTAATAATAGACGTCCTCCTGCTCGGCATACATCCGGCGCAGGCCGTCCTGAACGATCACCGCCACCTCGTAGGCGAAGGTGGGATCGTAGGAGATGCAGTTCGGGATGGTCGCGGAAATGATGTGGCTGTGGCCGTCCTCGTGCTGCAGGCCCTCGCCGTTGAGCGTGGTCCGCCCCGAGGTGCCGCCGATCAGAAAGCCCCGCGCCCGCATGTCACCGGCGGCCCAGGCGAGATCGCCGACCCGCTGGAAGCCGAACATCGAATAGTAGATGTAGAACGGGATCATCGGCACGTCGTTGGTGCTGTAGGACGTCGCCGCCGCGATCCAGGACGCCATCGCCCCGGCCTCGTTGATTCCCTCCTGCAGGATCTGGCCGCTCTTGTCCTCCTTGTAGAACATGAGCTGGTCGGCATCCTGCGGCCGGTAGAGCTGGCCCACCTGGCTGAAGATGCCGAACTGACGGAACATGCCCTCCATGCCGAAGGTGCGCGATTCGTCGGGCACGATCGGGACCACATGCCTGCCGATCTTCTTGTCGCGCAGGAGCGTGTTGAGGATCCGCACGAAGGCCATGGTGGTCGAGATGGTCCGCTCGCCGGTCGCGGTGAGCTGGGCGGCGAAGGCCGACAGCTCGGGCACCTCCAGTGCGGCCGACTTCCGCCGTCGCGCGGGCAGCCAGCCGCCCAGCGCCTTGCGCCGCGCATGGAGATAGTCGAGCTCCGGGCTGCCTTCCGCGAACTCGAGGAACGGGATGTCGTGGATCTGCGCGTCGCTCAGAGGCAGGCCGAAGCGGGCGGCGAACTCGTGCAGATGCGTCTCGCCCATCTTCTTCTGCTGATGGGTGATGTTCTGCCCCTCGCCGGCCTCGCCCATGCCGTAGCCCTTGACGGTCTTGGCGAGGATGACGGTCGGCTGGCCCTTGTGGTTCTGCGCCGCATGGTAGGCGGCATAGACCTTCAAGGGATCATGGCCGCCGCGGACCAGCGCCCAGATCTGCTCGTCGCTCCAGTCGGCGACCATGGCGGCGAGCTCGGGATATTTGCCGAAGAAATGCTCGCGGACATAGGCGCCGTTCTTCGACTTGAAGTCCTGATACTCGCCGTCGACCGCCTCCTCCATGCGCCTGAGCAGGACCCCGCTCGCGTCGGCGGCGATCAGCCTGTCCCAGCCGGAGCCCCAGAGGACCTTGATCACGTTCCAGCCGGCGCCGCGGAAGATCCCCTCCAGCTCCTGGATGATCTTGCCGTTGCCGCGCACCGGCCCGTCCAGCCGCTGCAGGTTGCAGTTGATCACGAACACCAGATTGTCGAGCCGCTCGCGGCCGCCGAGCGAGATCGCCCCCAGGCTCTCGGGCTCGTCGGTCTCGCCGTCGCCGAGGAAGGCCCAGACCTTGCGGTTCTCGGTGTTCGCCAGCCCGCGGCCGTGCAGATATTTCAGGAACCGGGCCTGATAGATCGCCATCAGCGGGCCGAGGCCCATGGAGACCGTGGGGAACTGCCAGTAGTCCGGCATCAGCCAGGGGTGCGGGTAGGAGCTGAGGCCCTTGCCGTCGACCTCCTGGCGGAAGTTGAGGAGCTGCTCCTCGGAGAGGCGACCCTCGAGGAAGCTGCGGGCGTAGATGCCCGGAGAGGAATGGCCCTGGACATAGACCAGGTCGCCGCCATGGCCTTCGCCCGGCGCGTGCCAGAAATGCATGAAGCCGGTGTCGTAGAGCAGGGCCGAGGACTGGAAGCTCGCGATGTGCCCGCCGAGCTCGGAGCTCACCTTGTTGGCGCGCAGGACGATCGCCAGCGCGTTCCAGCGGATGTAGCTCCTGATCCGGTGCTCGATCGCCCGGTCGCCCGGATGCGGCGTCTCCTGCGCCGGCGGGATCGTGTTCAGATAGGGCGTGTTCGCCGAGTAGGGTACCGGCGCGCCGTTGCGCCGCGCCTCCTGCATCAGCTCGCCCAGCAGAAAATGGGCCCGAGCCGGGCCCTCGAAGGCCAGGACCGATTCCAGCGCATCGCGCCATTCACGCGTCTCTAGGGGATCGCTGTCGGCAACGCGGTCCATTCAAGTCCTCCCTGCCCACGGACGCGATCGCGATCGGCGGCCGGGCCGCCGGGGAGATCGTGCGCCGATCCGTACGCTCTATCCCCGCTCCCGGCTCGTCAATATCGGGCCGGCCTCATCCCGCCGTCGCGGCGACCCGGCGAGCGTCGACCGTGGCGGTGCCGTCGGGCCGGCGCAGTCCGCGCGTGAGCTCGCGCAGCCGCGCTTCGTCGAAGGTCTCGACCTGCAGGAGCTCGCGCGCGGCATGCTCCAGGAGGTCGCGGTTGGCGGTGAGCAAGGCGAGGGCGGCGGCGAAGGCGCGGTCGATCAGGGTGCGCACGGCGAGGTCGATCTCGCGCGCCGTGTCCTCGCTGAAGCGGCGCTCCATGTAGCCCTGGCCCGGCAGCGGTTGCAGGAACGGGCTGCGCTCGACGTCGTAGGCGACTGGGCCGAGCTTCTCGTCCATGCCGTAGCGCGCCACGATCGAGCGGGCGATGTCGGTCGCCCGGACCAGATCGTCGGCGGCCCCGGTCGAATAGTGATCGTAGATCAGCTTCTCGGCCGCCCGCCCGCCGAGGATGACCTCGATCTTGGCCTCGAGCTCCTCGCGGGTCATCAGATAGCGGTCCTCGGTCGGGCGCTGGATCGTGTAGCCGAGCGCCCCGACGCCGCGCGGGATGATCGAGACCTTGTGCACCGCGTCGTTGCCGCCGATGGCGATGCCGACCAGGGCGTGACCCAGCTCGTGATGGGCCACGATCTCGCGCTCCTTGGGATTCAGGATCCGGTTGCGCTTCTCCAGCCCGGCCACCATGCGCTCGATCGCGTGGGTGAAGTCCGTCATGGCCACCGAAGTCGCCTTGCGGCGCGTGGCGAGCAGTGCGGCCTCGTTGATCAGGTTGGCGAGGTCGGCGCCGGTGAAGCCCGTGGTCATCGACGCGACCTGCTCGAGATCGACGTCCCCACCGAGCTTCACCTTGCGGGCGTGCACGGCCAGGATCTGCTCGCGGCCCCTTCGGTCCGGCCGGTCGACGAGCACCTGTCGGTCGAAGCGGCCGGCCCGCAGCAGCGCGGGGTCGAGGATCTCGGGCCGGTTGGTGGCGCCGAGCAGCACCACGCCCTCGGAGGGATCGAAGCCGTCGAGCTCGGTCAGGAGCTGGTTCAGGGTCTGCTC
>JBFWWD010000119.1:0-16274 GCA_050246385.1 Geminicoccaceae bacterium
CCTTCAACATCACCGTGCAGATGCGCACGGCGTTCTGGGTCCAGGCGCGGGTGCTGTCGCTCTATCAGACCCTGGTGTTCGGCGGCATGGCGCTCGGCGCCTGGGGCTGGGGCGTGGTCGGCGACTGGACCAGCATCGAGACCGCCTATCTCCTGGCCGGCCTCGTGCTCCTGGTCAGCCTCGCCCTGCACTGGCTGCTGCCCATCTCGGCCGCCGCACCCGATCTGCAGCCGCTGGCTCGGGCCGAGCCCCTGCCCGAGGTGACCGGCGGCGAGGACGAGCCGGTCATGGTCCAGATCGAGTACGAGATCGGCCCGGCCGACGCCCCGGCCTTCGTCGCCGCCATGGACGAGGTCGGCCATCTGCGTCGCCGCAACGGCGCCCTGCGCTGGCGCCTCTACCAGGACACCGCCGAGCCACGCAGCTGGCTCGAGGCCTTCGTGCTCGGCGACTGGGTCGAGCATGAGCGCCTGCGCCGCCGGATGACCCGGGCCGACGCCCTGCTCGAGGCGCGGGCCGCCAGCTACCATCGCGGCCCGGAGGCGCCGCGGCGACGCTACCTGATCGCCCGCCGGCACGACAGCCGCTATCTCCTCGACGGGGCCGAGGAGGCCGCGCTGGCGGCGACCCGGCGGCGGGCGGGCGACCCGCCGATCATCCGCGCGTGATTCCCAGCCGCGCCATCACCCGCAGCCGCGCCTCGCCGCTGTCGCGGTCGCTGACATAGAGCAGGCCCGCCACCCGCCGCAGCAGCGAGGCCTCGTAGTCGTGCAGGCGGCCATCGGCATAGACCACCTCCCACAGCATCTCGATCACCGCGATCCGCTCCTCGGGCGGCAGCTCGTCCTTGATCGCCCGGGTGAAGCCCTGCCAGGCGACGCTCTCCGTCGCGGTGCGCTCGGCCCGGGCCAGCAGCTCGCCGGCCGTCCAGGGCGTGAGCTGGAACCGCTCGACCAGCAGCGTGCGGATGCGGTCGCGCTCCTCCTCGCCGAAGCTGCCGTCCAGCCTGGCCGCTTCGACCATCAGCGCCGCCGCCGCGACATGGGCCTCGCTGTGCGCGGCGTGGGCCTCGCCCACGGCCGTGTCGTCGCCGAACAATATGGAAAGAAAGCGTCGCATCGGCTGGTCCAGATCAACTCTTGCGCTTGCGCGCATCGGCACCCCCGATATACGCCCTCGAGCCGGGGGGACAACGCATGCAGGCTGGCATCATCCTCGTCTATCTGGTGGCGAGCCTGCTGGCGCTGCTCGGGCGCCGCGGCCCGGCGGTGTTCACGTTCCTGCTAGCGGTCGCGGCCTCGGCCTGGTGGCTCAGGCACCACATGACCGAGCCGCTCGCGATCGCGCTCTGACCATGTCGCCCGCCGGCCTGCTCCGCGACCTGTATGCGCTCGGCCTGCTCGCCGTCGGCTCGGTCCTCGCCACCGCGCTGCTGCTCCAGCTCGTCACGGGAGAGCTGCCCTGTCCCTTGTGCATGCTGCAGCGGCTCGGGTTCGTCGCCCTGGGCTTCGGGCTCCTGCTGAACGCGCGCTTCGGCCCCGCCCCGATGCATTACGGGCTGGTCCTGATCGGGGCCCTGTTCGGCGCCGCCGCGGCCGGCCGCCAGGTGCTCCTGCACATCCTGCCCGGCAGCGGCGCCTATGGCGACCCGCTGCTCGGCCTGCACCTCTACACCTGGTCGCTGCTCCTGTTCCTGCTGGCGATCGCCGGGGTGGCGCTGCTCCTGCTGATGGAGGGCCAGTTCGAGCGCGGCCGGGACACCCCGCCCAACGCCCTGCAGCGCGCCGCCATCGCGGTCTACCTGCTCGCCACCCTGCTGACCGGCCTCGCCGCCTTCGCCCAATGCGGCCCCGGCGAGTGCGCCGACGATCCGACCGGCTACTGGCTGCTCGAGGGGAGAGGGCTTTAGGGCGCTCGGCGGCGCGCCGCTTGCGGGCCGGCGCCACCAGCCGCCGGTGCTGGCGGCGGTCGAGGCCGGGCAGCTCAGCCGTCGAGCCAGCCCTTGCCGACGTCCAGGCCGATGATCTCTTGTTCCATCCCGGTCCCATCCTTGTCTGCGGGCTTGCGCCACTCAACCGTTCGGGCTCCTGTGGATGCGGGGCGGGATCACGCTGAGCACCGGGCTCGTGCCCTGGGGAACGAGGCCGCCGCGAGGCCTAGCCCGGTCAGGACGCCCGCGCGCCGCGACACCGTCATGGTGGCGGACGTGACCACCGCGAAGTTCGGGCCTGGGCTGATCACGCTGAGCGCCAGCACGCCCGTGATCGTCATCAGCACGCCGATGTAGTCCAAGGGCAACTCTCCGACGCGGGGACGGAACAGGGATCGGGTATGGAGCGGTGCCTGGAGGGCCTATGTCAATCTCGTCTGAATTTCAAACCGAGACGCTACCCCTGACGCCGGCCGATCTCATGGAGCACGGCGCGCCTCAGCTCTTCAGGCGGTAGCCGGTGCGGAACATCCAGGAGACGATGGCGAGGCACACGACGAAGAACAGCAGCGTCATGCCCAGGCTGACGCCGACGGCGACGTCGGCATGGCCGAAGAAGCTCCAGCGGAAGCCGTTGATCAGGTAGACCAGGGGATTGAACAGGGTGACCGCGCGCCAGAAGGGCGGGAGCATGTCGAGCGAGTAGAAGGTGCCGCCGAGGAAGGTCAGCGGCGTGATCACCAGGAGCGGGATGAACTGGAGCTGCTCGAAGCCCTGGGCCCAGACGCCGATGATGAAGCCGAACAGGCAGAAGGTGGCGGCGATGAGCAGGAGGAAGGCGATCATCAGCAGGGGGTGCTCGATCTCCACCTCGACGAACAGGGACGCGGTGGCGAGGATGATCAGGCCGATCGAGATCGATTTGGTGGCGGCGGCGCCGACATAGGCGGCGACGATCTCGAACGGCGAGATCGGGGCGGCCAGGATCTCGTAGATCGTGCCGGTGAATTTCGGGAAATAGATGCCGAAGGAGGCGTTGGAGATGCTCTGGGTGAACAGCGCCAGCATCATCAGCCCCGGCACGATGAACAGCCCGTAGGGCACGCCGTCGATCACGTTCATCCGGGAGCCGATCGCCGCGCCGAAGACGATGAAGTAGAGCGAGGTGGTCAGCACCGGCGCCACGATGCTCTGCACGACCGTGCGCAGGGCGCGGTGCATCTCGAATTTGTAGATCGCCCAGATCGCGTACCAATTGACGGTCATGCGCGCTCCCGGACCAGGCTGACAAAGATGTCCTCGAGCGAGCTCTCGCGCGTGTCGAGATCGGAAAAGCGCAGTCCCAGGTCGGCGAGGCGGTGCAGCAGCGAGGTGACGCCGGTGCGCTCGGCGCCGGTGTCGAAGGTGTAGACCAGCTCGCGGCCGTCGGCCGAGAGCTCGACGCGCCAGTCGGCGAGGCCGTCGGGCAGGGCGGCGAGCGGCTCGAGCAGCTTGAGCCTGAGCTGCTTCTTGCCGAGCTTGCGCATCAGCCGGTCCTTGTCCTCGACCAGGATCAGCTCGCCCTTGAGGATCACGCCGACCCGGTCGGCCATCTCCTCCGCTTCCTCGAGATAGTGGGTGGTCAGGATGATCGTGACGCCCCGCTCCTTGAGCCGGCGCACGAGGTCCCACATGTCGCGCCGCAGCTCGACGTCGACGCCGGCGGTGGGCTCGTCGAGGAACAGGATGTCCGGCTCGTGCGAGAGCGCCTTGGCGATCAGCACCCGCCGCTTCATGCCGCCGGAGAGGGTGACGATCTTGTCGCCCCGCTTCTCCCACAAGGACAGATCGCGCAGGATCCGCTCGATCACCGCCGGTGCCGGCGGCTTGCCGAACAGGCCGCGGGTGAAGCTCACCGTGTCCCAGACGGTCTCGAAGGCGCCGGCGGTCAGCTCCTGGGGGACGAGGCCGATCATGCCGCGCGCCGCGCGGTAGTCGCGCAGGATGTCGTGCCCGCCGACGCTCACCGTGCCGGAGCTCGCCCGCACCGTGCCGCAGACGATGCCGATCAGGGTGGTCTTGCCCGCACCGTTCGGGCCGAGCAGGGCGAACAGCTCGCCTTTCCTGATCTCGAGATCGACCGCCTTGAGCGCCTGCAGGCCGGAAGCGTAGGTCTTGGCGAGATTGTGGATCGCGATGATTGGCGACATGGGCCTCCCGTGCGACGGCCCGTCGCCGCGCGGGCCGGACGGTGCCCGGATGGGCGCGGCGGATCAAGGCCGGAGGCGGGATCGCGCGGGAGAATAGGGAATCGGACCGCGGCGGAAGGCGCGGGCGGGCGGGCTCAGATCGCCACGGCGCTCGGGTCGAGCCGCATCGAGCGCAGGAAGCGGCGCAGGATCGCCGGATCGGCGCTGCCTTCGGTCATCGCGACGAAATCGGCGTAGCTCACGTCGCCGCGCGCGATCGCGGCGACCAGGCGGGCGCAGAAGATGTCGGGCACCTCGACCGTGTCGACGTCGAGCATGGCGCCCATCAGGGCCTGCTCGTCCTGCGGCTTGAGCAGCACGTCGGCACGGCACTGGGCCTGCACGGCGTCGCGCGCGCCGCGATTGGCCGCCACGGCATCGCGCAGATCCTCGAACTCGGTGCGGGTCGGCGCGGGATCCGACGCGGTGGCGCAGCCGGCGAGCAGGAGACCCGCCAGGGTCGAGCCCAACCACCATCGCTGCGCCATCCTACGGCACCTCCGGCCGTGCGTTGCGAGTCCTAGAGCAGCCCGTCCGCGACCATGGCCTCGGCGATCTGGACCGCGTTCAAGGCGGCGCCCTTGCGCAGATTGTCCGAGACCACCCACAGGTTCAGACCGTAGCGCACGGTCGGATCCTTGCGCACGCGCGAGACGAACACCGCATACTCGCCGACGCACTCGGCGGGGGTGATGAACTCCTCGCCCTTGTCGACCAGGACCACGCCCTCGGCCTCGCGCAGCGCCGCGCGCGCCTCGTCGGCGCTGAGTGCCGACTCGAGCTCGACATTGACCGCCTCGGCATGGCCGACGAACACCGGCACGCGCACGCAGGTGGCGGTGACGTCGATCCTGGGGTCGAGGATCTTCCGGGTCTCGACCACCATCTTCCATTCCTCCTTGGTCGCACCGTCCTCGAGGAAGACGTCGATCTGGGGAATGACGTTGAACGGGATCGCCTTCCGGAACACGACCGGCTCCTTGCGGTCGTTCATGAAGATCGCCTTGGTGTGCTCGAACAGCTCGTCCTTGGCGTCCTTGCCGGCGCCGCTGACCGACTGGTAGGTCGCGACCAGCACCCGCTTGATCCGGGCGCTGTCGGGCAAAGGCTTGAGGGCCACGACCATCTGGATGGTCGAGCAGTTCGGGTTGGCGATGATGTTCCGCTTGTGGAAGCCCTTGAGCGCGCCGCGATTGACCTCGGGCACCACCAGCGGCACGTCCGGATCCATGCGGAACTGCGAGGTGTTGTCGATCACCACGCAGCCGGCCCTGGCGGCCTTGGGCGCGTATTCCGCCGAGACCTTGGCGCCGGGCGAGAACAGGCCGATGTCGATGCCGCGGAAGTCGAAGGTGGCGAGGTCCTGCACCTCGAGGGTCCGCTCCTCGCCGAACGAGACGCGCTTGCCGGTCGAGCGCTCGGACGCCAGGGCCACGACCTCGTCGACCGGGAACTTCCGCTCGTCGAGAATCTGCAGGATCTCGTTACCCACATTGCCCGTGGCGCCGACCACGGCGACCCGATAGCCCATGACACACCCTTGCTGCGCTGCCGAACCGCTCACTTAGGTCATGTGGCGCGGCGAGGGAAGGGGCCGGCGTCAGGTGTAGCGATCCGCAAGCCCGTGCTGGTTGGCCGGGAACCAGTCCTGATCGAGCACCTGGTCGAGGGTGAAGGGGCAGCGCTCCGGCAAGATCGCGGCGAGATCCAGCTCACCATGCTCAGTGAACGAGACCAGGGTACGACGCCGGGCCCGAGCATAGATGCGCGGCAGTGCGGGCTCGATCTCATTGCGGATAGCGGCCGTCATCTGGTCGCACGCGTGCCCGCGCGCATTCAGCACGGAGATCAGCCAACCGCGCCGCGGATCGGCCGCCGGAGAGTATTCGAGCTTCAGCAGGAGCTCGATCACGCGCTCGATCTGGCTGACGACGGTCGAGAGCTGGCTCCTGCCCAAATCCTCGACCTCCTCGGCCAGGTGCTCGAGGTCGAGCGGGCCGTTCCAGCGCTCCTTGGCCAAGCAGCGCAGCGCGTCCGCCTGGTTGCGCGTCCAAAGGTAGAAATCCTCGTCATAGAGCTTGGCGGCTTCCGCCACGGCGGTCTCCGTCACTGCAGCGAGCGGTCGAGCTCCTTGAGGATGGCATCGCCCATGCCGGAGGTCGAGACGCGCGTGCCGCCGTCGGCGGCGATGTCGGCGGTGCGGTAGCCCTCGTCGAGCACCCCGGCGACGGCGCGCTCCAGCCGGTCGGCCTCCTCGCCGAGGTCGAACGAGTAGCGCAGGAGCATGGCGAAGCTCATCAGGCAGGCGATCGGGTTGGCGATCCCCTGGCCGGCGATGTCGGGTGCCGAGCCGTGCACCGGCTCGTACATGGCCTTGCGGCGGCCGGCGGCGTCGGCGGCCCCGAGCGAGGCTGACGGCAGCATGCCCAGGGAGCCGGTGAGCATGGCGGCGCAGTCCGAAAGCAGGTCGCCGAACAGATTGTCGGTGACGATGACGTCGAACTGCTTCGGGCGCCGGACGAGCTGCATGGCGCAATTGTCGGCGTACATGTGCTCGAGCTCGATGCCGGGATGGTCGCGGTCGTGCAGCGCCTGCACGGTCTGGCGCCAGAGCACGCCCGTGTGCATCACGTTGGCCTTCTCGACCGAGGTCACCTTGCCGCGCCGCTTGGCCGCCAGCTCGAAGCCGACGGCGGCGATCCGCTCGATCTCGGGCGTGGTGTAGACCTGGGTGTCGACCGCGCGCCTGCCGCCGCCCGGCAGATCCTCGACGCCGCGCGGCTCGCCGAAATAGACCCCGCCGGTCAGCTCGCGCAGGATCATGATGTCGAGGCCCTCGACCAGCTCGGGCTTGAGCGAGGATGCGTCGGCCAGCGCCGGGAACACGATCGCCGGGCGCAGATTGGCGAACAGCTCCAGCTCCTTGCGCAGCGCGAGCAGCCCGCGCTCGGGCTTCTGGGCGAACGGCAGGGCATCCCATTTCGGCCCGCCGACGGCGCCGAACATGACGGTGCCGAACTCCTTGGCCTTGGCCAGGGTCGCCGGGGTGAGCGGGACGCCGTGCGCATCGAGCGCGGCACCGCCGACGAGATCCTCCTCGACCGCGAAGCCGATCTGCCGCCGCGCCAGCCAGCCGATGACCCGGCGGACCTCGACCATGACCTCCGCACCGATGCCGTCGCCGGGCAGGAACAGGATGCGGCCGAGCTCGGGCATGGGAGGGTCCTTCTCGAGAGTGCGGTGGCGCGCTCTCTAGCGGCGGCGCGGGCGGAACGCAAACCTGCAGCGCCCCGCCCGGCCGCGCGCGGGACCTAGGCGTTCGCGGCCATCCACTCCTGGAAGGCACGGGCACCGCAGCGGTTGTTGTCGCCGGGCGGAGTGACCGCGCAGGCGGCGGCCTGGCTGTCGATTCCCGGCCAGGGCTTGATCAGGTGCGCCGGCAGGTCCGGCGAGGCGGCGTTGTCGCGGTTGAAGTAGCTGATGAACGCGATGTCGGCGGCGTTCGCGCGGCAGAAGTCGAGCAGCCTGGTGATGTAGACCGGATTGTCCCAGCCGTCCGATGGCGGCCGCCCGCCGTCCGGGCCGAACTTCTTGGTCATCAGGCCGACCTCGCCCAGGGCCAGGGGTCTGCCGGTCGAGCGCGCCCAGTCCAGCCAGCGCTGGAGGCCGATCGGCCAGCCCTGCCTGCTGAGGCGCATCACCTCCCGGTCCCAGATCGCGTCGGTCAGGTTGGCGCCGTAATGGTCGTAGAGGTCGGGGCCGGCCAGCTTGGCATTGTCCGGGCAGGTCAGGCGGACGTCGACCGGGCCCAGATGGTTCTTGACCGTGTTCCAGTAGGGCCAGAGCTGGTCGCCGCCATAGGCGTGGTCGTTCGGGATGCTGGCCTGGGTGTTGCCGAACACGTCGAGAAACACGGCGAAGTAGCGCCGCATCGCCTCCTGCACGAGCTGATAGTCGCCGACCGTGTTGAGCAGCATCATGCAGTAGGCGCGGCGGTAGGTCCGGTCACCCCAGCGCACCGAGGTGTTCAGCTCATGGCAGGCGCGCAGGACGATGCGGATGTCCCTGAGCCCGGTCTTGATGAAGTAGCGGCTCTTGAAGGTCAGCATCTTCTCGCGCCAGATGCCGTCCATCCAGCCGTCGGCGGCGATCTGCCAGACGCGCCGCTGTTTGGCGGCCTGCTCGCTGAGGGTCTCGTTGCCGGTGTAGGTCGGCGGGCGGCAGCAGTTCAGGTGCACGCCGCTGTTCATCGCCGAAGCGCTGCTCGGCCAGGATTTCGGCACGACGAAGCTGGCACCGCTGCAGAACGGGCTGCTGGTCCACTGGAACGCGCTGCTGCGCCCGGTCAGCAGATAGCTTTTGTGCCAGGGCTTGGTCGGCCAGCCCCTGGTCCGCTCGCTCGCGACGTAGGTGTAGGTGCCCTCGCCCTCGAACTCGCCGATCAGGTCGAGGGAGCGGCCAGCCGGCATCATGGTGCGCAGGCTGTCCAGGTCGGAGTAGCCGCCGAACCAGAACGGCAGGCCGGACTGGGGTCCAGGGCCCCAGCCCGTGCCCGCGCGGGCGGGTCGGGCCCAGCCGGCCGCCAGGCCGGCGGCCGGCAAGGCGGCAAGATGCGCGAGCACGTCGCGACGTGTGGCCGAGGGCATCATTCCAGCGTCCCCGCATTGGGCCGGGTCTCAGCTGCGCGCTACGGGTCGCTTCGTTCGGCAACCTGCGTGCGCGGCGCCGTCAGCCTCGGCGGCGCCCGGTATCCCGTGCCTGATCGCTCAACCTTGAGCTTAGCATACATACGCTCGGGAACGTTGGAATAGTCCGCGCCCAACTTCGCCGCACGCCCACGATCAGGCGTTCGCCGCCATCCATTCGCGCAGTGCCCGCGCGCCGCAGCGATTGTTGTCGCCGAGCGGCCTGCGGGCACAGGCGGTCGCGCGCGTCTCGATCCCGCTCCACGGCTTGATCAGATGTGCCGGCAGTTGGGTCGAAGGGGCATTGTCCCGGTTGAAGTAGCTGATGAAGGCGATGTCGGCGGCGTTGGCCTTGGTGAACTCCATCAGGCGTCGGATGTAGACCGGGTTGTCCCAGCCCTCCGAGGGGTGGCGGCCGCCGTTCGGCCCGAACTTCTTGGACATCAGGCCGACCTCGCCCAGCGCCAGCGGCTTGCCGATCGAGCGGGCCCACTCGAGCCAGCGCTGGAGGCCCACCGGCCAGCCCTGCTTCGTCCGACGCAGGATCTCGGCATTCCAGATCGCGTCGGTCAGGCTGGCGCCATAGTGGTCGTAGAAATCCGGACCGACCAGCTTGGCGTTGCCCGGGCAGGTCAGGCGGATGTCGACCGGACCCTGGTGGTTCTTGACCGTGTTCCAGTAGGGCCAGAGCTGGTCGCCGCCATAGGCGTGGTCGTTCGGGATGCTGGACTGCTTGTTGCCGAACACATCGAGGAACACGGCGAAGTAGCGCCGCATCGCCTCGCGCACGATCGCGTAGTCGCCGGCGGTGGTGAGCAGCATCATGCAGTAGGCGCGGCGGTAGGACCGGTCGCCCCAGCGTGCGCTGGTGTTCAGCTCGTGGCAGGCGCGCAGGACGATGCGGATGTTCCGCAGGCCGGTCTTGATGAAGTAGTCGCGCTTGAAGGTCAGCATCTTCTGGCGCCAGATACCGTCCATCCAGCCATTGGCCGCGATCTGCCAGACGCGCCGCTGCTTGGCCGCGCGCTCGCTGGTGGTCTCATGTCCGGTGTAGGTCGGCGGGCGGCAGCAGTTCAGGTGCACGCCGCTGTTCATCGCCGAGGCGCTGGTCGGCCAGGCCTTGGGGACCACGAACCCGCCGCCGCTGCAGAACGGGCTGCTGGTCCACTGGAAGGCGCTGGCCCGACCGGCCTTGAGATAGTTCTTGTGCCAGTCCTTGGTCGGCCAGCCCCGGGTCCGCTCGCTCGCCACATAGGTGTAGGTGCCCTCGGCCTCGAACTCGCCGACCAGGTCGACGGAACGGCCCGCCGGCATCAGGGCGCGCAGGCTGTCGAGATCGGAATAGCCGCCGAACCAGAACGGCAGGGCGGATTTCGGCCCGTGGCCCCATCCGACGCCGGCGGCGGCCGGCCGGCTCATGCCGCCGAGCAGGGTGCCGGCGGCGGGTGTCATGGCGAGTTGGACCAGAAGATCGCGACGGTTGAGGGCAGCCAACATTCGGCGTTCCACGCGTTGGGCGTCCACCCCTGATCGATCGTCAGGGGAACTGGAGGCCGGATCGCTCAACTCTGAGCTTAAAACCGACGACGCCAACCAGCGCTGAGATATTCCATGACGATTTTGTGGGCGGCGCGATTTGCCTCCCGACGCGCGCCCGCCGCGACAGCTGCAAGGAACGCGCGAGCCGGCGACATACGGCCGAAACACGCTCGACGCACGATTGGGGCGGACTGGACCCATCGAGGACCCGAGCAATGCCCTCCACCGACATGACCCTGCCGCAGCTCAACGGACGCCTGTTCCTGACGGACGGCGGCATCGAGACTTCATTGATCTTCCACGACCGCATCGAGCTGCCGCTGTTCGCGGCGTTCGATCTGCTCCGGCACGAGGCCGGGAGCGCGGCACTGGGGCGGTACTATCGGCGCTATCTGGAGCTCGCGCGCGACGCGGGCACCGGTTTCGTGTTCGAGAGCCCGACCTGGCGGGCGAGCCGCGACTGGGGCAGGCGTCTGGGTTACTCGGCGACCGCGCTCGCGGCCGCCAACCGGCGAGCGCTGGCGCTCGGCATGATGCTGCGGCGCGAGGCGGGCGACGTCCCGGTGGTGCTGAGCGGCTGCGTCGGCCCGCGAGGGGACGGCTACAGCCCGGACCGGCTGATGCAGGCCGAGGAGGCCGAGGGCTACCACGCCGAACAGATCGGCGCGCTCGCCGCCGGCGGGGCCGAGATGATCACGGCCATCACCATGACCCACACCGGCGAGGCCGTCGGCGTGGCGCGCGCCGCCGAGGTCGCAGGGCTGCCGGTGGCGATCTCGTTCACCGTCGAGACCGACGGCCGCCTGCCGACCGGGCAGGGCCTGGGCGAGGCCATCCGCGAGGTCGACGCGCAGACGGACGCGGCGCCGGCCTACTACATGATCAACTGCGCCCACCCGACGCACTTCGCGGCCGTGCTGCGCGGTGCCGGGCGGTGGGCGGGGCGGCTGCGCGGCGTGCGGGCGAACGCTTCGTGCCGCAGCCATGCCGAGCTGGACGAAGCGACCGATCTCGACGACGGCGATCCCGAGGAGCTCGGCGCCCAGTATGCCGATCTGCGGCGGATTCTGCCGCAACTTGCGGTGCTGGGCGGCTGCTGCGGCACCGACCACCGCCACGTCGCGGCCATCGCGCGCGCCTGCGGCCATCGCGTGACCGTTGACCGGTGCCTCTCGTGCCCGCAGACTCCCGGCCGAGCCGCCAACTGAAGTGCGGCGGAAGATCAAAAAAGAGGAAGCGATGCAAGACCATGTCGCCGACGTGCGGAAATACGCCAAGAACACCGTCGACGAGGCTGCCCTGGCGGGGCTCCTGAAGACCTATCGGCTGGTGCTCGGCAAGGCGGACACGCGCTATGTCGCCTGCTCCGACCCCGCCGAGCGGGAACGCGTGCGCGACAGCTTCCTCAAGAAGAAGCTTGGCCTGAGTGGCGACGACCTCGACGCCGCGGTGGAGCAGGTGTGCGCGGCCATGAAGGCCGACCGCACCAAGTCGCGCCTCACCTTCTACTATCTGCTCGCGGAGCGATTCGGGAAGCTCGAAGCCTTCGCCGCCAAGGCGCCAGGAAGGGCCGCCTGACCGCGAGCACGCCTCTCGTGCGGGTCGCAGCCCGCAGCGATGGCCGGAGCCGCAATGAAGGAGAGGTCGGTGGGCGGGAGCTGCTGCGGGTCGCGGCGCTGATGGCGACAGGTGCGGGCGTGCTCGCGGGCTGCCAGCATCACGAGGCGCCGGCGGCGACGCCGGCGCCGAACGACAATCGCAACGCCGTCGGCGCCTAAGCGCTAGCGCTGGTCCTGGACGAGACGGTGCTCGACATCATGCTCTACCAGGCCTGGATCGTGAGGAACTCGCAGTCGTTCAATCCGCAGACCTGGACGACGTTCGCCAACACCGAAACCTCGCGGGCGCTCCCCGGAGCGGTCGAGTTCAATCAGCCGTCCCCCTTCTGGTCGAACCACACCCGGCTCGAGGGGGAGTACGACCGACTCCTGCGGTGGGCTTGAGCAAGCCCGCCAAGCTGCGGCTCGACCGGCTGCTGGTCGAGCGCGGGCTGGCCGAGAGCGGGACGAGAGCGCAGGCCCTGGTGCTGGCCGGGCGGGTGTTCCGCGGCGAGGAGCGGCTGGACAAGCCGGGGATGCCGGTCGCCGCCGACGCCGAGCTGCGTGTGCGCGCGGTCGAGGAGCATGTCGGCCGCGGTGCCCACAAGCTGATCGCCGGGCTGGACGCGTTCGGCATCGACCCGGCGGGCGCCGTCTGCCTCGACGTCGGCGCGTCCACCGGCGGGTTCACGGACGTGCTGCTGCGGCGCGGTGCCGCCAAGGTCTATGCCGTGGATGTGGGCTACGGCCAGCTCGACGCCCGGCTGCGGGCGGACCCGCGCGTCGCGGTGCTGGAGCGCACCAACGCGCGCCACCTGACCGCCGATCAGGTGCCGGAGCCCGTCGGCCTCGTCGTGTGCGACGCGAGCTTCATCTCGCTGCGCACCGTTTTGCCTGCGCCATTGGCCCTGACCCGCCCGGGCGCCGAGCTCGTGGCGCTGATCAAGCCGCAGTTCGAGGTCGGCAAGGGCAGGGTGGGCAAGGGCGGCGTGGTGCGTGATCCGGTGCTGCATCAGGAGGTCTGCGACGCGATCGCGCAGTGGCTCGGCGGCCTGCCGGGCTGGACCGTCCTCGGCATCGCCCCCAGCCCGCTGCTCGGGCCGGCGGGGAACCGCGAGTTCCTGATCGCGGGCAGGCGCGCATGAGAGCGGTTCTGACCGCCGCCCTCATTTGGCTGGCCTCGTGCGCACCGGGCTCGGCCGAGCGGTTCATCGCGCTCAGCGACATCCATCTCGACCCGACGGCGGATCCAGGTCTGGTGCGGGAGCTGGTCGCGGCTCAGGTCGCGGACTGGGCCTCGATCCTCGAGCGCGGCAGGGTGGGGTTCGGCAGGTTCGGCCGCGACGCGACCTGGCCCCTGGTGCGCAGCGCCCTCGACCAGATGCGCAGGGTCGAGCCGGAGCCCGCCTTCCTGCTGCTCACGGGCGACCTGCTGGCCCACGGCTTTCGGGCCAAGTTCACGGCCGCCGCTCCGCAGGCCGGCGCTGCCGCCTACGACAGCTTCGTGATCAAGACCGTGGAGTTTCTCGCCGCCCAGATCATGGCGCGCTTCCCCGGCCGGCGGGTGTTCCTGGCGCTGGGCAACAACGACGATTTCTGCGGTGACTATCGCCTGTCGCCCGACGGGCGGTTCCTGGTGGAGAGCGAAGCCGCCGCGCAGGCGCTTCTTGGCCTGGACGATGCCCGACGGTTCGCGCGCGAGTGGGACGAAGGCTTCGGCTACGAGCTGCCGAACGGCTCGATCGACGGCCTGCGCATGATCTTCCTGAACTCGGTCTTCTTCTCGCCCGGCTATGACGAGGCGTGCGCGCCGGAGGCGCCGCGCGATCCGGGCCTCGCGGCCATGGACTGGCTGGCCGGCAGACTGGGCGAGGCACGCGACGGCGCGGAGAAGGTCTGGCTGTTCCTCCACATCCCTCCGGGCGGTGACGCCTATGCCACGCTCGAGCACGGGGCCTGCCGCGGCACCATGCAGGCGATGTGGACCGCACCGGAGACCGAGCGCTTCCTCGAGCTGATCCGCGAGTATGCCGGCACGGTCGGGGCGGTCTTCGCGGGCCACACGCACATGGACGAGTTCCGCCTCCTGGGCGCCCCGGCCGAGCCGGACGGCGTCGTGCTCGTGACGCCCGCCATCAGCCCCGTGTTCGGCCAGAATCCCGGATTTCACGTCTACGAGGTCGACCCGTCCGGGCGCCTGACCGACCGCGCGACCTGGGCCCTGACCAATCTCGCGGCCATCGGCCCCGAAGTCGCGCCCACATGGCAGCTCGAGTACCGGTTCGACGCGCTCTGGGGTCTAGAGGGTCTCGAACGAGCGACCCTGGCGGAACTCGCCGGCCGGATCACGACCGACCCGGCCACGCGGGCCGACTGGTACTCGGTCTTCCGGGTCGGCCGCACGGCGGTCTGGGGGCAGGCGACCGCCGTCGCGGATCTGCCGCCCGTCGAGTTCTCCGCCTATCGCTGCGCCATCACCGCCGTGTCGCCCGCCGCCTACCGGGCTTGCGTCTGCGGTCGCTGAGCGAGACTAGACCGTTTCCGCGCTGAGCGGAAACGGGCTGCCTCATGTAGGCCAAATGCCGATAGGCCCCAGGAATGCGAGAGTGTGTCCGGTCGAGCCGAACACACTCTAGGCCGCCGCCCGCAGACGGGCGAGCCCGGCCTCCAGGTCCCGGATCAGGTCGCCCGGGTCCTCGAGCCCGACATGGATGCGCAAGGTCGGCCCGGGCTCGTTCCAGGGTATGGCGGTGCGGCAGGTGGCGGGATGGGTGGGGATCAGCAGACTCTCGTAGCCGCCCCAGCTCCAGCCCATCCCGAACAGCTCCATATCGTCGAGCATGGCCGTCGTCGCCTGCTTGGAGCAGGGCTCAAGCACGATCCCGAACAGCCCCGATGCGCCGAGAAAGTCGCGCTTCCACAGCGCGTGACCGGGATCGCCGGGCAGTGCCGGGTAGAGGACCCGCCGGACCTCCGGACGGCCGCGCAGCCACTCGGCGATCGTGAGCGCACTGCGCTGGTGGCGCTCGAGGCGGGTCGCCAAGGTGCGCAGGCCGCGCAGGGCCAGATAGCAATCGTCCGGCGCGGCGGCGGTCGCGACCTCGAGCACGCCGCGCCAGAGACGCTCATGCGCCGCCTCGGTGCAGGTGATCGCACCCATCATCAGGTCGGAGTGGCCGCCGACATACTTCGTCAGCGCCTGAACCGAGATGTCGACACCGAGACGGAAAGGCTTGCAGAACAGGGGCGAGGCCCAGGTGTTGTCCATCGCGACCAGACAGCCGCGGGCGTGTGCCGCCTCGGCGATCGCCGGGATGTCCAGCATCTCGAAGGTCAGCGAACCCGGCGCCTCGGTGAAGACCAGCTTGGTCTCGGGGCGGATGAGGTCGGCGATGCCCGCACCCACCGCCGGGTCGAAGTAGGTGGTGGTCACACCGAATCGTGACAGCAGGCCGGAGCAGAACGCGCGGGTCGGCGCGTAGACCGTGTCCGCCACCAGGATGTGATCGCCGGCCTGCAGCAGCGCCAGGAACATCGCGTTGATGGCGGTCTTGCCGGAGCCGACCACGATGGCGCGATCGCCGCCCTCCAGCGCCGCCAGCGCCTCCTCCAGGCCGGCGGTGGTCGGCGTGCCATAGCGGCCGTAATAGATGCCCTGTCGCGGCTTCGCCGCCTCCATCCGTGCCACCGACGGGAACAGGATGGTCGAGGCGTGATAGACCGGGGGATTCACCACGCCGTGCTGCTGTTCCGGATCTCTTCCGGCGACCGTGACCAGGGTCGCGTCTTCCATCTGCTGAGGCTCCTCGGGTATCGCGGCCGGCGCCCGCATAGCACCATGAGAACGGTTTAGCGATTGGCACCCGCGAGTCCGCGTGTCACAGTTCCACTCAGCAGGCGGGGGGCAACATCCCGCCGATGCAACGAACGAGCCGAGGAAGAGCGGCTGGAGGACTGGCAAATGCGATTTGCGACGTGGATGATGGCAGGTATCGCGACTGCCGCACTGCTCGCGGGCGGCGAGGCGAGAGCGGGCGCGACGGCCGACAATGTGAAGAGCAAGGGATTTGTCCAGTGCGGTGTGAACGTCTCGGGCTTGCCGGGATTTGCCGAGGTGGACGCGAACAATAACTGGACCGGCCTGGACGTCGATGTCTGCCGGGCGCTGGCCGCGGCGTTATTCGGCGACGCCACCAAGGTGAAGTATACGCCGCTGAACGCCAAGTAGCGCTTCACCGCCCTGCAGTCGGGCGAGATCGACGTGCTGTCACGCTACACGACCTGGACCAGCTCA
>JBFWWD010000120.1:0-16211 GCA_050246385.1 Geminicoccaceae bacterium
TGTTGCCCCAGAACAGATAGGCGTGCGGCGCTCCCGGCCTGCTGCCGTTCAGGTAAGGGAGCAGATCGACTCCGTCGACCACGCCGGCCGGTGCGCCGCCGGCGGCGGCAAGGAAGGTGGCGAACAGGTCGGTCGCGATGACGGGCTGCGCATAGCGCCTCCCGGCCTGGAGCCTGCCGGGCCAGGACAGCAGGAACGGCACACGGACGCCGCCTTCGTAGTTCGTGCCTTTGCCACCGCGCAACAGCGTGTTGCGGCAGCCGCCGCAGCCATTGTCGCCGAGAAAGACGACGACCGTGTTGTCGGCCACGCCCGCGGCGCGGAGGGCCGCGGTGATCTTCCCGACGGCCTCGTCGAGCGAGATTAGGATGGCGGCGAAGATGCGCCGCTTCTCGTTCTTGATATGGCCGAGGCGAGCCAGGATCTCGGGCTTGGCCTGATAGGGGCTGTGCGCCGCCGTGAACGGCGCATAGAGGAAGAACTTCTGGCCCGCATGCCCCCGGATGAACTTCACGGCCTCGGCGGCGAGGGTGTCGGTCAGGTAGCCGGACGCCGCCACCGGTGTCGTGCCACTCAAAATCGGGTTGCCTTTCATCTCGCCGAAATAGGGATGATCGGTATCCATGACGCCGAAGAACTCGTCGAACCCGTGGTTCAGCGGGTTGTCGGCGGGCTTCACGCCGAGATGCCACTTGCCGACGATGCCGGTCGAGTAACCTCGGCCCTTGAGCGCCTCGGCGAGGGTCACCTGAGCGGCCGGGAGGCCGAACCTGCTCGGGTAGGGAGGCTTGCCGGGATTGCCGTAGACGCCGAACTCCTGCTGGTAGCGCCCGGTCAGCAAGCCCGCCCGGCTCGGCGAGCACAGGTTGGCGGTGACGTAGCCGTCGGTGAAGGTCACCCCCGCGCGGGCGATCGCGTCGATGTTTGGCGTGGCCACGTCGCCGACCCGCCGGGCACCGACCTCGCCATAGCCGAGATCGTCGGCGAGAATCACCACGAAGTTGGGCGGCGGCGGCGCTGCCTCGGAGCGTGCGAGGACGACAACAACCATTGCGACGGCAAGAAATACACGCCAGAGCATTTTTCAATCAAATCACTGATCCCAATCTGAACAGACTATAACTTACGGCTTCGCATGCCGTCCACAATTTCGGGGGATGCTCCCGATTTCTATGGTCGATTGTTCTCCTACAAGCATTCCAATTATGAAGTCAATCAACCACAAAGGGGACAATCCTACGGGAGATCGCGCCGAGTCGCAATCGATCGTGACAGTGGTCGTGGTCCCCTGTTACGGGGTGAAAATACTTTTCACTCCACAAACAGGCCGGCGGCAGGCTCGCTTAGATCGTCGGGCGCGGCCAGAGCACCGGGAACCAGTCCTCGCGCAGGGGTTGTCCCGCCTGCATCCCATGGCCCGGGTAGGGTGGGGAGGTGCGGCCGGGGCGCTCGGCGTAGCGTGCGTCGTCGCCGACCCAGCGCAGGGAGAGAGCGCGCCGGCGCGTCGCCGTCGGGTTGCCGCGGGCGCCATGGACCGCCCGGAAGTCGAACAGCACCGCGTCGCCGGGCTCGAGCGGCCATTCCAGGACCCGATGCCCGGGCTCGTGGTCGGGATCCGGTACCGGCAGGTAATCGGCCGCCTCGGCATAGAAGGCGCCATCGTCGAGCCAGCGCACCGGGAGTACCCATTTTTCCCAGCGATGCGAGCCCGCGATCACCCGCAAGGTGGCGTCGGTCACCGGGTCGATCGGGATCCAGAAGCTGACCGTCTGCCGGCCGTCGACGAAATAGTAGGGACCGTCCTGGTGCCAGGGCGTCGCCTTTTGGGTCCCTGGCTCCTTGACCAGGACATGGTCGTGGAAGAACTGCGCCGTCGACGAGCCCATGGCCGCGGCGGCGATCTCGGCGGCCGGAGAGTCGCGCACGATCCGGGCGAACTCGGGGATGCGCTCCCAGTTGCAGTAGTCGTCGAAGAAGCTGCCCGGCTCGCCAGGCCGCACGCTCTGCGCCGCATAGGTGCCGGGCTCGCGCAGGTTGCGCTCGATGCCGGCCGCGATCACCTCGACCCAGTCGCGGAACGCGCCGCGCACCCGGACGGCGCCGTCGCGCTGAAACGCCGTGATCTCCTGCTCGGTGATCATGCCCGCTCCCGCAGCCTCTGGGCATAGACGTTGATGACCAGCGCCAGCAGCAGGATCAGGCCGCGGATCAGCACCTTGAGGAAGCTGTCGATGTCGATGTGATCGAGGCCGTTGTTCAGCACGCCCAGCACGAACAGGCCCAGGATGGTGTTGGGGATGCCGCCCCGGCCGCCGAACAGGCTGGTGCCGCCGACCACCACCGCGGAGATCGAATCGAGCAGGTAGTCGTCGAACTGGTTCTGCTGCGCGCTGCCGAAATAGGCGACGCCCAGCATGCCGGCGACGCCCGAGCAGACCGCGCCGATCACCATCACCGCGGCGATCACCAGCTTGACGTTGACGCCGGCATACTCGGCCGCCTCGCGGTTGCCGCCGACCATGTACACGTAGCGGCCGAAGCGGGTGTAGGTCAGCACCAGGTGGCCGACGAGCAGGAACAGGATCGCGACGACCACCACGGACGGGAAGGGCCCCATCGAGCCCGACCCCAGCCATTTGATGGTGTCCGGCACCGCGTAGGCGATCTGGCCGCGCACCAGCATCGCGCAGATGCCCGCCCCGATCTGCAGCATGGCGAGCGTCATGATGAAGGACGGGATGCCGATCACGGTGACGCCGATCGCGGTGACGGCACCCAGCGCGAAGGAGACCAGCAGCGCCAGGAGGATCGCGATCGGGCCCGGCAGCGGCAGGTTGGCGATGTTGACGTAGGATTCCTGCAGCGTGAAGAACGCGACGGTAATCCCGGCGACGTTGGCCAGGGCCGCGACCGAAAGGTCGATCTCCGCGGTCAGGATGACGAAGGTGAGGCCGGTCGCGATGATCGCGGTGATCGAGACCTGCCGCATCACGTTCGCGAAATTGTCGATCGTCGCGAAGGACGGGCTGAGCGCGCTGAAGATCGCCACCAGGAACAGCAGCGTGACCAGCGGGGCCAGATTGGTGAGCTGGGCCGCGAGCCAGGAGCCCCGGCCGGTGGACGGCGCGGTCGCGCCGGTCGGTGCTTCGACTGCCATCCTCTACCTCATGCCGCGGCGAGCAAGCGGTCCTTGCTCACCGTCTCGTCCTTGAACTCGCGGGTCACCACGCCCTTGCGCAGCACCATGATCCGGTCGGCCAGCGCCAGCACCGTCTCCGGCTCGGCCGAGGCCACGACGATGCCGACGCCCTGCTCCTTCAGCCCGCGCACGATCTTGACGACGTCGTCCTTGGCGCCGACGTCCATGCCGCGCGTCGGCTCGGCCAGCACCAGCACCTTGGGCAGATGCGTGAGCCAGCGCGCCAGCGCCACCTTCTGCTGATTGCCACCGGAGAGCTTGCGCAGCTCGGGCTCGACCGAATAGGGCCGGATCCGCAGCCGGTCGACATGCTCCTGCGCGATCCGGCGCTCCTCGCGCGGCCGCACCAGCACGCGGCTGATGCGCTCGAGGATGCTGATGGTGATGTTCTTGTAGACCGGCTCCTGCGCGAACAGCATCGCCCGCCGGCTTTCCGGCACCAGGGCGATGCCCGCGCGCTTGGCCCGGGAAGTGCTCGTGAGCTTCACCGGCTCGCCGCCCAGGCTGATCGAGCCCGCCTCGGGGACCAGCTTGCCCATCAGGCTGCGCGCGACCTCGAGCTGCCCCGAGCCCATGAACCCGTAGAGGCCGAGCACCTCGCCGGCGCGGACCGTCAGCGAGACGTCGGTGAAGGCGCCTTTCCGGCGCAGGCCCTGTGCCTCGAGAATTGCCCGCGCCGTCGGCGGGCTCCGCAGGCTGACCTCGCCCTCGAGCACCTCCTCGAGCTCCTGGTGCCCGCGCCCGATCATCCGCTCGATCAGCCAGTGCTTGTCGACCTCGTCGGCCGCCGCCGTCGCGATCCGGCGGCTGTTGCGGAACACGGTCACGCGGTCGGAGATCTCGAGCTCGTCGTCGAGGAAATGCGAGATGAAGATGAAGCTGGTGCCTTCAGCCTTGAGGCGGCGCAGCACCGCGAACAGCCGCTCGATCTCCGGCGGCGACAGCGCCGAGGTCGGCTCGTCGAGGATGATGATCCGTGCGCCGCTGAACAGCACGCGCCCGAGCTCGACCAGCTGCTGCAGGCCGAGGGGCAGGCGCCCGCATTCCTGACCCGGGTCCACGTCGATGCCGAGCCGCTGGAGATGCTCCTTCGCCTCGCGCGCCATCGTCCGCCAGCGCACCACGCCGGCACCGCTCACCGGCTGATGGCCGAGGAAGACGTTCTCCGCCACGCTCAGCGAGGGAACGATCGACAGCTCCTGATGGACCATGCCGATGCCGGCGGCGAGCGCGTCGCGGGCCGAGCGGAAATGGACCGGCCGGCCGTCGATGCGCATCTCGCCGTCATAGCCGGCATGAACGCCGGCGATGATCTTCATCAGCGTCGACTTGCCGGCGCCGTTCTCGCCGACGAGGCCATGGATCTCGCCGGGCAGGAGCGTGAAGTCCACGCCAGTGAGCGCGGTGACGCCACCGAAGGTCTTGCCGATCCCGGACAGCTCCAGGATCGGCCGTTGCGTGGCCGGGGGCGTCGCCTCGCTCACATGGACCTCAGATCAGGAAGTGCTTCTGCATCCACAGCATGCCTTCGGCGTTGGGTTTGGTGACCACCGGCCCATCGGTGATGACATGCTTGGGAATGCCGCCCGGCCCGGTCTTCTCGCCGGTCAGCACCGCCGCGACGCCCGCGACGACCGAGCCGCCGTGAATGCGGCAGGACGGGTTCCGGACGGTGGCCAGCATCCGGCCGTCGATGACCGCCTCGATCGCCGGCGGCATGGCATCGACGCCGCCGAGCAGGATGCCCTCGCGACCGCGCGCCTTGATCACGTTGTAGGCGGCCAGCGCCATGTCGTCGTTGTGGAAGAACGCGGCGTTGATGTCGGGATACTTGGTCAGCAGGCTGTCCCAGATGCGCGAGACCTTGGTCACGTCCCAGTCGGCCGGCTGCTCGTCGAGCACCTTGATGTCCGGGTACTTGTCGACGACCGAGTGGAAGCCCTTGGCGCGGCCCTGGGCACCCGTGTGGCCCAGAGCACCCTGGGTCATGATGATGTTGCCCTTGCCGCCCATCGCGTCGACAAGGGCCTGGGTGACCGAAGCGCCCATGAACTCGTTGTCGGGGGCGAGGAAGCTGTGGACGTTGATCTGGTCGAGCGGGGCGATCAGCGTGTCCATGTCGAGCACCGGGATCCCGGCGTCGATCATCTTCTTCACCGGATCGGTCAGCGTGCCGATGCCGAACGCCTGGATCGCGACGAAGTCCCAGGGCTGGGAGGCCATGTTGTCGATCGCGGCGCGCTGCTTGGTGGCCGAGAGCTCGCCGTCGAACCAGGTCACCTCGACGTTGAACAGGCTGCCCCAGAACTCGGCCGCCTGCTTGCCCTGCGCACACCAGGTCGCCTGCAGGCCAGCGTTCGAGAACGCCGCCTTCAGCGGCTTCTCCGAGCGGCCCATCTCCGCAGCCATCGCCGCGGACATCATCGGATCGAAGCCGAACCCGCCGAACAATGCGGCGGCCGCAGCACTCGACGCCGTCGCCTTGCGCACGAAGGAACGCCGGGTCTCGGGCGAGACCTTGCCACTATCGCTCATTACCGCCTCCCTCGAAGGCATTGCACTGCCTTGATACGTTTAAGCGCGGCGCAATCTGAAGCGTCTCGGATGGGTTGGCAATGGCCCGGGCGACCCAGTGGGCACCCGTGCCGATGAGCGAGATCGCTGGCAGGCCGAGGCTCCTGTTCATGGGCGTCAACGCCATCTTCTCGTGCCGCCATCTCAAGGCGGTCGCGGCAACGGCGCCAGTGTGCTGCGTGGTCGAGACCGTGCGGCCGCTGGGCCGGCTCAAGCGGCTCGAGCGCCGGTTGCTCCCTTCCCGACTGGCCCGAACGGCGCGCGCTGTCGGTGCGCACTACCATGAGATACCCTATCGCGATCCGAACGCGCTTCTCGCGATCATGCGCGACGAGGCTCCCGATCTCGTCATCGTCGCCAGTCTCGGGCGCCTGCTGCGGCAGGACGAGATCGCGGCTCCACGGCTGGGCATCCTCAACGTGCATCCATCCCTGCTGCCTTCCTATCGCGGATCGTCGCCGAGCTTCTGGCAGCTGCGGGACGGGGTGAGCGAGAGCGGGGTCACGGTCCATCTGATCGATCCCGGCATGGACACGGGCCCGATCCTCGCCCAGACCCGGTTCGCGCTGCCGTTCGGTGCGACACCGGAAGATCTACTGGCGCTGCAACTCGCGCACGGTCCGGGCGTGCTCGTCGGTGCCGTGCGCGACATGCTTGCAGGAACGGCCCGCCTCGCGCCGCAGCCGGAGACGAGTCCGACTCGCCCGGCACGCGGGCTGATTCCTGCCGATGCCGCGGGCGGGGTCTGGCTCGAAGCCGACCTTGACGAAGCTTGGCGGCTGTTGCGCGCCGTCGGCCCGATTCTCAACTGGCCGCCCGCGCGTCGGCGCGATCTGGGGTGGCTGGCGTTCGCGACGGAGCGGTCAGCCGGTGTCAGCCCCGTGCCGCCGGGCCGGATCGGCCGCGACGAGCGTGGATCGTTCCTCGCGCACCCTCAGGGCAGGATCCATCTGCGCTGGCGATGGCTGCCACGCGCGTGGCTCTTGGCCCTGCGCCGCAAGGGCTCGCCCGGCGGCGGGGTCATCGCGCTGGAGACCGCAGCTGGGCTGTCAGGCTTGTAAGGGCGGATCTCATCCGCCATCTAACCGCCAGGAGAACGGGCCGCCGGAGCGATCCGGCCAAGTGAGGAACGAGAGGTCGTCCCGATGCAGCTCTTCGCCGGTGCAGCCGCACCCAACGCCGCTGGCGACGCCGACATCATCAAAGAGGGCTCGATCCAGACGTTCGCCCGCGACGTCATCCAGGCTTCGCAGACGGTCCCCGTCCTCGTCGATTTCTGGGCGACGTGGTGCGGACCCTGCAAGCAGCTCACGCCGATTCTGGAAAAGGTGGTCCGCGCCGCCAAGGGCAAGGTCCGCCTGGTCAAGATCGACATCGACAAGAACCCCGAGCTGGCACAGCAGCTGCGGATCCAGTCGGTGCCCACCGTCTATGCCTTTATCGGCGGACAGCCCGTGACCGGCTTCGCCGGTGCCCAGCCGGAGAGCCAGATCAAGGCCCTGGTCGACCGCCTGATCGGCGGTGCCGGCGACGAGGGTGGCGACAGTCTGCTCGAGGCGGCGCAGGACGCGGCAGCCCATGGTGACAACCGCACCGCGGGACGCCTGTTCCAGCAGATCCTCGAGGAGGATCCGGCTCAGCCGGACGCGATCGGCGGCCTCGCCCGCTGCCTGATCGCCGACCGGAAGTTCGCCGAGGCGGGCCAGCTGCTCGACGGCGCGCCCAAGGAGGTCGCCAATCACGTCGCGGTGACAGGTGCTCGCGCCGCCCTGACGCTGGCCGAGGAGGCCGGCGTGCTGGGTGACCAGTCCGATCTGCTGGCCCGTCTCGAGGCGGACCCGGACGACCACGAGGCGCGGTACCAGCTCGCGACCGTCCAGTTCCTGCGTGGCCAGATCGAGACCGCGATGGATCATCTGGTCAAGATCGTGAAACGCGACCGCGAGTGGGAGGACGACAAGGCGCGCAAGCAGCTGGTCAAGTTCTTCGATGCGCTCGGCCCGAAGGACCCGGCGACCCTGAAGGGCCGCCGGATGCTGTCCGCCGTGCTCTTCAGCTGACGATGGCCAGGTCCGAGCTCGCCTCCTGCCTGCCCGGCCGCTTCCCGATCTTTCCGCTGCGCGGCGCCATGCTGCTGCCCGGCGGAAACCTGCCGCTGAACATCTTCGAGCCGCGCTATCTGCAGATGGTGCGGGACGCGATGCAGACCGATCGCGTGATCGGGATGATCCAGCCCAAGGCGGACGAGGCCGGTGGCATGCCGCCGCCTCTCTACCAGACCGGATGCGCCGGCCGGATCACCAACTTCAGCGAGACCGCGGACGGCCGGTTCCTGATCACGCTCACCGGTGTGTGCCGCTTCGACGTCGCCGGCGAGCTCGAGGTGGCGACCCCCTACCGCCAGGTGCTCGCGGACTTCGCCCGGTGGCGCGAGGACCTGGAGCCCGTGCCCCCGCCGGAAGAGCTCAAGGGCAGGCTCTGCGGCGTGCTGCGGAGCTACTTCGACCGACACGGCATCGAGGCCGACTGGAACGCCATCGAGAGCGCCCCCCTCGCAGGGCTCGTCACCTCTCTGTGCATGATCTGCCCGTTCGAGCCCGAGGAGAAGCAGGCCCTGCTCGAAGCCGGCGACGGTGATCGGCAGGCGCGGCTCCTGATCGCCCTGATGGAGATGGAGGCGATGGCCGAATCGGGCGCTTCCACCGCACGACACTGACGAGGATTGGACATGGTGGCGCCGAGCGACGAGGCTGGCCCCGATCCGCGACTGCTCGATCTCCTGGTCTGCCCATTGACCAAGGCGACGCTGCGCTACGATCGCGAGCGCAACGAGCTGGTCAGCGAGCAGGCCGGCCTCGCCTATCCGATCCGCGACGGCATCCCGATCATGCTGGCCGAGGAGGCACGGCCGCTGGACGGCAGCGAGTGCGTCCCCGATCAGGTGCGCGCCGATGACCGGTAGCGCCGGCGGGCCCTGGCCCGTCGAGATCCGGGTCAAGCGCGCCGAGAAGGCGCTCGAGGTCGATTTCGACGATGGCGCCACCTTCCGGTATCCGGCGGAGCTGCTGCGGGTCGAGAGCCCTTCGGCCGAGGTGCAGGGCCACACGCCCTCGCAGAAGGTCACGCTCGCCGGCAAGCGCAATGTCGGCATCACCGAGCTCGAGCAGGTGGGCAACTACGCCGTGCGCGTGATCTTCGACGACGGCCACAGCACCGGCATCTACTCCTGGCCCTATCTTTACCATCTCGGCCGGGACCAGGCGGCCATCTGGCAGGCCTATCTCGACGCCGTGGCGGCGCAGGGCTTGTCGCGCTGAGCTCGGGGCCTGCGCCATGAGCCTGCGCCTGCTCCACACCGCCGACTGGCAGCTCGGCAAGCCGTTTCAGAATCTGCCTACCGAGGTTGCGGCACTCGTGCGCGAGGCCAGGGTGGCGACGGTGCGGACGATCGCGGCGCTCGCCACGCGGCATGAGGCGGCGGCGGTGCTGGTCGCCGGCGACATCTTCGACTCGAACCTCGTCCCGGAGCGCACGATCGTGCAGGCGCTGGCGGCCATGCGTGGCTTCGCCGGTCCGTGGGTGCTCCTGCCCGGCAATCACGACGCGCGGCTCGCCGAGGGGGTGTGGAGCCGGCTGGAGCGGCTCGGCCGGCCCGAGAACGTGCTGTTGGCCGACAGCCCGAGCCCGATCGCATTGGCCGACGGCCGCCTGGTCGTGCTGCCCGCGCCGCTCACGGAGCGGCACGCCACCGACGATCTGACCGCGTGGATGGACGAGGCGACAACGTCATCGGGCGCACTGCGGGTCGGCCTCGCCCACGGCTCGATCGCCGGCCGGCTGCCCGAGGTGGCGGACGCCCCGAACCCGATCGATCCCGAGCGGGCGACGCTTGCGCGCCTCGACTATCTGGCCCTGGGCGACTGGCACGGCACGCTAGAGATCGCGCCGCGCACCTGGTATGCGGGCACGCCCGAACCCGACCGCTTCCGCACCAATGATGCCGGCAACGTTCTCCTGGTCGAGCTGGGCGAGCCCGGTGAGGCGCCCCCGATCACGCGCCTCGCCACGGCCCGCCATCGCTGGCGGCAGCTCGAGCTCGATCTCACCGGAATCGCGGACCCGAAGGCGGCGCTCGAGCCGCTGTTCGCCGAGCTTGGCGGCATCGAGCAGGCGCTGGTGCAACTCACGGTGACGGGGATGGTCGACCTCGCCGGCCGCGCGGCGCTCGAGGCTGCGCTGGAGCGGCTCGCCGGCGAGGTATGCCATCTGGAAGTCCGCGACCGGCTGCTGGCGGAGCCAAGCGAGCGCGATCTGTTGGCCCTGGCGGGTTCGCCCGTTGTCGGCGGAGTTGCCCGCGAGCTGGCGGCGCTGGCCGCAGAGGATCCCGCCCAGCGCGAGGTCGCCACCCTGGCGCTGCGCCTGCTCTATCTCGAGCACCACCGCCTCGGGCCGGCGGCATGAGGCTGCGACGGATCGAGATCGCGGAGTTCCGCAAGCTCGCCGGACCGGTGGTCCTGGACGGGCTCGGCGACGGGCTGATCGTCGTCTCCGGCGACAATGAGGAGGGAAAGTCGACGGTCCTGGCCGCTCTCAAGGCGGCCTTTTTCGAGCACCATACGGTGGGCGGTGCGGTCCGCGAGGCCATGGCTCCGCATGCCGGCGGGACGCCCGAGATCAGCGTCGAGTTCGAGTGCGACGGTGAGCGTCACCATCTCCGCAAGGCTTTCCGCCGCGCGGGGGCGGTGCTCGAGAGTGGCGGTCGACGCCACCAGGACGATGCCGCCGAGCGCCGCCTCCAGGAGCTGCTCCGCTTCGAGCGGCGGCAGGCGCGGACCCCGCGCCCGGAGAATTCGGGCCTTCAGGCGCTGTTCTGGGTCGACCAGGCGACGGCGTTTCGGGACTTCGACGGCATCGCCGGCGGTCGCGACCGGCTCGCGGCGGCGATCGCGGCGGAAGTGGGTGCCGTCGCGGGCGGCAACGGTGCGCGCCGCCTGCTCGCCACCGCACGCGAGCGCACGGCGGCGTTCTACACGGCCGGCCGGCAGCAGGAGACCGGCGTGCTCAAGGCGGCGGCCGACCGGCTGCGCGAGCTGGAGGCGGAGCACGCCGAGCTCGAGCGCCGGCGGTCCGAGTTCGACGCCCGGGTGGATCGCCTCGCCCGCCTGCGCGCGGACCGCACTCGGACGCTCGAGCAGGACCATCTGGGCCGCGCCCGGTCACGGTGCGAGGCCGCACGGAAGGAATTGGCCGAGCTCGCGGAGCTCGAGCGGCATTTTCAGACGGCGGTCGAGGCCGCGAAGGCCGCAGCCGCCGAGGAGGCGAGACTGGCGGCCCAGGAGCGGATGCGGGCCGGGCTCCTGGCCGAGGAGCAGGGGCTCGCCGCGGCGCTGAGCGCATTGGCGGAACGCGCGGCCGCGGCGGAGCACGAGGCCGACGTCGTGAGGCTGGGCGCGGAGGCCGGCCGCTCGGCCGCGGCCGCGGCGGCAGCCGCGGTCCAGTTGGCGGAGCGCGACGCCGGGCTGGCGCGAGATGCCCTGGCGGCGGCCCGGCTGGCGGGCGAGGCTGGCCGCCTAGGCGACGCCCTGAGGCAATGCCAGGCGACCCACGACCGCTCCCGCCGCACCCAGGCGGCGCTCGCCGCCGATCTGGTCACGCCCGAGCGCGTGGCGCGGGTCAGGGCGGCGCAGCAGGCGAGCGACCGCGCCGCCGGGCGGCTCGCGACCGCTTCGACCAGGCTGGACTTCCGTTTGCTCCCCGGCCTGTCGATCCGGGCGGATGGCCGGGAGCTGGATCCGGCGCAGGCGCTCCAGGTGGGCCGGCCGGTCGAGCTCGAGCTGGAAGGCTTCGGCCGGATCGTCGTCACGCCCGGCGGCGAGGATCTGGCGGCGCGTCAGGGGGCGCTGGCCTCGGCCGAGGCGGAGCTGGCGGCGGGCCTGGACGCGGTCGGCTGCCGGACCCTCGCCGAGGCGGAGACCGGCCTGGAGCGGCGCCGCGAGGCCGAGGCGGAGCTGCGCCGCGCGGAGGCGGAGATCCAGGCGATCCTGCAGGCGAGTGCCGCGCGCTCGCCGGAGGAGCTGGCCCAGCTCGTCGCCGATCGCGAGGCCGAGCTCGACCGGCTGCGCGCCCGACTGCCGTCCGACCGCGACCTCTCGGACGAGCCGTTGCTGATCGAGACGGTCGAGGCGGCGGTCGAGGCGTTCGCACGCACGCGGGCGGCTCTGGACGACGCGCGTCAGGCCGAGACGGTGAGCCAGGATCGGCTTGCCGCGGCGGAGACCGCACTCGCCGCATTGCGCGGCGAGCGGCAGGCTTCCGAGGCGAGGATGCCGGAGCTGCGGGCGCGCCTGTCGGCCGAGCGGGCGCTGCAGACGGACGATGACCTGCGGACGGCACGGCAGGAGGCCGAGGGCAGGCGGCAGGCTGCCGAGCTGACCTGCGAACGGCTGACCCGGGCACTGGAGGCCGGCGACGCCGAAGGTCTGCGCGAACGCCTCGCCATCGCCGAGCGCGAGGTTGCCGCGCTGGAGGGCGAGCGTCGCCGGCTCGATGCCGACATCCGCGATCTCGAGGTCGCATTGCGCGAGACGGGCGGCGGCAGCTGGGTCGAGCGGCTAGCCGATCTGCCGGCCACGCTGGACGCGGCCAAGGCGGCCCACCAGCGCCTCGAACGCGAGGGCCGCGCCTGGCGGCTGCTCGCCGAGAAGCTCGTGGCGGCCGACCAATCGGTGCGCGAGACGCTCATGGCACCGATCGCGCAGCGTCTGCGCCCCCTGTTGCAGCGCGTATTTCCCGGTGCGGAGCCCATCATCGATCCGGCGAGCCTCGGCATCACCCATCTCGCCCGCGGCGGGGCGCAAGAATCGTTCGACAGCCTGAGCATCGGCGCGCGGGAGCAGGTCGCGGTGCTCGTGCGCCTCGCCTTCGCGTCCATGCTGGCCGAGCGGGAGGGCGAGGCGCCCTGTCTCATCCTCGACGATGCCTTGGTCTATGCCGACGAGACGCGTTTCGCGACGATGAGGACGATCCTGCAGCGCGCGGCGCGCGAGATGCAGATCCTGGTGCTGACCTGCCGGCCCAGGGACTATTTCGGGCTGGATGCGCGCTACCTGCGGCTGGAGGACTGCCGCGCCGGCTGAGCCGCGAGGGCAATTCCGCCTGGACCCCACCGGCCGTCGGCGGCATGGTGCGCTCTCTCCTGCGGCGCGACGGAATCCGGAATGATGCATGCGGCGCCCGATGCGGCGACCCCGATCGCTACCATCCCGCGTACCCTGGTCACCGATGCGGCGGCGGCCCCGGTCGTGGTCGTGCAGTTCCCTGAGATCTGGGGGCGGAATGTCAGCCCGTTCGGCCTGAAGCTCGAGACCTGGCTGCGGCTCGCGGACATCCCCTATACGGTCGAGCCGTCGACCAACCTGCGCAAGGCGCCGAAGGGCAAGCTGCCCTATATCAAGGACGAGGGCCGGCTCGTCTCCGACACCACCCTGATCATCGAGTATCTGAAGGCGACGCGCGGCATCGACCCCGACGCCGGCCTGGGCGAGCGCGAGCGCGCCGAGGCGCTGATGCTGCAGCGCCTGTTCGAGGATCACTTCTATTTCGTGCTGGTCTACAGCCGCTGGATCGACGAGGCGGGCTGGCGCGTGCTGCAGCCGGCCTTCTTCGGCCAGCTGCCGTTTCCCGCCAGCAGGCTGGTGGCGAGCCATTTCCGGCGCCGGATCCGCGGGATGCTCCACCTCCAGGGCCTCGGCCGCCATCGGGCCGAGGAGATCTACGCCATGGGCCGGGCGGATCTCGCCGCGGTCGCGGACTTCCTCGGCGACCGCCCGTTCCTGATGGGTGAGCAGCTGACCACGGTCGACGCCGTGGCCTACGCCTTTCTGGCCAATGTGATCTATCTGCCGTTCGAGACCGAGCTGAAGCAGGCTGCGCTGGAGTTCCCGACCCTGGTCACCTACTGCGAGGCCATGGAGCAGGGCCTGCAGCTCGACGAGTGATTTCTCCCGCGCCGGCGAGGATCGCCGCCGGCGGATGGCATGACCGGCCCGGCACAGCAGGAGGAACGCGGGTGCAAGCAGATCCGGCCTCTTTCTTGCGTGCCGCCGCGCCATCCCCTACCTGTCCTCCGCCATGTCGACCCGCCCTGCAAGACTGCCCGTGATCGGTGTCACGCTCGACAGCGAGCCCGCCGGTGGCTATTCCAAGCTCCCCTGGTACGCGCTGCGCGAGAACTACTGTGACGTGATCGCGGCGGCAGGCGGCCTGCCGGTGGCGCTGCCGCACGAGCCCGATCTCGCCGAGCGCTACCTTGCGCTGATCGATGGCCTCGTCGTGACCGGGGGCGCGTTCGACGTCGACCCGTCGCTCTATGGCGCCGGCGACCGGCATGCGACGGTGCGGCTCAAGGAACGCCGCACCCGATTCGAATGGGCGATCACCCAGGGTGCGGTGGAGCGGGATCTGCCGGTGCTCGGCATCTGCGGCGGCCAGCAGCTGCTCAACGTCGTGCTGGGAGGAACGCTCATCCAGCACATTCCGGACTCGGTGCCCGACGCGCTCGCGCACGAGCAGCCCAATCCGCGAACCGAGCCCGGCCACAGGGTGAAGGTGGTTCCGGGGACCCTTCTGCACCGGATCACCGGCACCGACACGCTGCCGGTCAACAGCGCCCACCATCAGGCCGCCGAGCGGGTGGGCGAGGGCGTCGTGGTCAGCGCCAGCGCCGAGGATGGCGTGATCGAGGCGATCGAGGACCCGCGACGCCGCTTCTGCCTCGGCGTGCAGTGGCATCCCGAATTTGGGATCAGCTTCGGCGACACCGCTCTCGTCGCCGCGTTCGTCAAGGCGGCAGCCGAGCGATGAGCGCTGAGGCTCCTGCGGAGGGCGAGCGGATCGCGAAGCTGATCGCGCGTGCGGGTGTCTGCTCCCGCCGCGACGCGGAGACCCTGATCGCCGCGCGGCGGGTCGCGGTCGACGGCATGGTGCTGGAGACGCCGGGCGTCCGGGTGCGGCCGGGCCAGCGGGTGACCGTGGACGGCAAGCCCCTGCCCGAGGTGGAGCCCACCCGGCTGTTCCGCTACCACAAGCCCAAGGGTGTGGTGACGGCCGCGCGCGACCCCGAGGGTCGGGCGACGATTTACGACACGCTCCCGGAAGGGCTGCCGCGCCTGATGCCCGTGGGCCGGCTCGACATCGCCTCCGAGGGCTTGCTGCTCCTGACCAACGACGGTGCCCTGAAGCGGCGGCTGGAGCTGCCCGCGACCGGCTGGCTGCGGCGCTATCGGGTGCGGGCATTCGGTGAGGTCGACGACCGGCGGCTGAAAGGGCTGGCGCAGGGGGTGACGGTCGACAGCGTGGTCTATGGGCCGGTCGAGGCCAGGCTGGACCGCATGCAGGGCGACAATGCTTGGCTCACCATCTCGCTGCGCGAGGGCAAGAACCGCGAGGTGCGGCGCGTGCTCGAGCATGTCGGCCTCAGGGTCAACCGGCTGATCCGCATGGCCTATGGCCCGTTCCAGCTCGGCAACCTTCCCAAGCGCTCGGTGGAGGAAGTGCAGGCCAAGGTGCTGCGCGAGCAGATCGGCGGCCTCGTCGAGCTGCCGCCGCGCCCCCGGCACCCAGCACGCCGCGGCTCGGGGTGAGCCTCAGAATCATCGCTGGTCGGCATCGTGGCCGGCGCATCGAGACGCCGACCGGCCTTGCCACCCGTCCGACCAGCGACCGCGCGCGCGAGGCGCTGTTCGCGATCCTGGAGCATGGCGAGCCGCCTTTGCGCGGAGCACGCTTTCTCGACCTGTTTTCGGGCAGCGGTGCCGTAGGGCTCGAGGCCGTGTCGCGCGGCGCCGCCTCGGCGCTGTGCATCGACCAGGCGGGCGCGGCCGTGGCCGCCATCCGCCGCAACGTCGCCGCGCTCGGCGAGGAAGGGCGGGTCGAGGTCAGCCGCGCCGACGCCTGCCGCCTGGGCGCCGCCGTGGGCAGGTTCGGCATCGCGTTTCTGGACCCGCCCTATGGCAGCGGTCTTGCCGTGCCCGCACTCGCAGCGCTGGTCGAACGTGGCTGGCTTGCGCCCGGAGCGCAGGTCGTGGTCGAGACTGCCCAGCGTGAGACGCTCGAGGTGCCGTCCGGACTCGTTGTCGAGAGCGAGCGCCGCTACGGGGCCGCGCGCTTCGTCTTTCTCCGGGCGGAGGATGGGGCGGCGCCGGTGTGACTGGCCCCGGCTGCCCCAGCTCCTACATAGCGCTCGTCGGCGGCCGTGCCGGACGGATTGAAGGGAAGTACGGAATGGCGATCATGCAGCGCCTGTCTCGACGTGTGACGCTCGCCCTGGCCGTGGCCATTCCCGCGACGACGATGGCGAGAGGGGCGACCACGGAAGAGGCCGGTGCGTTCGTCGACGGGCTCGGCCAGCAGACCATCGCCGCGCTCGACCGGATCGGCA
>JBFWWD010000121.1:0-16203 GCA_050246385.1 Geminicoccaceae bacterium
CCCCCCCGCGCCGGGTGATCGTCATCGCCGAGTCCACGGCCCAATTCCGCCCATGAGCGTCCAGAGCTTCCTCGATACCATCGACGGCATCACGACCTGGCTCGGCAAGGCCGCATCGTGGCTGATCATGGCGCTGATGGCCCTCGTCTGCGTCGAGGTCGTGAAGCGCTATGCGCTGAACATGCCGACCGCCTGGGTGTTCGACGCGAGCAACATGCTCTATGGTAGCCTGTTCATGCTCGCCGGCGGCTACGGGCTGGCGCAGAACGCGCATGTCCGCGGCGATTTCCTCTACAGCTCGATGCGGCCGCGCACACAGGCCGCGTTCGACCTGGTCCTCTACATCATCTTCTTCCTGCCCGGGGTCGCCGCCCTGCTCTATGCGGGCTGGCGCTTCGCCGCGCTGTCCTGGCGCATCGACGAGCACTCGACCGTGACCGCCGACGGGCCGCCAATGTATCCGCTCAAGATGGTGATCCCGCTCGCCGGAGCGCTGATCCTGTTGCAGGGCGCGGCCGAGATCGTGCGCTGCGTCGTCTGCCTGAGGACCGGTGCGTGGCCGAGCCGGCTCAAGGATGCCGCCGAGATCGACGTGGTCGAAGAGCAACTCGCCCACAGCGATTATGTCGACGAGGCAGCACGGCGTGCCGCCATCGAGCGGGTCCACGACATTGAAGAGGCCGCCCGACAGCGCGGCACAGGGGACGAGCTGCGGACATGAGCGATCCTGCCCTCGGCCTGTCGATGCTCGGGCTCATCGTGGTGGTGATCCTGATGGGCTTTCCCACGGCGTTCACGCTGATGGGCCTCGGCATGTTCTTCGGCTTCTATGCCTTCTACGACCCGTCCCAACACTGGATCGACAACCGGGTCTTCGACCTGATGGTGCAGCGCACCTACGGTGCCATGACCAACGACGTCCTGGTCTCGATCCCGCTCTTCGTGCTCATGGGCTACGTGATGGAGCGCGGGGCGCTGGTCGACAAGATGTTCTACAGCATCCAGCTGTCGTTCCGGCGCGTGCCCGCGTCGCTGGCGATCGCCAGCCTGATCGTCTGCACCTTCTGGGGCATCGCCAGCGGTCTCGTGGGTGCTGTCGTGGTGCTGATGGGCGTGATCGCGCTGAACCCCATGCTGCGTGCCGGCTACGACGTGCGGCTGGCCTCGGGCGTGATCACCGCCGGCGGCACGCTCGGCATCCTGATCCCGCCCTCGGTGATGATCATCGTCTACGCCGCGGTCGCGGGCCAGTCGGTCGTCAAGCTCTACGCCGCGGCGATGTTCCCGGGCTTCTTTCTGGCCCTGCTCTACCTGATCTACATCGTCGGTTGGGCCTGGCTGAACCCCAAGATCGCGCCGCCGCTGCCGCCGGAGCAGACCAGGGTGCCGGTGCCGACCTGGCTCGGGCAGATCCGAGCGGCATATTCGCCGAACATGCTGGTCGGGTTCGCGCGGGCGCTCGTGTCGCCCGGCCGCGCGCTCGGCCTCCAGACCGGCCGGGGCCCGCTCAACTATCCGCGCATCGCGCTAAATTTTATCACCGCGCTCGTGCCGCTGATCTTCACGGCCGGCACGCTGTGGCTGGTCTGGTGGTACGTCGTCATCCATTCGCAGGCATCGGGCGAGGACGCGGCGCCTGCGGGCCTCGAGCAACTCGGCGCACCGCTCAACGCAGGGCCGAGCGAGTCCGTCGCCCAGGGCCCCTCGACCTTGTTCCTCGTCGCGTTCGGGCTCGTCGTGGTCTTCTGCATCCCGATGCTGGTGCGCTACTACCGCCGGATGGACGTCGAGCGATTCGAGCTCCTCAAGCTCCTGACCTCGTCGATCATGCCTTTGGGCATCCTGACGGTGGTCGTGCTGGCCGTGATCCTGTTCGGGATCACCACGGCGACGGAGTCGGCGGCCGTGGGTGCGGCCGGCGCCTTCCTGCTGGCGCTGCAGGCCGGTACACTCGACTGGAAGCGGACCAAGGAGGCCGTGTTCCTCACCGCCAAGACCACCGCCATGGTCTGCTGGCTGTTCGTCGGCTCGGCCCTGTTCTCGGCGGTGTTCGCTCTGCTCGGCGGTCAGGCGCTGCTGGAGAGCTGGGTCCTGTCGATGAACATGACCCCGGTGCAGTTCATGCTGCTGTCCCAGGCGATCATCTTCCTCCTGGGCTGGCCGCTCGAATGGACCGAGATCATCATCATCTTCGTGCCGATCTTCCTGCCAATGTTGCAGCATTTCAACATCGACCCGATCCTCTGGGGCGTGCTCGTGTTCGTCAATCTCCAGGCGGCGTTCCTCTCGCCGCCGGTCGCGATGTCGGCCTACTATCTGAAGGGCGTGGCGCCCTCGCACGTCACCCTCAACCAGATCTTCGCCGGCATGATGCCCTACATGCTGATCGTGATCCTGTGCATGGTGCTGATGTATCTCTGGCCGGGCATGACGCTCTGGCTACCGGAAGTGCTCTATGGCTGAGCCGAGCGCTTGCGATCTCGCTGCGGACCTGGCCGGCGGCAATGTCACGGCCCTGGAGGCGACCGAAACCTGCCTCGCACGGATCGCCCTGGACGAGCCGCGCGTGCACGCGTTCGCTCATCGGAACCCGGACCATACCCGCGCCCAGGCGCGGCGGCTCGACGAGCGTCGAGCCGCGGGCGGTGCGATCGGGCCGCTGCACGGCGTGCCGGTGGCGGTCAAGGACATCGTGGACACGACCGACTTCCCGACCGAGAACGGCAGCGCGCTGCACGCGGGGCGGCGGCCGGCGCAGGATGCGGCCATCGTGGTGCGGCTGCGCACGGCCGGAGCGGTGATCCCAGGCAAGACGGTCACGACCGAGTTCGCCTGCTTCACGCCCGGCCCGACCCGCAACCCGCACGACCCGGAGCGCACCCCGGGCGGCTCGTCGAGCGGCTCGGCCGCCGCCGTGGCCGCCGGCATGGTCCCGCTCGCGATCGGCAGCCAGACCAACGGCTCGGTCATCCGCCCGGCCTCGTTCTGCGGCGTGATCGGCTTCAAGCCGAGCTTCGGCCTGGTCCCGCGCACTGGCGTGCTGAGCACCTCGGCGACGCTCGATCATGTCGGGGTATTCGCCCGCTCGGTCGAGGACGTGGCACTGCTGGTCGACGTACTCGCCGGCTTCGATGCGGGCGATCCCGCCACACGGCCGGTGCCGCCGCCCGCGCTGCGGCGTGTCTCGGCCGAGCCGCCGCCGGCGACACCGCGGCTGGCTTTCGTCCGCGGCCCGACCTGGGATGAGGCCGAGCTCACGACCCGGGACGCGTTCGCCGAGCTGACGAGAAGGCTCGGTGCCGCCGTCACCGAGGCCGCGCTGCCGGTCGAATTCGACCCGGCGGTTGCGATCCACCGCGTTGTCTGGACCGTTGAGCTGGCGCACCATCTGGCCCGCGAGAACACGCAGGGCCGGGAGCAGCTCAGTGGCAAGCTGCGCGAGCTGATCGACGCCGGGCACGCGACCTCGGCACCCGATTATCTCGCCGCCCTGCAGCAGCGGCTGGCGCTGCGGGCCGGGCTCGAGCGGCTGTTCCAGGAGTTCGACGCGATCGTCACGCCGGCGGCACCAGGGGAGGCGCCGCGCGGGCTCGCGGCCACCGGCAGCCCGGCGTTCTGCTCGCTCTGGTCCTTGACCGGCGTGCCCGCGATCAGCCTGCCGATCCTGTGCGGCCCGGCTGGGCTGCCGCTGGGGTGCCAGCTCGTCGGCGCCCCGGGTGACGATGCGCGGCTGCTGCGCACGGCGCGCTGGCTGATGGGTGAGGTTGCGGGCGGCTGAGCGCGGCCCGTCAGTCCTTGGCGCGCTCCACGTAGGAGCCGTCCTCGGTCATGATCACGACGCGCGTGCCGGCGGAGACGTGCGGTGGGACCATCGTCCGCACACCGTTGGACAGCATCGCCGGCTTGTAGGAGGAGGAGGCGGTCTGGCCCTTGGTCACCGGCTCGGTCTCGGTGATCTCGAGCGTGACCCGCTGCGGCAGCTCGATCGCGATCGGCACGCCCTCGTGCAGGCTGAGCATGCAGGCCATGCCCTCCTGGAGATAGACCGACTGGTCGCCGATCACGTCCTTGGTCACCGTGACCTGCTCGTAGCTCTCCGGGTTCATGAAGTGGAATCCGGTCGAGTCCTCGTAGAGGAAGCTGTGCTCGGCCGACTCGACGAAGGCGCGCTCCACCTGCTCGGTGGTGCGGTAGCGCTCCGAGATCTTGACCCCGTCGCTGATCCGCCGCAGGTCGAGCTGGGTGACGGGCGTGCCCTTGCCCGGATGGATGTTCTGCGCCGTGAGCACCACGTAGAGCTTGCCGTCGAGATCGACGACGTTGCCCTTGCGCAGCGAGCTGGCAATGACCTTCGCCATGACGTTCCTTGCGTGAACTGAGAGGGCGCGCGTTCGCGCCCGGCGGAAACCCGGCCGTGCCCATATACCGAAACACCACTTCCGGTCCAGCCGGGCGGCCCGAATGAGCGCGCCGGTCTGGTGGCGGCCGGAGGTTCATGCCGACCGGCGCCCCTTTCTCATCGGCCGTGGGCGCATCCAGGCCGCACTGCGGCGCCGGCTGGAAGGAGAGGGTTTTGTCGAGGTCGATCCATCGATCCTGCAAACCTCGCCGGGCAACGAGGCCCACCTGCACGCCTTCGCGAGCGAGCTGCAGGCGGTGGACGGCAGCGCGCTCGGCCGGCTCTACCTTCACACCTCACCGGAGTTCGCCTGCAAGAAGCTGCTCGCGGCCGGCGAGCGGCGCCTGTTCACCTTCGCCCATGTGTTCCGCAACCGGGAGCGCGGCTCGCGGCACCATCCCGAGTTCACCATGCTCGAATGGTATCGCGCCGGCGAGCCCTACGAAGCGACGATCGCCGACGCGGTGGCGTTCCTGGCCGAGGCGGCGGAGGCGGTCGGCGCGCGTCGCCTCACGGCAGACGGGATCGAGGCCGATCCGCTGGCCGAGCCGGAACGGCTGACCCTGGCCGAGGCGTTCGATCGCTTCGCCGGCATCGACCTGCTCGCCACCGTCGAGGCGGGCGGCGGTGCCGATCGCGCGGCCCTCGCGGCGGCGCTGCGTGGCGCCGAAATCCGGGTGGCCGAGGACGACACCTGGTCCGATCTGTTCAGCCGCGTCCTGGTCGAGCGCATCGAGCCGCAGCTGGGGCGCGGGCGCGCCACGGTGCTCTGCGAGTACCCGGCCGCCGAGGCGGCGCTCGCCCGGCCCAAGCCAGCGGATCCGCGCGTCGCCGAGCGGTTCGAGCTCTATGCCTGCGGCGTCGAGCTGGCCAACGGCTTCGGCGAGCTCACCGACCCGATGGAGCAACGGCGCCGGTTCGTGGCCGAGATGGACGAGAAGGAGCGGGTCTATGGCGAGCGCTACCCGCTGGACGAGGACTTCCTGGCAGCACTCGCCCTGATGCCGCCCGCGAGCGGCGTCGCGATGGGCTTCGACCGTCTGGTGATGCTGGCCACGGGCGCACCGACGATCGAGCATGTGCTGTGGGCGCCGGTGAACGGCCGGCCCGGCATCGGATCCGCTGCATAGCAGCTTCACAGTTCGGTGATTTTGCCGCAGCCTGAACCGCGGTTCGGACGGAGCAGCCCGGGCGCGGCCAGCCGCCCACAGGCTGCCCGTCGGCGGCCGTAGCTCAAGCAGGGTGAAAAAGCGATGTCGGAGCGGGGACCAGGCGGGGTTCGCTACGTCGAGGTCGGCAACGCCTATTTCGAGGCGCGTGGCCTGCGCCGCTATGCCGGCGTCTGGTCGCTGTGGGCGCTGGGCGTGGGCGCGGTGATCTCCGGCCACTACTCGGGCTGGAATCTCGGCCTGGCGCAGGGTGGCTGGGGCGGCATGCTGATCGCCACCATCCTGATCATGATCATGTATCTGGGCCTCACCCTGTCGATCGCCGAGATGAGCCCGGCCCTGCCGCACACCGGTGCGGCCTACTCCTTCGCGCGCACGGCGATGGGGCCTTGGGGCGGATATCTCACCGGCCTCGCCGAGAATGTCGAGTACGTGCTGACGCCGGCGGTGATCGTCTTCTTCATCAGCTCCTACATGACCGGGATCTTCGGGACACCGGTCGGCTTCCAACCGGTCTGGTGGATCCTGTTCTATATCGTCTTCCTGTGGCTCAACATCGCCGGCGTGGAGCTCTCGTTCCGCGTCACCCTGGTGGTGACGCTGGCGGCCCTGGCGGTGCTCGCGATCTTCTATGTCAGCGCCATACCCCACAGCGACTTCGCGCGCTGGGCCCTGAACATCGGACCGGATGGCGCGGAGCTGCCCGAGGGCAACGGCCCGCTCCTGCCGATGGGCATCACCGGCGCCTTTGTCGCCCTGCCGTTCGCGGTCTGGCTGTTTCTCGCCATCGAGCAGCTGCCGCTGGCGGCGGAGGAGAGCCACGACCCCAAGCGGGACATGCCGCGCGGCATCATCGCCGGGATGCTCACCCTGATCGCCTCGGCCTTTCTCGTGCTGTACCTGAACCCGTCCGTGGTCGGTGTCGGGTCTCATGCGCTGGGCATGTCCGGCGAGCCCCTGCTCGACGGCTTTCGCGCCATCTTCGGCGGCGGCCTCGCCAAGCTCCTGGCATTCATCGCCCTGATCGGGCTGATCGCGAGCTTCCACACCATCATCTATGCACAGGGGCGCCAGATCTACTCGCTCTCGCGCGCCGGCTACTTCCCGACCGCGCTCTCGATCACGCATGGCCTGCGCAAGACCCCGCACATCGCGATGCTGACCGGAGCGGTGGTCGGCTTGGCCGTCATGCTCACCGTCTGGTTCAGCGTCGGCTCCGAGCGGGGCAGTGCGGTGATCGGCGGCACGCTGCTCAACATGGCGGTGTTCGGCGCCATGTTCTCCTACATCATGCAGGCGATCTCGTTCATCCGCCTGCGCCGCAACTACCCGAACATCGAGCGGCCCTACCGCAGCCCGCTGGGCGAGGCGGGCGCCGTGGCGACGGTCGTGATCGCCGCGGTGACCATCGTGTTCCAGCTCACGGATCCGGTCTACCGCGCCGGCGTGATCGGGGTCGCGATCTGGTTCGTGGTCCTGATCCTCTACTTCGCGCTCTACGCGCGGCACCGCATGATCCGCTCGCCCGAGGAGGAGTTCGCGATCTCGGGCCGCCATACCGAGTAGGCGGGCCTAGGGCTCGCGCTCCCACACGCGGCGCAGCCGCTCGCCGACGAGGCAGTCGCTCGTGGTGGCCGTGGCAGCCACGGGCACGATGGCATCCGACGTCCCCGCGATCTCCAGGATCAGCTTGCGGCGGATCGCCTCCAGCAGCTGCCCTTCCTCGGTGACCGGGATCACGAAGGCGCCGGGGCCGCCGATCACGCAGTCGCGGTAATAGGCTGCGAGATCGCCGGCACCCAGCCCGAATGGGCCGCCGGGCGAGAGCTGGATCGGCAGGCCGTTGATGATGATCCCGCTCGCCACGGCCGCGTCCCGGGTCACGGTCACGGGTGAGCCAGCATTGTTGGGGCCGTCACCGGAGACGTCGATGACGCGCCTGAGGCCCTCGAAGCCGTTGTCGTCGAACAGTGGCGCGGCAAAAGTCACTATGGCGGAGATCGACGTGCCGCGATAGCGCACCGGTGGCACCTCCGATATGCCGGCGGCGAAGCCTTCCGCAGCCTCGGGCGTCTCGAGGAGGGTCCAGGGCACGGTCACGCGCTGCAGACCGGGGCCGGCCCATTCGACATAGGTGGCGGCGATCCGGCCGTAGGGGCCGGAGAGGATCGCTGCGGTCACCTCGGGATGGACGAAGGCTTCGACATAGCCCCGGCGTTGCAGGGCCTGCTCGCCGCGATCCATGGAGCCGGAAACATCGACCGCCAGCACCAGCTCGAGATCGACGGGCAGGGCGGCGGCAGGCGACGTCGTGGCCAGGAGCGGCATCAGGGCCGGAATGATCGGGCGCATGCTTGCTCTCCCCGTGGCTCACGGCCCGAGCAGCATGACTGCGACCCGCACGACGGCCAAGGCACGATCGGGCGAGGCGGTCAGATCTGGCCGAGGGTACGGATGCGGGCCTTGGGATGGATCTCCTGGTGCGAAAGGACGGTCGTTGCCGGCCGGACCCGCTCGACCACCGACCGCACGAACGGCCGGACGGCGGGCGTGGTCACCAGCGCGGGCAGCTCGCCGCGCATCGCATGGCTCTCGAGCGCCTCCTGCAGCTCGCGCACGAAGCGCTGCAGCTCGCTCGGCGCCATCGCCAGCTGCCGCTCGTCGCCCTGGCCGTGGATGGCGGCGGCGAACGCCTGCTCCCAGTCGGCGGACAAGGCGAGCAGCGGGATGAAGCCGCCCTCGGCGGTGCAGGCGGTGCTGATCTGGCGGGCGAGCCGGGCGCGGACATGCTCGGTGATCAGGACCGTGCTCTGGGTCACCGCCAGAGCCTCCGCGATCGCCTCGAGGACGCGGGCGAGATCGCGGATCGAGACCCGCTCGGCGAGCAGCCCCTGCAGCACGCGCTGGACGCCCGCCGTGGTGATGCGGGCGGGGACCAGTTCGCCCATCAGCTTCTGGTACTCCGGCGGCAGCTCGGCGAGCAGCTTCTGGGTCTCGGCGTAGGTCAGCAGATCGGCGAGATTGTCGCGGACGATCTCGGTCAGATGGGTGGTGATCACCGTGGCGGGATCGACGACGGTCAGGCCCTGGGCCAGCGCCTCGTCGCGCAGCGCGGGCTGGACCCAGGTCGCGGCCAGCCCGAAGGTCGGCTCGGTCGTGGTCTCGCCCGGAAGGGTGATCGCCCGCCCCTGCGGGTCCATCACCAGCAGCATGCCGGCACGGATGTCGCCCCGCCCGGCCTCGAGCTCCTTGAGCCGGACGACGTAGCTGTTGGCCGGGAGCTGGATGTTGTCCTGGATGCGTACCGAGGGCATGACGAAGCCCAGCTCGGCGGCGAGCTGGCGGCGCAGCGCCTTGATCTGATGCGGCAGGCGCCGGCCGCGCTCCTCGCCGATCAGGCCGAGCAGGCCGTAGCCGAGCTCGAGGCGCACCGGGTCCATGGCAAGTGCGGTCGTCACCGGCTCCTCACCGGCTGCGGCCTGCGGCTCGCTGGGAACGCTCGCCCCCGCTTCACCGATCGAACGGCCGGCCGCGCGCCAGGCGAGAAAGGCGGCGCCGGAGCCCAGGGCCAGGAACGGCAGGGCCGGCAGGCCGGGCAGGATGGCGAGCGCGAACAGCAGGGCGGCGGTGACGCCCAGGGCGCGCGGAAAGGCGCCGAGCTGCCCGAACACGGCGACGTCGGCGCGGCCGGCGACACCCGCCTTGGAGACCAGCAGACCGGCAGCGGTCGAGGTGATCAGGCCCGGGATCTGCGACACGAGGCCGTCGCCGATGGTGAGCAGCGTGTAGGTGTGCGCGGCCTCGCTCAGGGAGACGCCCATCTGCACGACGCCGATCAGAAGGCCGCCGACCAAATTGATGCCGGTGATCAGGAGGCCGGCCACGGCGTCGCCGCGCACGAACTTGGCCGCACCGTCCATGGCGCCGAAGAAGGCGCTCTCCGCCTCCAAAGCGCGGCGGCGCTCGCGGGCAGCCGCCTCGTCGATCAGGCCGGCCGACAGGTCGGCGTCGATCGCCATCTGCTTGCCAGGCATGGCGTCGAGCGAGAAGCGCGCCGCGACCTCGGCGATGCGTCCCGAGCCCTTGGTGATGACGACGAAATTCACGATTACCAGGATCGCGAACACGATCACGCCGATCACCACGCTGCCCTGCATGATGAAGCGGCCGAACGCCTCGATCACATGCCCGGCGGCGTCGGCACCCTCGTGGCCGCGGGCCAGGATCAGCCTGGTCGAGGCGAGATTGAGGGCGAGCCGCAGCATGGTGGCGATCAAGAGCACGGTGGGAAAGGCGCTGAACTCGAGCGGCTTCTCGATGAACAGGGCCGTGAGCAGGATCAGCACCGCGAGCGTGATCGAGATCGCAAGGCAAAGGTCGAGCAGTAGGCTCGGCAGCGGCAGGATCAGGACCACCAGGATGGCGAGCACGCCGACCCCGAGCAGGACGTCGCCCTGGCGCAGCGCGAAGCGGAGCTGCGGCCAGGCACCCTGCAAGCCTGCGAGCACCGTCGTCATGCGGCCCGCTCGCCCGCCGGCGGCGGCACCGCGATGCCCGCTTCGGCATAGTCGCGCAACTTGTTGCGCAGGCTCCGGATCGAGATGCCGAGGATGCTCGCCGCATGGGTGCGGTTGCCCAGCGTATGGCGCAGCGTGTCCACGATCATCTGCCGCTCGACCTCGGCCATGGTCCGGCCGACCAGCGGCTGCGCGCCCGGCGCCCCCGGATAGCGGGCCTGCTCCTCCGCGAGCCCCAGATCCTCGGCCTCGATCCGCTCACCGCGGGCAAGGACGACGGCACGATGGATACAGTTCTCGAGCTCGCGGACATTGCCGCGCCACGCTATGGCCCGCAGTCGCTCGAGGGCCGCGGCCGCAAGCGGCCGGTCGGGCAGGCCGTTCAGGCGCGCCAGGCGGGTGGCGAAGACGCCGGCCAGGGCGTCGATATCGGCGGGACGATCGCGCAGGGGCGGCAGGCGCAGCGCCAGCACGTCGAGCCGGAACAGCAAATCCGCGCGGAACGAGCCTGCGGCGACGGCCTGCCCGAGGTCGCGGTTGCTGGTGGCGACCAGACGGATATCGACCGGGACGGCGCGGGTGCCGCCCACGCGGTCGATCTCGCGCTCCTGGATCGCGCGCAGCAGCTTGGCCTGCAGCCGGGGCTCCATCTCGCTGACCTCGTCGAGCAGGAGGGTCCCGCCGTTCGCCTCCTCGAACCGGCCGATGCGCCGCGCAACGGCGCCGGTGAAGGCACCCTTCTCGTGGCCGAACAGCTCGGATTCCAGCAGGTGGTCGGGGATCGCCGCGCAGTTGACGGCCACGAACGGCCCCCGGGCGCGCCGGCTGTGGCGATGCACCAGGCGTGCGACCATCTCCTTGCCGGTGCCACTCTCGCCGGTGATCAGGACGCACGCCTCGGCCGCGGCGAAGCGCCGGGCGCGCGCCAGGATCTCGGCCATCCCTGGATCCGCGCAGATCAGCTCCTGCTGCTCCTGCCACGCTGCGGCGAGGATGGCCGCGATCAGCTCGACCTCCGGCGGGAAGGGCAGGAACTCGCAGGCACCGGCCTTGATCGCCGCCGCCGCCTGTTCCGGCGTGCAGTCGACGGCATAGGCGACCACGGGCAGATGAAAGCGCTCGGCCTGCAGCCGCGCCAGCGCCCGGTCGATCCGTCCGGCCGCGTCCAGCATCAGCAGATCCGCACCCTGCCCGGCTCGCAGCCGCTCGAGCGCCTGCTCCAGAGTGGCGACCTGGCGGACCGCGGCTCCGTTGGCGGCGGCGAGCCGGGCGGCCACCGCGATCTCGGGACGGTCGCCACCGACGAGGAGCACTCTCATCTCCGCGCTCCCGGCCGCATGCTCAGTCGCCCTTCACGATCTCGGTCATGGTGATGCCGAGATGGTCGTCCACGACCAGCACCTCGCCACGCGCGACCAGGCGGTTGTTGACGTAGATCTCGACCGGCTCGCCGACCTTGCGGTCGAGCTCGACCACCGCCCCGCGCCCGAGCCGGAGGAGCTGGCTCACCGGCATCGTCGTCTTGCCGAGAACGGCGGAGAGCTGGACCGGGATGTCGTAGACGGCGCTGAGCTGCTCGACCGTGGGCTGGCCGACCGGCGCAGGCGCCGCCTCACCCATGGCCGGCAGCTGCTCCATGTCATGACTGATCATCGGGGGTTCCCTGCAGCGAGATTGGATCCGACACCGGCCGAGCGTGCAGCGGCGCCAGCAAAGCCGCGACCTGCCGCGCCGCGGCCTCGGGGTCGCGGGCGAGCCAGCCTCCGGGCCAAGCGATCCTGAGCGCGCCGTCCGCGAGCCGTGGGGCAGCCTCCAGTTCGACCGTACCACCGAAGCCGGCGCGCGCCGTGATGTCCGGCAGCAGCGGCCGAAGAATCTCGATGGCTTCGGGTGCGGCCGAGAGACGGATCGTGGACGCGCCGATTCCCGCGATCATGTCGGCCGCCAGCGCCGCCAAGCCGGCGGGATCGCGGGCTGCCGGCCCCAGCGCCTGTGCGATCGCCGCCGCGAGCGCCACGATGCGCGGCACCAGATCCCGCTCCGCCGCGGTCCGGTCACGGACGGCCGCCTCGAAGGCCGCCGCCAGCCGCTCCAGAACCGCCGCCTGACGGGCCGCAAGCGAGGCGGCCTCGGCGGCACGAGCCTCGCGGACCGTGCGATCGACCAGGCGCGCCGAGACACGCGCGAGCTCGCCCTCGTCGAACCTCAGCGGCGGTGCCTCGGCCGCTGGCGGCGCTTCGCTGGGCTGGCGCGAGATCGGCGGGAGCCATGGTCGGACGTGGCCGGCCCGCCCACTCGGCGTGCGTTCAGTAAACCAGCTCATCGTCCTTCCCGTCCGCAAGCACGATCTCGCCGGACGCCGCCAGCTCCTTGGCCATGTTGACGAGGAACTGCTGCGCCTCCTCGACGTCCCGGAGGCGCACCGGCCCCATGGCCTGCATGTCGTCCCGCAGGATCTTCGCGGCGCGCTCGGACATGTTCTTGAGGAACAGCTCGCGCAGGCTCTCGCCCGCACCCTTGAGCGCCACCGCGATCCGGTCGTTGCCGGCGGAGCGCACCAAGGTCTGGATGCCGGTCGGATCGAGCTTGCCGAGATCCTCGAAGGTGAACATCAAGGCCTTGATGCGGTCGGCCGTCTCCTTGTTGCGCTCCTCGAGTGCCGTGATGAACCGACTCTCGGTCGCCCGGTCGAAATAGTTGAAGATCTCGGCCATGAGCTCGTGATTGTCGCGGCGATTGCTGCGCGCGAGGTTGCTCATGAACTCGGCGCGCAACGTACGCTCGACGTCGGCGACGATCTCGCTCTGCACGACCTCCATCCGCAGCATGCGGATGACCACCTCGGTGGCGAAATCGTCGGGCAGATGGGTAAGGACCCGCGCCGCGTGTGCCGGGTCGATCCGGGTCAGCACCACCGCGGCGGTCTGCGGGTATTCGTTCTTGAGATAGGAGGCGAGCACGGCCTCGTTGACATGGGCCAGCTTGTCCCAGACGGTCCGCCCGATCGGGCCGCGGATCTCCTGCATGATCGCCTCGGCCCGACCGGGGTCGAGCGCCCGCAGCAACAGCTTCTCCGTGGCGTCGAAACCACCGACGACCCCGCCGTTGCGGGCCAGCCGATCATTGAACTCGTGCAGCAGCTCCTCGACCACGCGCGCCTCGACCCGGCCGATCACGGCCATGGCCTGCGAGATCTCCATCACCTCGTGATGGTCGAGCAGGCCGAGCAGCCGGGCCACGTCGGCTTCCGACAAGGCGAGCATCATGATCGACGCCTTCTCGGCACCGCTCAGCCGCTCGAGACTCTCGATCATCTGCATGACGCCTCTAGCTGCCGTGCAGCCAGCCGCGCACCACCCGCACGGCATCCTCGGGATTGGCCTCGATCGCTCTTGCGACCTGGCCGAGCAGCGAGGCGTGCACCGGCCCACGGACCTGCTTCAGGTCGACCATCTCGCCGCCGCCGCCGGTCTCCGCGGGCGTATCGTGACCGGGCTGCGGCAACGCCTCGACCGGCACCGGCTCACGGACCACGACCGGGTTGCCGGCGCGGTCGACACCGATGGTGGCGCCGGTCGCGCCGTGGACCAGGAGCGGCCTGCCGTCGGGCCCGAGCACGACGGCGGTGGCGCCCGGTGCTGCAGCCTGTGGCGACGTTGCCGCCGCGAGCAGGCGGCGCACCGCGGGCCGGACCCCGAAGAACAGGACGGTCAGGGTGAGCAGGCTCAGGACGCCGAGCTCGACCAGCCGGTCCTGGCCGGCAAGAATGCCGTCCAGCCAGGACGGCTCCGGCTCGGGCCCTGCGGCGGGCGCGAGATCGGCGAAGGCGCGGCTCACCACCTCCACGACGTCGCCGCGGCTCTCGTCCACGCCGGCGGCACTCCGCACCAGAGCGGCCAGCTCGGCCAGCTCCTCGGCACTGCGCGGCTCGTAGCCGATGCTGCCGTCGGCTTGCGGCTTCCTGAGGCCGTCGACCTGGACAGCGATCGACAGCCGGCGCAACGAGGCACCGTGCTTGGTCTGATTGCGCACCGTGCGCGAGATCTCGTAATTGAGCGTCTCCTCGCTCTTCTTGCTCTTGTCGCTCGCGGCGGGCGCGCCGCTCGTCGCGGCCGGACGCTCGGTCGGCAGGTTGCCGGCGGCACCGACCTGGTCGCTCGGCTGGGCCTCCTGGGTGTCGGTAGCCTCCTCGACCGTCTGGCTGCTGCGCAGGACCTGGCTCTGCGGGTCGTAGGTCTCGGCGGTGGTCGCGACCTCGTCGAAATCGAGATCGACGCTCACCGCCGCCTCGACCTTACCCGGTCCGACCGAGCGCTCCAGGAGCTGGACGATCTTGGCGCGCAAGCGATCTTCCATCCCAGTGCGGTAGCTTTCCGCATCGCCGCCGACCAGCGGGTCACCGTCGGATCCCGCCGGCTCGGCCATCAGGGCGCCGTCGCCGTCGACGAGAGCCACGGCGCCCGGCTTGAGACCGGAGACTGCGGCGGCGACGAGCTCGCGCACGCCGGCGATCTGACGCGGATCGAGCCGGTCGCCACCCCGCATCGCCAGGACGACCGATGCGGTCGGCGACACGTCGTTGCGGCCAAACAGCGAGCGCTCGGGCACCACGAGGTGCACGCGGGCGGAACGCACGCCGTGGAGAGTGGCGATGGTCCGGGCGAGTTCGCCCTCCACGGCGCGGCGCAGATTGACGTTGGCGAGAAAATCGCTGGTCATAAACGGATTGGCGCCATCCAGCAGCTCGTAGCCCACCGTGCCACCGACAGGCATACCCTCCTCGGCCAACGACATGCGCAGCCGCAGCGCCTCGCCGGCGGGCACCAGGACCGCGTCGCCGGTCGGGCTGAGGCGGTAGGAGACGCCCATCGCGTCGAGCCGGCCTACCAGCTCCTGGGCATCGGTCAGCGCGAGACCGGAAAACAGAAGCGTGTAGCGATCCTCGGCGGCGCGACCGATGACGTAGGCGAAGAAGCCCAGCATGACGGCCGCCACCACGCCCAGCGCCAGGATCCGCGCCGGCCCGAGATTGCGCAGCAGCTGGATCCAGGGGGACGTGGCGAGCCTCGACGCCTGCGCGGGCGCAGGCGCAGCGCCATTGTTCTCGACGATCGCGTTCCTCTGCTCCATGCGCTCCAGCCAGACGCCAGCCGTGCCGAGACGGCGTGAGGCTAGGACGCCAGGGTGAAGGCGCGGTTAACCTTGGGCGGGGGCGCGGCGCGCCGGTCCGCTCAGGGCTCGGCCTGGCGGAACTGCTGGAGCCGCGTCACCCGCAGGGCGCCGGGTCCGTGGCGGTCGATCGCCTGGACCCAGGTGGAGAACTCTTCGGCCGACAGGGAGTAGCGCCGGCAGGCCTCATCGAGCTCGAGGACGCCCGCGCGAACGGCGGCCACGATCTGGGCCTTGCGGCGCGCCACCCAGCGACGGGTCTCGGGCGGCGGGAGATCGGCCAGCGACGGAATGCGACCGCGCGCGGCCGACGACCTCCGCCCACTCTCGCGACACTGTGACATCCGACATCTCCGACCGAAGCGTACAGCTTGCCCGAAGCAGAACCATCGGCACTCTAGTGACTCTGCGCTTAAGCAAACACTAAACGCGCAGAATATGCCTGACCTAAGGCAATTTAACCAGCAAGTGATGTCTTAGAGTACGCTCACTCAGATTAGCTGGTCATGCGAATCAACTCGTCCAGCATCTGGTCCGTGGTGTTGATGACCTTGGCATTCGCAGAATAGGCTCGCTGGGTGACGATCATCTTGGTGAACTCCTCCGCCAGATCGACATTGGCGGCCTCGAGCGCGGAGGGCGCCACCACGCCGGCGCCGCCGGCGCCCGCCTCGCGCAGATTGAACTCGCCCGACGCGTCCGTCTGCGCGTAGACATTGCCCGAGCGCGGATCGAGCGCCGCCGGATTGGCGAAGGTCGCGATCGGCAGGCGGTACAGGCGTCGCTCCTCGCCGTTGGTGAAGGAGGCGATCACGTAGCCTTCGGCATCGATGCTCACGGCGCTGAGCTCGCCGACCTCGGCCCCGTTCTGATTGACGAAGGCCACGTTGGTCGGGCTGGCGAACTGGCTGACGCCTTCGACGCTGCCGATCTCGCCGAAATCGAAGGC
>JBFWWD010000122.1:0-16131 GCA_050246385.1 Geminicoccaceae bacterium
TTCCGCGCGGCCGAGTGGCGCGGACCGCCCATCTCCCGTTAGAGTCACGCCAAGCACGATCGGCAGCCGGGGGACGGTTGATGAGCGAGGCACCGGAACGGCAGGTTCTGATCGTGGGCGCGGGCCCGGCCGGGCTGTTCGCCGCGAGCGAACTGGCGCGACACGGCGTGCATGCGCGGGTCGTGGATCACGCTATGGAGCCCCATCGCCAGACGCGGGCGACCGCCATTCAGCCCGCGGTGCTCGAGATCCTCGGTCGTGCCGGAGTGCTCGACCGCTTCCTGGCGACCGGCGTGCCGATCCGGGGCGTGCGGTTCATCGGGCCGGACCTGCGGGAAATCGCGGTCGGCATGTTCGCGGGCATCGACTGCGCGCATGAGCACCAGTGCAGCCTGCCGCAGTGGCGGACCGAGAGAATCCTCACGGACCATCTCGAGAGTCTCGGCGGCCAGGTCGAGTGTGGCGTCGAGGTCCAGGCGATCGAGGATATCGAGGACGGGTTGCGAGTGACCCTCGTGCACCCTGACGGGCATGCCGACGAGGCGGTCGTCGACTATGTGCTCGGTGCCGGCGGCGCGCACAGCGTGACCCGCTCATCGATGCACAGCCACCTCGACGGCGCGACCTATGGCGGCCAGTTCGTCGCTGCGGACGCCTGCCATCGCCTTCCGACCACGCCCGACGAGGCTCGAATCTACTTCGGCCCGCGTGGCTTCGTGCTCATGGCGCCGTTGCCGGACGAACACTGGATCATGTTCGTCAACGTCGAGGACAGCGCGACCACCCCGCCGGACGAGCAGGGTCTGGCGATGCTGGTGAACGAGCGCATCGGCCGAGACGCCGGCATCCATGACGTCGCGTGGATCTCCTGCTTCCGGATGCACAACCGCATCGTGCCGCGTCTCGCCGACCGCCGGCGGTTCCTCTTGGGCGACGCCGGCCATCTTTCCAGCCCGTTCGCCGGCGAAGGCCTGAACACGGCGCTGATGGACGCGGCCGACATTGCCTGGAAGCTCGCGCTGGTGCTGCGCGGCCGGGGCCTGCCGACGCTCTTGGAGAGCTTCGCCGTCGAGCGCGGAGCCGCGGACCACCACGTGCTCGAGGTGTCGAACAGCGTCCACGAGACCGTGATGGGCCTGGTCAGAACCTTCGCATCGGGTGCGGAGCCTACGCTTCCCGTGCCCGACGCCGCCCGCGATCTCGCCGCGCAACGCAGCCGCGCCATGCTGGACGTGTCCTATGCCGGCAGCCCCCTGGTGGCGGAGCATGCACCGGGAGGCCCGACCGGTGGGCCGGCGGTCGGCTCACGCTTTCCCGACCGGGCGAAGCTGTCCGGCATCCTGCACCATCTGATCGTCTTCGGCGCCGCTCCAGCGGATGGGCTGCGCGCGCGTTGGCAAGGGCTGGTCGAGGTGGTCGACGGCCGGCGGGCGGGTTTCGACCCCGCCCGCGCCGGAGTGGCCGATGGCGGAGCCGTGCTGGTCCGGCCGGACGGGATGATCGGCTTTCGGGCAATCCCGGCCGACGAAAGCGGAATCGCCGCGCTCGATGCCCATCTCTCGAGCTATCTGGTGCCCAGCAACGTCTCGGCGAGTGCCAGCGTGTTCTCGGCTTCGCCGGTCGTCGCAAGGGGTTGAAGCTCGGGTAGCTGGTGCCGGAACCAGGTGCGCTGGCGTTTGGCGTATTGCCGGATCTGCGCCGCGATCTCGGCCAGAGCCCGTTCTGCGGGCAGCGAGCCGCGATGCACGGCGGCCAGCTCGCGCATGCCGTGGACCTTGGCGATCGGAAGCCGGAGTGCATCGGTTCGGCGGGCAAGCAGGTTTCCGACCTCGCGTAAGGCTCCCTCGGCCAGCATCGTCTCCAGCCGTGCGTGGATGCGGGGCACGACCACCTCCGGCATGGGCACCAGCGCCATCCCGACCACACGGCCCGGCACCGGCAGCCTCCTGGGCTCCATCGCCTGCCATTGGAGCAGCGAGCGGCCGCTGGCGAGCCGCACCTCGAGCGCTCGCAGAAGGCGCTGCGAATCGCCCGGCTGCAGCCGTGTTGCCATCTCGGGATCGATGACGGACAGGCGCGCATGGATCTGGCCGGCGCCGCAGGTGGCTGCCCAGGCGCGCAGCTCCGAGCGCAACTGCTCGGGAATGCGCGGCATCTCGGGGATTCCGCGCAGCAGGGCGTGCAGATAGAGGCCCGAGCCCCCGACGACGATCGCCGGCCGGCTTTCGCCACGGACGGCTGTCAGAGCCTCCTCGGCCAGCTCCTGCCAACGACCGACCGAGGGCTGTTCCTCGGGCCCCAGCACGCCGTAGAGACGATGCGGAATGACATCCGTCTCCGCCCTCGTCGGGCGCGCCGTAAGGATCGGCAGATCGCGAAAGAGCTGCTGGCTGTCGGCGTTGACGATCACGCCGTCGAGCCGCGCGGCCAGCGTGGCCGCGAGCGCAGACTTGCCGCTCGCGGTGCTCCCACCGATGACGATCAACAGCTCGGTCAATCTCATCCCCCGGATGCCGAACGGTAGATGTCACGCCGGCCCGGGCGCCGGCAACGGTGCTCGGGTTGCGGCCGGGGCGTCGGCTGCCTATGACCCGCCGGGTCCGGACCGCCCGCCTGCGCCCTCAAGACACCTGGAGCACCGATGCCGGCCGTGGCCTGCCTCATCGCCGATCGCGAGCTTCAGCCCCTCGATCCGTGCTTGGTCGACGAGGCCTGCGGGCTCCTTGCCGGGCCGCACCGCTGGCTTTCCGAAACCGAGGCCGTGGAGATCATGGTGCCGGAGCTCGAGCCGGTGGAGGCCGCCGGACGGCTGGCCGATCTCCTGCGCGATCAGCCCGTCGACCATGCGGTGCTGCCACCCGTCCATCGGCGCAAGAAGCTGCTGCTGTGCGACATGGACAGCACAGTGATTCAGATCGAATGCATCGACGAGCTCGCCGACTTCGCGGGCATCAAGCCGCAGATCGCGGCCGTGACGCGCAGGGCGATGAACGGCGAGCTGGATTTCGAGGAAGCGCTGCGCGCGAGGGTGGCGCTGCTCAAGGGGCTACCCGAAGCGGTGATCGCGCAGGTCATCGCGGAGCGCCTGGTCCTGACGCCGGGGGCGCGCACGCTGGTTGCGACGATGCGTGCCAACGGCGCACGAACCGCCCTGGTCTCGGGTGGGTTCACGCCCTTCACGCGTCAGGTGCAGGGGCTGTGCGGGTTCGACGAGGAGGAGGCGAACGGGCTCGAGGTGGTGGACGGGCGGCTCAGCGGCAGGATAGCGGGACCGGTGCGCGGCGCGGCCGCGAAGCTCGCCGCCCTCCGACGCCTCCGTACGGAGGTCGGCCTCCTCCCCGCGGAGGTGCTCGCCGTAGGCGACGGTGCGAACGACCTGCCGATGCTCGAGGAGGCAGGGCTCGGCGTCGGATACCGGCCCCAGGCGCACCTGCGTGGCCGTGTCGACGCCTGCATCGACTATGGCGATCTCACCGCCGCGCTGTTCCTGCAAGGCTATCGCCGCGACGAGTTCGTCGCAGCGTGAGCGTCACGCCTTGAAGCGGAGCGCCACGAAGCGCAGGTCGCCCTTGCGGTCGATCAGCAGCAGGATCGACTTCTTGCCCTCCGACTGGGCCTGATTGATCTTCGCCGACACCTCGGGCGGCGAGCTGACCTGCTCCTGTCCGATCTCGACGATCAGATCCCCCGGCTGCAGGCTCTCGTCCGCCGCCGCCGAGCCTTCCGCGACCTCGGTGATCAGCACGCCCTTGGCGTCCTCGGCCAAACCGAACCGCGTGCGTTGCTCGGCCTCCAGGTTCGCGACGGTGATGCCCAGGGCCTCGACCTTGGCGTCGCCGCTGGGTGCCGGCGTCTCCTGCGGCTGGCCCAGCTCGGCGATGGTCTCGTCCTCCGGCAGCTCACCGAGCGTGACGGGCAGGGTCATCTCCTGGCCACGGCGCCACAGCTTGACCTCGACCTCCTTGCCGATCGCGGTCTCCGCCACCAGGCGCGGCAGCGAACGCATCCGGTCGATCCGCTTGCCGTCGAACTCGATGATCACGTCGCCGGGCTGGATCTCGGCCTTGGCCGCAGGACCGCCCGGCGTGACGTTGGCCACCAGGGCGCCGTCCGCCTCCGATAGGCCGAGACCTTCGGCGATCTCATCCGTCACGCTCTGAATGCGGACACCCAGCCAGCCGCGCGCAACCTTGCCCGATCGCATCAGGCTGTCGATCACCGGCTTGGCGAGGTTCGCGGGGATGGCGAAGCCGATACCCACACTCCCACCCGAGGGGGAGAAGATGGCGGTGTTCACCCCGAACACCTTACCCTCGAGCGTGAAGCTCGGCCCGCCCGAATTGCCCCGATTGATCGGCGCATCGATCTGGAAGAAATCGTCATAGGGGCCAGCGCGGATGTCTCGGCCGCGCGCCGAAACGATGCCCGCGGTGACGGTGGAGCCCAGGCCGAACGGATTGCCGATCGCGATCATCCAGTCGCCGACCCGAACCCCGTCGCTGTCCGCCCACTCGACGTATGGAAAGGGCTCGGGCCGCTCGATCTTGAGCAGGGCGAGGTCCGTCTTGCTGTCGTTGCCGATCAGCTTCGCGGGATATTCGGACTCGTCGTTGAAGATGACGGTGATCTCGTCCGAGTCGGCGATCACGTGATTGTTGGTGACGACGAAACCAGAAGGGTCGACCACGAAGCCGGAGCCGAGCGAGAAGCTCCGTCGCTGCTGCGGGTCCGGCTGCGCCCGATCCCGATCGAAGAACTCCTTGAAGAAGTCCTCGAACGGAGAGCCCGGCGGAAATTGCGGGATCGGCGTGTCCGGCTGCGCCTGGGCGGGCACCCCCTTGCGGGTCGAGATGTTGACGACCGCCGGCCCGATCTTGGCAACCAGATCGCCAAAGCCTTCGCTCGGCGCGACCGCTTGAGCATGTACCGTGGTCGTCGGTGTCGCCAGCACCATGAGCAGCAACACCAGGACCTTGAGCCAAAGGCGCGCACCCTGGTCATCGCCCTCCCGGCACGGGTCGAGCGCGCTCACCATCATCAGTCTCCCATGCAGGTCCGGTCGGAACAAGCCCAGGCGGCATGCAACCCAAGCCGCTGCGCGACAGCATGGTCGCGGCGAGGACGAACCCCGGTCAATGACATTCCAGGATCATCGTTCAGCCACTCTGGCGAAGCAAGCTTCTACTGGTCCCCGTCCGCCAGGTTCAACCTCGAATGAGCCAGACCAGAAGCACCCCGAACCCAGCGAAGGCCAAGCCACCCATGCGCAACTGACCCGACTCCATCATGATCGCGCGCGCGGCCGCCTGCTTCATGGCGTCCGGGAACATGGACCAGAGCACGCCCTCCACGACGAGCACAAGGGCCAGGGCCGTGCCGAGATCGACCATCCGAACGATACCTGTGCTGTCGCGTCGGCGGTCACGGCGAGGGCGCGTTCGCCGCAGGCGCGGCGGGCGCCCCCGACGCCAGATCAGCAGCCCGCGCGCCCTGCGCGCCACCCTGCGGAGCCTCGACCGCACCGCCGTTGAAGTAGCGGAAGAATTCGCTGTCAGGCGACAGGACGAAGTTGGTCGACCCCTCACCCAAAGCGTTCCGATAGGCCTGCAGCGATCGGTAGAAATCGAAGAACTTCGGGTCCCGGTTGAACGCTTCCGCGAAGATGCCGATCGCTTCGGCATCGCCGTGGCCGCGCGCGATTTCCGACTCCCGCTGCGCCTCCGCGATCAGCACGCGGCGCTCGCGATCGGCACGGGCGCGGATCCGCTGCCCGACCTCGGCGCCCTGGGCGCGCAGCTCCTTGGCCTCGCGCTCGCGCTCGGTCTGCATGCGACGGAACACCGCCTGGCTGTTCTCCGGCGGCAGGTCCGCACGCTTGATCCGCACGTCGACCAGCTCGACGCCGAAGCCGGCCAACGCGCGGTTCACGTCGGACTTGATCCGGTCCATCAGCTGATTGCGATCCTGCGAAAGGATCGAGAACAGCGGCACCTCGCCCAGCACGCTGCGCAGGCTCGAGAAGACGATCGGCTCGAGCCGCCCGCGGAACGCCGCCTCGGTGCCGACAGACTGCCGGAAGCGCAGCGCATCGTTGATCCGGTAGCGGGCGAAAGCGTCGACGACCAGCCGCTTCTGATCGCCGAGCACCAGCTCGACCGACGGCGCATCGAAGTCCAGCACACGCTTCTCGTAGTACTCGACCTGCTGGATGAACGGGATCTTTATGTGCAGGCCGGGCTCCTGAATGATCCGCACGGGATTACCGAACTGGAGCACCAAGGCCTGCTGCGTCTGATGCACCGTGAAGAGCGCGCTCATCAGCAGGAACAGGACAACCGCTGCGGCGCCAGCGACGATCGCGAGGCGAGTGTTCATTGCGCCGCTCCCTGCACGTTGTCAGAGGTACTCGGCGCCTCCTGCTGACGCGATGGCGCGCGCCGGTCGAGCTCCGGCAGCGGAAGATAGGGCACGACGCCGTTCGTACCCTGCTTGCCCTCGATAATCACCTTCGTGCCGCTTTTCAGGATCTCTTCCATGGTCTCCAGGTAGAGCCGCCGGGCGGTCACGTCCTCTGCCTTGAGATACTCGGTGAGGATCGACTTGAAGCGCTGCGCCTCACCGGTCGCCCGTGCGGTCACCTCCTGTCGATAGGCCTGGGCTTCCTGGAGCACCCGCTCCGCCTCGCCGCGCGCCCGCGGGATAATGTCGTTCGCGAACGCCTCAGCCTCATTCTGGGCGCGCTCGCGATCGGCCTGGGCACGCTGCACGTCGCGGAACGAATCGATCACCTCGGCCGGGGGATCGGCCTTCTGAAGCTGCACCTCGTCGATCAGTATGCCCGTGCCGTACTCATCCATCAGCGCCTGCAGCTGCTCGCGCGCCCGAAGCTCGATCGCCCGTCGCCCTTCGGTCGTCGCCTCGACGATCGGGGTCTGGCCGATGATCTCGCGCATGACGCTTTCGGCCGCCGCTTTCACCGTGTTCTCGGGGTCGCGGACATTGAAGCGATAGTCGGCCGCGTTGCCGATCCGCCAGAGCACGACGAAGTTGATGTCGATGATGTTCTCGTCGCCCGTGAGCATCAGCGCCTCGTCGCCGACGTCACGGGAAGCGCCCGCCCTGCTCGTCGTCGTCGCCGTCTGGCTGGCCGAACGGAACCCGACCTCGACGCGGTTCACCCTGGTCACCGGAACGCGCTCGACCGCCTCGATCGGCGTGGGAAGGTGGTAGCGCAGGCCTGGCCCGGTGGTCCGGTCGAGCTGGCCGAAGCGCGTGACCAGACCCTGCTCGTCCGGCTGCACCGTGTAGATGCCGCTCGCCAGCCACAGACCCAGGATCGCCAGCCCGACCAGGATCAGGCCCTTGCCCCCGACATTGGCGGGCCCGCCGCCCGGAAACAGGCTTTTCACCTTCTCCTGACTGCGTCGCAGCAGCTCTTCGAGGTCAGGGGGCTGCTGGCCACCCCCGGGGCGACCGCCCCAAGGGCCGGGGCCGCCACCTCCTTGCCAGCCACCGCCTTGACTGTTCCAGGGCATCACAAAGAATCCTTGGCTGCGCCGCGAGCTCGGCGAAAGGATCCGCTGCCAGGGCAAGCCGCGGCGCTCGATCGGATCGGACAGCGGTGTATATCGGTCGCAGTCGTTAAGGGATCAACCATGAACGAGATCACCGCCGAACAGGTGCTGACAGCCCTGCGCACGGTCCGCCATCCACATCGGAATCACGATGTCGTCAGCCTGGGCATGGTGTCCGGGGTCGTCGTAAAGAACGGCAATGTCGGCTTCGCCATTGAGGTCGAGCCCAGCGAGGCGCGGCAGCTCGAGCCGTTGCGCAAAGCCTGCGAGCAGGCGGTGCGCGCGCTGCCCGGCGTGCTTTCCTGCGCGGCCGTGCTCACCGCCGAGCGGGCGCCGGGCGGGCGCCACGCTGCAGGTCCGCCGCCGACCCTTGGCGGGCAGCGCCAGGCACAGGCCCCCCTCGTTCCTGGCGTGAGGTCGATCATCGCCGTTGCGTCCGGCAAGGGCGGGGTCGGCAAGTCCACGACAGCCGTCAATCTCGCCATGGGGCTTGCCGCCATCGGCCAGCGGGTCGGGCTGCTCGATGCCGACATCTACGGCCCGTCCCTGCCCCGCATGGCCGGCATCACCGGCCGGCCGCAGGCGACCGACGGCAACAAGCTGCGGCCGATGGAGAGCTTCGGGGTCAAGGTGATGTCGATGGGCTTCCTCGTCGAGGAGGACGCCCCGATGATCTGGCGCGGGCCCATGGTCCAGAGCGCCCTTCAGCAGATGCTCGGCGACGTACTGTGGGGCGACCTCGACGTGCTGGTGGTCGACATGCCGCCGGGAACCGGCGATGCCCAGCTCACCATGGCGCAGCGCGTACCCCTCGCCGGCGCCCTCATCGTCAGCACGCCGCAGGACATCGCCCTGCTCGACGCGCGGAAGGCGATCAACATGTTCCGCAAGGTCGACGTGCCGATCCTCGGCATCGTCGAGAACATGTCCTATTTCTGCTGCCCCAACTGCGGCCATCGCAGCGAGATCTTCGCCCATGGCGGCGCCCGTGCCTGCGCCGCCAAGTACGACGTCGACTTTCTGGCGGAGATCCCACTCGACCTCGAGGTGCGTGAGACCAGCGACCGCGGCCGTCCGATCGTGGTCAGCGAGCCCGGGCATCCGATCGCCGAAGCCTATCGCGGCCTGGCCTTGACGGTGCGCGACAAGCTTGCGGCGGCACATGGCGGAACGACCAAGAAGTTTCCCCAGATCGTCTACGCTTGAGACGGCGCAAACATCCGCCTGCGCTGGCAGCGGGACCCGCCGTGCACACACGAACCCGGCTTCCCAATCGGCTCGGGGGCCGGGCGGATGACCTGGAGCGGGCTGCGGGACGGATTTCCGGCCGCAGCCCGGCAGCTTAGTGGCTTTCCGTGGCCTCGACGCGAGCGCGGGCGATCTCGACCTGCCGGGTCAGGCGCTCGCGCTCATGGTCGGACTTGGCCCCGCTCACGTCCTCCTCGGCATCGCGCAGGGACTGGCGTGCCTGCTCGACACCGATGTCCTCGATCGGCTCGGCCTCGTCGGCGAGCACGGTGCAACCGCGCTCGTTGACCTCGGCGAAGCCGCCCGCGACGAATACCCGGCTTTCGATTCGGTCGCCCTGATAGACCGAGACCACACCGGGGCGGAGAAGCGAGATCAGCGGAGCATGGCTGGGCAGGACGCCGAAGTCGCCTTCGGCGCCCGGGATCACCACCATGTCGGAGTCGATGCTGGCGAGCAGGCGCTCCGGCGAGACCAGCTCGAACGCGACCTTGTTGTCGGCCATCCTGTCGCTCCTCAGTCGGCCGCCAGCTTCTTGGCCTTCTCGACCACTTCCTCGATCCCGCCGACCATGTAGAACGCGGCCTCCGGCAGATGATCGTACTCGCCGGCGACGATGCCCTTAAAGCCCTTGATCGTGTCCTCGACCGCGACGAGCTTGCCGGGCGAGCCGGTGAACACCTCGGCGACGTGGAAGGGCTGGCTCAGGAACCGCTGGATCTTGCGCGCGCGGGCGACGACCAGCTTGTCCTCCTCCGAGAGCTCGTCCATACCCAGGATCGCGATGATGTCCTGCAGCGCCTTGTAGCGCTGCAGCGTCTCCTGCACCGAGCGCGCGACCTGATAGTGCTCCTCGCCCACCACCGCGGCATCCAGGATGCGCGAGGTCGAGTCGAGCGGGTCCACCGCCGGATAGATGCCGAGCTCGGCAATCTGGCGCGACAGCACGGTAGTCGCGTCGAGATGGGCGAAGGTGGTGGCCGGCGCCGGGTCGGTCAGATCGTCCGCCGGCACGTAGACGGCCTGCACCGAGGTGATCGAGCCCTTCTTGGTCGAGGTGATCCGCTCCTGGAGATTGCCCATGTCGGTGGCCAGAGTGGGCTGGTAGCCCACGGCCGAGGGGATGCGGCCGAGCAGTGCCGAGACCTCCGCGCCCGCCTGGGTGAAGCGGAAGATATTGTCGACGAAGAACAGCACGTCCTGGCCTTCCTGGTCGCGGAAGTATTCCGCCACCGTCAGGCCGGTCAGCGCCACGCGCGAGCGCGCGCCGGGCGGCTCGTTCATCTGGCCATAGACCAGCGACACCTTCGACTTGAGCGCATCCTCGAGGTCGATGACACCCGACTCGATCATCTCGTGGTAGAGATCGTTGCCCTCGCGGGTCCGCTCACCCACACCCGCGAACACCGACACACCGCCGTGCGCCTTGGCGATGTTGTTGATCAGCTCCATGATCAGCACGGTCTTGCCGACGCCGGCGCCGCCGAACAGGCCGATCTTGCCGCCCTTGAGGTAGGGCGTGAGCAGGTCGACGACCTTGATGCCGGTGACGAGCACGTCAGCCGAGGTCGACTGGTCGGCGAACTCCGGAGCCGGCGCGTGGATCGGTGCGGTCACCTTGGCGTCGACCGCACCGCGCTGGTCGACCGGCTCGCCGATGACGTTCAGGATACGGCCGAGCGTCTCCTTGCCGACCGGCACCGAGATCGGCCCGCCCGTGTCCAGGACCTCCTTGCCGCGGGTCAGCCCGTCGGTGGAATCCATGGCGATCGTGCGGACGGTGAACTCACCCAGCTGCTGGGCGACCTCGAGCACCAGCCGATTGCCGTTCACCTCGGTGGTGAGGGCGTTCAGGATCGCCGGCAGCGACTTCTCGTCCGGGAACTGCACGTCGACGACCGCACCCAGCACCTGGCTGACGCGACCGGCAGCGACGTTCTCCTTGACCACGGCCTCGTTCATCTCTCGCTCCCAAACACGTTCGCTGTCGCCCTAGACCGCCTCGGCACCGGAGATGATTTCCATCAGCTCCTTGGTGATCTGCGCCTGACGCTGTCGGTTGTAGCTCAGGGTGAGCTTGTTGATCATCTCGCCGGCGTTGCGGGTGGCGCTGTCCATCGCCGCCATCCGCGCGCCCTGCTCGCTGGCGGAGTTCTCCAGCAGCGCCCCGAACAGCTGCACGGCGAGGTTCCGCGGCAGGATTTCGCCGAGGATGCTCTCCTCGTCGGGCTCGAACTCGTAGATGGCGCCACCTTCGCTGGCGGCGGCCTGGCCCTCGGCCGGAGCCGGCGTGGGCACCGGCACCAGCTGCTGGAAGGTCAGGATCTGCGACACCGCCGACTTGAACTTGTTGTAGATCAGCGTGCAGACGTCGAACTCGCCGGCCTCGTACATCTCGAGGATACGGTCGGTCACCCGCTGCGCGTCGGCGAACTCGATCCGTCGCTTGCCGACGATGCCGTCGAAGAACTCGACGATCCGGTCGCGCTGGTCGCGGCGGAGCATGTCACGGCCCTTGCGGCCGACGACGATGATCTTCACCTGCTTGCCCGCGCCCAGCAGCTCCTGGATCCGCCGACGCGCGCCGCGAACGATCGAGCTGTTGAACCCGCCGCACAGGCCGCGGTCGGCGGTCGCGACGATCAGCAGATGAACATCGTCCTTGCCCGTACCAGCGAGGAGTGGCGGCGCGCCGGGCTGATCCGCCACGCCGGCAGCCAGGTTCTGCAGCATCGCCGACATGCGCTCCGCGAACGGCCGCGACGCCTCGGCATATTCCTGCGCCCGCCGCAGCTTGGAGGCCGCGACGAGCTTCATGGCGCTGGTGATCTTGCGGGTCTGGCGCACGGAGTTCATCCGTGCGCGCATGTCCTTGAGGCTGGGCATCGGGCCTGCCTCTTACGAGAAGCGCTCGAGGAACTTGTCGAGCAGCGCCTTGAGCTTCTTCTCCACATCCGGATCGAGCTGACCCGTCGACTGGATCGAATCGAGGATGTCCTTGCCGTTCGCCCTCACCTCGCCCAGCAGGCCCTGCTCGAACCGGCCGACATCCGAAACCTTGAGCGTGTCCAGGTATCCGTTCACGCCGGCATAGATGACGACGACTTCCTCGGACATCGGCATCGGCTGATACTGCGGCTGCTTGAGCAGTTCCGTCAGGCGCGAGCCGCGGTTGAGAAGCCGCTGCGTGGCGGCATCCAGGTCCGAGGCGAACTGGGCGAAGGCCGCCATCTCGCGATACTGGGCGAGATCGAGCTTGATCGAGCCCGCGACCTTCTTCATCGCCTTGGTCTGGGCGGACGAGCCCACGCGGCTGACCGACAGGCCGACGTTCACCGCCGGGCGGATGCCCTGATAGAACAAGGTGGTCTCGAGAAAGATCTGACCGTCGGTGATCGAGATGACGTTGGTCGGGATGTAGGCCGACACGTCGTTCGCCTGGGTCTCCACGACGGGCAGCGCGGTCAGCGAGCCGCCGCCATTGTCCTTGTTCATCTTCGCCGCGCGCTCGAGCAGGCGGCTGTGGAGGTAGAACACGTCGCCCGGATAGGCCTCGCGGCCCGGCGGGCGGCGCAGCAGCAGCGACATCTGGCGATACGAGACGGCCTGCTTGGACAGGTCGTCGTAGACGATCACGGCGTGCATGCCGTTGTCGCGGAAATACTCACCCATGGCGCAGGCGGCGTACGGGGCCAGGTACTGCATCGGCGCCGGGTCGGACGCGGTCGCGGCGACGACGATGGTGTAGTCCATCGCGCCGTTGTCCTGCAGCGTCTTCACGAGCCGGGCAACCGAGGAGCGCTTCTGGCCGATCGCGACGTAGATGCAGTAGAGCTTCTTGCTCTCGTCAGCACCGGCCGCCTCGTTCGAGCGCCGCTGGTTGATGAAGCAATCGATCGCGATCGCCGACTTGCCCGTCTGGCGGTCGCCGATGATCAGCTCGCGCTGGCCGCGGCCGATCGGGATGAGCGCGTCGATCGCCTTCAGGCCGGTCATCATCGGCTCGTTCACCGACTGACGCGGGATGATGCCGGGCGCCTTGACGTCGACCAGCCGGCGCTCGCTGGCGCTGATCGGGCCCTTGCCGTCGATCGGGTCGCCGAGCGCGTCGACGACGCGACCCAGCAGGCCCTTGCCCACCGGCACGTCGACGATCGTCTTGGTCCGCTTGACGGTCGAGCCTTCGCTGATGCCCCTGTCGTCGCCGAAGATCACGACGCCGACATTGTCGGCCTCGAGGTTCAGGGCGAGACCGCGGGTGCCGTCCTCGAACTCGACCATCTCGCCCGATTCGACCTCGTCGAGGCCGTAGACGCGGGCGATGCCGTCGCCAACCGAGAGCACGCGGCCAACCTCGGCCATCTCAGCCTCGGCACCGAAATTGGCGATCTGCTCCTTGAGGACCGCGGAGATCTCAGCGGCGCGGATGTCCATCAGCGTATCCCCCTCATGGAGAGCTCGAGATTGTGCAGTTTGGTCTTGAGCGAGGCGTCGATCATGCGCGAGCCGATGCGCACCACGATCCCGCCGAGCAGCGTCGGATCAACCGAGGCGGTCAGCTGCACGGGCCGGCCGGCATATTGCGCCACCGCGTCGCGGACGCTGCCGAGCTGGCTCTCGTCGAGCGGTTGGGCGGAGGTCACCTCGGCGGTCTCTTCGCCCCGGTGGGCGGCGAGGAGACGAGCGAACTCGTCGATGATCGCCGGCAGCGCGGCCAGACGCCGCTGGTTGGCGAGCACGCCAAGAAGGTTCTTAACGGTCTCGGAAGCGCCGATGCGTTCCGAGATCGTCGCGGTCGCCCGCGCATGCTCCTCGCGGCTGACGATCGGGCTGCGCAGCAAGCGGGCCAAGTCGTCGCTCTCGCCGATCGCCTGCTGCAGGGACGCAAGATCGGCGCCGGCCTCCTCGAGGCCACCCCGTTCCTTGGCTAGATCGAACAATGCATTGGCGTAGCGGCTGGCCACACCGGAGGCCGTCGTGCTGGCAGGCACTCTTCGCTTCCCCGACTTGCTGCGAGACCGGCGGCCGCATCTTAAGGTTCGGGCACACGACGCATTACCGTCGCCCCAGCGGCGTGCGGCAGATAACACAGGCCCCCATACCCGACAAGCACGGGCGCCGACGCGGAATCTAAGGCGGTTTGCCGCAGCGCAGCGGCGAGATCGGCGGCCGCGCACGCGGCCCGGCAGCCCCGCGGATGCAAACGAGTCACGAGGCTGGTAAGGAGCTGCCGACGGCGTTTCGAGGAACACCAGCCAGATGATCGGGACCGGTGTCGTCCGAGCACTGCTCGGGCTGTGGCTTGTCTTCACATGCGTGCCGGGCACCCACGCCGAGGACACGAATGCCGCGGCGATTCCGCCGGCCAAGGTTCGCGAGCTGCTCAACCTCCTGGACGATCCGAGCGTGCGAGACTGGCTCGCACAGCAGCGGGATGCCAAGCCGCCACTGACGGAGCCCACGGGCGCGGCGAGAAGCCAGTCGATGACCGACATGACCGCCCCGGCCATGGCCATCCGACAGCATGTCGTGAACTCGCTCGCAGCGATACCTACCGCCCTGCCCGAGCTGCACCGCACATTGAGCTCGCTCGCGCAGGAGATCGCCGCCGAGGGGGTCTGGTTCGCCGTCTTCCTGGTAGGCCTCTTCCTTGGCCTGGGCTGGGTGGTCGAGCGCATCTACTGGCGCGTCACCGGGGACTTCCGCCGCCGCCTGATCGCCATGGACCTCGACAGCGTGGAGAAGCGGCTGGGCGCGGTCGGACGTCGCCTCCTCTACGGTCTCGGCTGGACCGCCTCGTTCGCCGTCGGCTCGCTGGGGGCCTTCCTGGTCCTGGCTTGGCCGCCGCTCCTGCACGCGCTCATATCTCGCCTGCTGCTGGTGGTCGTCCTGGCTTGGCTGACCACGATCATGCTCCGGTTCATCCTTGCGCCGGGCGCGGAGAAGTTCCGTATCCTGCCCATGCCGACGAGATCGGCGCGTCATTGGTATCTCTGGCTCACCCTCGCGGTCGTCTGGTACCTCGCCGGCCATCTGCTGCTGGACTTCCTGCGGCAGCTGGGCCTCGCTCCTGCCGTGATGGCGCTCCTGCAGGATGGCCTGTCGCTGGTCTGGCTCGGCATTCTGCTCCTGTCGATCTGGTCGCGCCCCGGCGCGGTCGATGCGACCGGCCACTCGGGCGCGACCTTGCGCAACACCGTCATCACCTGCGCGCTGGTCGCGGTCTGGCTGCTCGTGCCACTGGGAGCGCACCAACTCTTCTATACGATCGCTATCTTGGCGAGCCTCGCGGCGCTGCTCGTCATCACCCACCGCTCGGTCGCCCACATCCTGCGACCGCCAGACATGCACGTGGCCGAGGACGTCCCGCCGGTGGCCGCGGTCGTCCTGGAGCGGGGCCTGCGTGCGCTGTGGATCATCGGCGCCGCAGTCGTCCTGATCGAGGTCTGGGGAGTCGATGTGACCACCATGGCGGGCGACGCCACCATGACGTCCAGGCTGTTGCGAGGCGTGCTGCATGCCGTCGTGATCGTCTTGCTCGCCGAACTCGCCTGGCAACTCTCACGCTCGTGGATCGATCGCACCCTGATCCAGACCGCAGAGGCCGACGCGGCAAGCACGCCCGAAGCCGAGCATCGCCGGTCGAGGATCCGAACCCTGTTGCCGATCGCCCGCAACATGCTGTTCGTCGTCCTGACGGTCATGGCCGCGCTGATGGCGCTGTCGGCGCTCGGCGTCGAGGTTGGGCCGCTGATCGCCGGCGCCGGCGTGGTCGGTGTCGCGATAGGCTTCGGCTCGCAGACGCTCGTGAAGGACGTGATCTCGGGCGTCTTCTTCCTGCTCGACGACGCATTCCGGGTCGGCGAGTACATCATCAGCGGCAGCTACAAGGGCACGGTCGAGAGCTTCTCGCTGCGCTCGATCAAGCTGCGCCATCACCGCGGCTATCTCTACACGGTGCCGTTCGGGTCGCTCGGCGCGATACAGAACATGAGCCGCGACTGGGTGATCGACAAGCAGCAGCTCACCGTGCCCTACGACACCAATCTCGATCTTCTGAAGAAGATCATCAAGCAGATCGGCAAGGATCTCGCTGCCGACCCGGAGCTGGCGCCGAGCATCATCGAGCCGCTCAAGATGCAGGGCGTGGAGGGAATGGGTGAAATGGGCATGCTGGTGCGCCTGAAGATGATGACCAAGCCAGGGCAGCAATTCGCGGTGCGGCGCCGGGCCAATTCGATGCTCAAGCAGCGGCTCGCCGAGAACGGCATCCGGATCGCGACCCCCACCGTCCAGGTGGCGAGTGGCG
>JBFWWD010000123.1:0-16005 GCA_050246385.1 Geminicoccaceae bacterium
CCGAGCGGGGAACCGGCTCCGCGGCCTGACGATTGCACGGGCCAGCGGAGGATCAATGCGATGCCCGGCTCCCAGGACACGCTGCGGCGCGCGCCCGACCGGTCCGCGCCGGCGCCGGCGCGACGGTTGGCGGTGGTCGTCAACCGGAACGGCGGCACCGTGCTGCGGCTCGGCCCCGAGGCGCTGCGGGAACGGCTGGCCGCGGCCTTCGCCGCCGCGGGTGCCGAGGCGGAGCTGCAGTTCGTTCCGGGCGCGGAGATGAGCGCCAGGCTGGAGGATGCGCTCGAACGGGCGCGCGCGGGCGCGCTGGACGGGATCGTGGTCGGCGGCGGCGACGGCAGCGTCAACGGTGCCGCCAACCTGCTCGCCGGGACCGGCGTGCCGCTGGGCGTGCTGCCGCTCGGCACGCTCAACCACTTCGCCCGTGACTCCGGGATGCCGGCCGACCCGGAGGCCGCGGCACGGGTGATCGCCAGCGCCGCACCGCGCGCGGTCGACTTGGGGGAAGTGAACGGCCGGGTGTTCGTCAACAACTCGTTGCTCGGCGCCTATCCCTACATGGTGGCCGCCCGCGAGCGGCGCCGCGACCGGCACGGGCTCGGCAAGTGGACCGCGATGACGCTCGCCTTCCTGCGCATGCTGTGGCGCTTCCCGCGCCGGCGGCTGACCCTGTGCTACGAGGGCGACCGGGTGGCGGTGCGCACCCCGTCCCTCATGGTCGGCGTCAACGAGTACGACCCGCGCAACTTCGCGATCCCGCGCAAGCACGGCCTCGACCGCGGCGAGCTGTGGGTCCTGGTCGCCCGCCACAGCCGGCCGCTCTCCTTCGCCTGGTTCGCCTTCCGCACCATCTTCCGCGGCCTCGACGCGGGCCGCGACTTCGACCTGGTCAAGGTGAGGTCACTGGAGGTGCGGGCGCGGACCAGCCGGCTCCTGGTCGCCATGGACGGCGAGCTGTCGCTGCTGCAGCCGCCGCTGCGCTATCGGATCAGGCCGGGGGAGCTGCTGGTGCTGGCGCCGGCGGTGGGCCAGTGAGAGGTAGCGGCCACGACTTCACGGCCGTGCCGCTCGACCGGCCGCTGACCCGCGGCGACTTCCCCGACCCCAGCCGCAACGAGGCGTCGAGAAGCCGCGGGACCGGCTATGTCGACCTGTCGCTGCGCGAGGGCCTGAGCCTGCGTCAGCTGCTGCGCAAGCTGGCCGGGGCGCGCGGCCATCTGGCGGTCGCCGGCACGCCCGAGGAGATCGCGGATCTGGTCGAGGACTGGTTCCGCTCCGGTGCGGCCGACGGCTTCAACGTGATGCCGCCGATCATCACCAGCCAGCTCGAGCTGTTCGCGACCGAGGTCGTGCCTTTGCTGCGCAAGCGCGGCCTGTTCCGCGAGGAATATGAGGGAAGGACGCTGCGCGAGCATTTCGGGCTGGGGCCGGTCGCGGAGAGGGCACGATTCGCGCGCTCGGCGTGACAGTCCGATCGCTCAAGGATGCGTCGCGCCTGATCGCGCCCCGTCATGCGCATGCGAGAAATCCACCCTGATCCGCGTGCCCCGGTCGAGACGGTTGTGGATCTTGACCAGGCGGTCGATGGTGAAGCGGTCGAGGGCGGCCTTGCGGATGCGCGAGATGTCGGCGACGGCGACCTCGGCCGCCCGCGCCGCATCCGTAGCGCTCATGTTCTGCTCGCGCATGATGCGGACGATACCGCTGGCGAGGTCGGCCTTCATCAGCTCGGTGTCGGAATCGGGGATGTCGACGTCGCGAAAGGGGTTGTCGCTGCCGCGGACGAGCTCGAGCTCGTCGCTCATCGTAGCCGCTCCCTCATTCGCTTGATCCACTCATGGATCACGTCGATCTCCTGCCCGGGCGTCTTGATGCCGCTCCTCGATTTCTTCTGCAACGCGTGCAGCACCCACACATCGTCACCGATCAGCAAGGCGTAGACCACCCCTGAAGGCGTCGCCTCGGTGCCGCAGGACGATCTCGAACACGCCCGAGCCAAAGCCGCTCATCGGCTTGGCGGTGTCGGCCTTCGCCATTGGCGGCCAGCCTGAGGGCGCGGACCATGTCGCGCCTCACGTCCTCCGGGGAATCCTCGAACTGAGCGCTCCCTTCAGCCACGATATACGCCGCTGCATGTGGGGATCTTTGTCAAATTTGACAACCATGTGTCAAGTGAGCGCTCTCGCTACCCCATCCCGCCCACGATCAGCGTCATCGGCCCGAACCGGTCCAGCCCGCCGCGCCGCCCGCCGGCTTTCGTCAGGACGGAGAACGCCGCCGGCGCACCAGCGCGCCGATGCCGATCAGGCCAGTCCCGAGCAGCGCCAGGCTTGCCGGCTCGGGCACGGCGCGCACGTTCCGGCTGAGGACGACCAGGTCGTTGTAGTCCTTGACCGAACTGCCCAGCGGCAGGTCCTCGAACGCCAGGATGGCGTCGGTGCCCGAGAAGCTGGTCGAGCCGCCAAGCTCGGTGACGAAACTGTTGCTGCCGCCGAAGATGGCGACGAAATGCTCATCGCCGTTCGGGTTGAGGGATGCCTGGCTGAAATAGGTCGTGTTCGGGTTGCCCTGGATGTTGCCGATGTAGAAGCCGAACGTCGTGCTCGTGAAGGTCTTGCCGCTCAGATCGTTGCCGACCTTCGGCATCAGGCCCGCGAAACTGAGCACGACCGTCGTGATCGGGGTGGCGCTACCGCCGAACAACTGCACCAACGTGCTCTTCGGATCGTCCGCATAGGGATCGTAGATGCCGAAGGTGTTCGTCGGTGCGTTGCCCGCGATCTCCAGCGTGAGGGTGTTCGAGCCTTCCGCGCTGGTCAGCGTGAACAGCGACGCCCCCGATTGGGCTGCGTTGATGTCCGAGATGTCGTTGGTCAAGAGATTGTTCAATTGGGTCTGCAGGATGTCTCCCGGGCCGTCCCAGGTCGTGCTGCTGATCACCGGAAGCGCGGCGGCGGAGCCCGCGATCCCAAGCCAAGCGACTGTGCTGATCGCGACCGCCCAAACCAGCCTCATCTTGTTGCCCTTCTTTGTGCCCCCAACCATGCAGGTGTCACAGCATGAGGCGTGCCAATATGAAAAAGCAGTTCCTTTCCATCAAATTAGCTCCAATGGAATTCCACGCCGCGTAAAGTCTGCTTTACGGTTCGCAGGCAGGAGCACGGTTTACTTAACGGTCGTGATCCACCCAAATCACGCGGCAGTATATTGCACCAAGCGCTTTCAACATGCGGCGGTAGCTTCACGCGAGCGGGCGCTACCCCATCCCGCCGACGATCAGCGCCGCCTCGCGCAGGAACACCCGCCCGAACCGGTCCTCCGGGTCGAGCGTCAGCTCCTCGACCAGCCCCTGCCTTCTAATCAGCACGTCCTGGCCCTTGAGCTGGATGAGCGTGCCGCGGGGGCGGAGGTCGCGCGCGAGGAGCTCCTCGGTGGGGGTGGGGCGGTCGAGGACGGCCATGTCGTGGCCCTGGTGGGCCATGCCGTCGAGCTCGAGCGTGTCGCCGTCATAGGCGACCAGGAGCAGGTCGATGCCGGGGTCGCGCAGGAGGTTCTCGATGTTGGTCAGGTAGTCGCGGTGCATCGGCCGGGCGGAGCGGTTGATGAACACACCCGTGGGGCAGACGGCACCCACGTTCCAGTGCGGGAAGCGCGACAGGACGAGATCGACGATCTCCTTGATCGAGTCGGGCCCCAGCGCGTTGAAGGCGAGGATCGGGATGCGCGCCGGGCGGCCCGGGCCGAACCAGGTGTCGAGGATGGCACCGGGCACGTCCACGCCCGCGCCCTGGGCCGGGTGGACGTGCATGAACACGCCCGGGGCGGCGTTGATCTCGATGATGCCGAGCCCGCCCTCCTTCCACGAACGGGAAAGGTCCTCCGCCATCACGTCGATGCCGAGGCAGGTGAGGCGGAAGTGGCGCGCCACCTCCTGGGCCAGGATCTGGTTGTCGACGTGGACGCCGGGCGTGACGTCGATGCTGACGCCGCCGGCCGACAGGTTCGCGACCTTGCGCAGGTTCACGACCGCACCCGCGGCCGGGATGCTCTGGCGGGTGTGGCCCTGCTGCTCGATGCAGGCGAGCATCGCCGCGTCGCTGATGATCTTGCCCATGGGCGAGGTCGGGCTGTCGGCGCGGGCCGGCGTCGCGTTCTCGCGCTCGATCAGCTGCTCGACGGTCGAGGTGCCGTCGCCCTCGACCCAGGGCGGGCGGCGCTCCAGGGCCGCGACGAAGCGGCCGTTGACGCAGAGCAGGCGGAAGTCGCTGCCCTCCAGGCTGGTCTCGACCAGGATCGCCTCGCCCTCGCCGCCGGCCCGGGTGAAGGCGCCGGCGAGCTCGCCCGCGTCGCGGACCGCAGCGGTGACGCCGATGCCCTTGTGGCCGGCGAGCGGCTTGACCGCCACCGGCCAGCCGATCTCCTCGGCGACCTCCAGAGCGCCGGCGAAGGTGGTGACGACATCGCCTTTCGGCACGGGCAGGCCGAGCCGGCCCAGGAAGGCCTTGCAGTCGTCCTTGCGGGTGGTGAAGCCCGAGTCCAGCTGGCTGTCGGTCGAGAAGGTGGTGGAGACGCCGCGCACCTGGCGCCGGCCGTAGCCGTACTGCATCAGGCCCTCGTCGCGCAGCCAGAAGGTCGGGATGCCGCGATGCTCGGCGGCGCGCAGGATGGCGTAGGTGGTGGGGCCGCCATAGGGCGAGCGGTTGAACGAGTCCTGCAGGGTCGCCATCCGGCCGGCATGGTCGAACGGCTCGCCCTGGGCGATCGCCTCCAGCCAGTCCCAGACGAAGTAGATCACCTGGTGCTGGGTGCGGCGGTCGAGCGTCTGGATCGCGATCCGGGAAAAGCGCCCCTTGGGGTGGACCCGCCAGCGATGCAGCTCGAGGCCGATGTCGAGCCTGCCGACCTCGGAGACCAGGGCCGCGAACAGATGGGCGTGGTCGGGAAAGGCGGCACCGGTCAGATGCGGGTAGCGGGCCGCCACCGCCTCGACATAGCGTGCCACCGGCAGAGGCTCGGGGCGCCCGGTCAAGGCGAGGTCGAAGACCAGCGCGCGCCGGTCGAGATAGGGCCCCGGCCCCGGATAGAAGGTCAGGTCGCCGAGATCGAACACGTCGCTGGCGCGCGCGTTCAGGCGGCGTGGCGGCACCTCCTCCTGATCGTCCCGCATCGCAAGATCCTCGTCGTCAGAGGTCGCCGCGATCGCTCTCGATGTGCACGCGGCCGGACAGCGCCGCCTCGGCCTCCAGGCGGATGGTGATCCGCCCGGCCTTGCGGCGCCGGTGGCCGGCGCAGACCTCGCGCTCCAGCCCGCGCACCAGCCGCTCCACCGTCAGCCCGTTCGGCTTGGCGACCTCGGCGACCGGGTGGTCCGGACCGATCCAGCCCTGCGGCGGCACCAGCCGGACCGCCACGTCGCGGACCGCGAACAGATCGTCCTGGTAGCTCATCGATCTGGGGTCGACCTCGACCAGGATCACGCCCTGGCCGCCGATCACGCGCATGCGCCGGTCGGGCTCGACCACGAGGCCGGCCTCCTCGCACAGGCCGAAGCCGCGCGGCACCGCCTCCTCCGCGCAGGCGACGATCAATCGCCCCAGCCGATGGCTGCCGAGCAGGTTCTGGTCGACGATGCCGGCGTCGAACAGGCCCAGGCCCGGCTCGACCAGCAGGCCGGGATGGGAATCGTCCGACGCGACGCCGTAGCGCAGCGCGTCCTCGCTGCTGCCGCCGGCGATCATCAAGGGCGAGAGGGCGGCGGCCCCGCCGCTGGTGGCGACGATGGTGGCCCCGCGCTGCCAGGCGGCGATCAGCGCCTTGAGGACCGGGGTCTCCTCGCCACGGAACAGCAGGCCGTCGATCAGGCGGCGCTGGTTGCCGCCGGTGAGCAGGAAGCTGTTGAGCCCGGCGATGCGCTCGATCAGGGCGGCGCGGCCGGCCTCGCTGCGCAGATGGTCGCGGGTGGCGCCGAGGTCGACGGCACGGATGCCGTGCCGGTCCAGGAGATCGACCGCGGCCGAGGCGGTGGCGTGCGGCTCGGCGGAGGCGGTGGCGATGACACCCATCGGCTCGGCCACCAGCTCGCGCAGCTCGGCCAGCAGCCCGCTGCCGGCGCGCAAGGGGCTGCCCAGGAGCACGAGGCGCCCGGCCACGGGCTCGCCCGTGCCGCCCAGGGCGCGGTTGCGGTAGTACTCGGCGCTGGTCGCCTCGCGCACGGCGAGCCTGAGGTCGAAGCCGTAGGCGCTGATCCGCACACCCTGGTCGGTGTGCTCGATCAGCGCCTTGGCGCGCCGGCCGCGGCTGATCTCGACCGCGATCTCGCTGCCGGTAGCGTGCTCGTAGGCCCAGGTGGTCTCGCCGCGGTAGACCAAGGGGTCGCCCTCGACCAGGCGGGCCAGGGTCTCGTGGGTGGTGTAGCCGGCGAAGGCGGGCTTGCCGACGCGGGTCGGGGCGCGGAAGTAGCGCTCGCGGGCATGCACCCGCCGCTTGGCCGGCCCGGGCTGCGGCCGCATGGTGGCGAGGTCCAGGCTGTCGCCGCGGTCGAGATAGCTGAGCTTGAGCCCGGCGAGCTCGGTGCGCGCGCGTTTGCCCGTCAGCCGGCCGGCGTCGACATGGATCAGGCCGCTCTCGCCGAGCACGGTCAGGCGACCGTCGGCGATCGCCATGGCGGTGTTCTCGTCGACGCCGAAGCCGTGCCGCCAGCCGGTCACGGCGAGCGCCGCCACCAGCCGGCCGAGCCGGCCGCGCTGCAGGAAGTGCTGGTCGACCAGGCCGAGCGGAAAGAAGCCGAGGCCGCGGCCGACGCTCAGCCGGGTGTCGTGCGGCTCGCTCGCGGGCGGCTGGGCCAGCGCCTCGACCGAGCTGCCGCTGGTGATCATGGGATCGCTCATGATCGCGGCGCCGGCACTGCTGCCCGAGACGAGACCGCCGGCCGCGTGGGCGCGCCGGATCGCCTGCAGGGCGGGGGTCTCGCGGCCCTCCTGGATCAGCGCCTTGACGATCAGCGACTGGTCGCCGCCGGTGAAGTAGAAGCTGCCGAAGCGCTCGAGCAGGGCCACGATCTCCGGGTCGAACGCGGCGGTCGGGTAATTGTCCTTGTGGAGCGGGACGACCTCGGATTCGATCCCCCAGGCACGGAGACCGTCGCGGACCTCCTCGCCCGCCGCCTCGGGCTCGCCCGAGGCGGTCGGCAGGACCGCGATCCGGCCGCCGCTGAGCGCCTTCATCGCCTCGTGGATGGAGCGATTGTCGGCCTCGAACCGGCCGCCGATGATGACGAGCCGGGCATTGGCGGGCAGCGCGCCGGCGCGCGCACGCGGCGGGTGGGGTCTGGCTGGCATGTCCTGGTTCAGGTCGGTTCGCTCCGCCGGCGCAGCGGCGCCCGCCCCCCATAGCCGAGCCCACGTCGCCTTGCACCATCCGAGAACCACGATAACCGGACCCCCGCCCAGACGTTGCCCGCCTGCACCATGCGGCGCGACCTAGCCGCACGGGAGCGCCGCCGTAAAGCGTCCGCAGCCGGGCGCCGCATCGGGAGAGGGTGACTATTGCCACAATCGAACGTGCATCCACCACAGTAATTGTGGCGATTGCCACGTCCGATCTGGCCGGGACGCAGTACAGTCCAGCATTCTCGACAGTTCAGCGGAGGATTGCGTCATGGCCGAGAAATGGACCGTCACCGGGCGCATCGTCGTCGACCATCTGCTGCCCGAGCTGGCCCAGGCCTTCGGTGCGCGCGAGGGCGTGCCGAAGGCGATCGTCAAGGTGTCGGCACGCTCGAAGATCCCGGGCGGCTGGGGCTGGTGGAACAGCTGGGGCAAGGTCACCACGGGTGCGGACGGCAGCTTCCGGGTGAGCGAGAGCCACGGCGGCGACCGGCGGCAGTTCAAGGTCCAGGTCCTGTTCGATTCCGACCGGCTGCGGCTGAAGGAGGGGCGGGAGACCTCGATCCGGGTCGATGGCCAGGGCTTCCCGCTCGACATCGAGCTCGACCTCACCGACAAGGACTGGTTCGAGGTCCACAATGACGAGCAGGGCGGGGCGTCCGGCGGGCGCCAGGCCGGCGCCATCGACCTCGGCGAGGTCGCGGTCACCGGTGCGGTGGCGCACCGGCTCGCCGACATGTGGTGCCTCTACGGCCGGGTCATGGACCTCGTGGAGGGGTACGGCCCGGCCCACGCCTTCGCCGGCAGGGTGGTGGTCAAGTACCCGATGGGGATCGGCGGCAACGCCGCGGCCTCCGCCTCCTACAACAACCCGTTCACCCGCAGCCTGTACATCAAGGAGGACGAGTGGACCTGCCGCACGCTGCTGCACGAGTTCATGCACCAGTGGGATTTCGACCACTCGACCGGCGAGGACGCCATGGCCTGGCAGCTCGCCAAGCACGGCAGCACGCACCAGACCCGCGAGAGCACGACCTTCGTGCCGTTCCGCGAGGCGTTCGCGGACTGGGTGGCGCACCGGGTGCTGATCGAGATCACCGACGGGAAGCTGCGCAACTTCGTCGAGGACCTGGCCTGGAAATATCCCGAGCTGCCCTTGTCGCGCTCCTATCTCGGTGCCGCGCTGGCCGACAGCGAGCGCAAGCTGGCCAATGTCGACTTCACCGAGCGCGGCTGGCACAGCCTGTTCAACATCCTGACCTATCCCTATCTCGACCGCTGCGACTTCAACCGCACGATCACCGCGAGCGACACCCAGTTCTGCTTCGTGGCGATCTTCTCCAGCCAAAGCTGCCCCGAGGCCCGGACCGGCTACAGCCTGAAGGACGTGCTGGGTGTCTGGCTGAAACATCCCGGCAAGGGCATCGCGAGCTTCATGGACAATGGCGATCTCGACTTCTTCCACTTTCTCGGCCGTGCCGGCGCGGTCCTGCCGGAGCTCGAGGCGGACAAGATCCGCATGATCAAGACCTGCCTCAACCCGAACGCCACCGAGAACCCCTGCCCGGCCTGAGCCGGGAGCACTATGCTCCGGCCAGCGCACTCGGTTCGGGGCGATGGCACGGATGTCGACGAACGCCACGCGACGGCTCTCACTCCTCGGCTTCCTGGCGCTCGCGGCCTGCGCCTCGCTCACCGGCCGCGAGCCCCTCTCGGTCGACGTGGCCGGGATCGAGCCTTTGCCGAGCGAGGGCATGGAGGGCCGCTTCCTGGTCAAGCTGCGGGTGCAGAACCCGAACGAGACGCCGGTCGATTTCGACGGCGTCTCGCTGCGGCTCGACGTGCGCGGCCAGCGGCTCGCCACCGGCGTCAGCGATGCCCGCGGCACGGTGCCGCGCTTCGGCGAGACCGTGCTCGCGGTTCCGGTCTCGGTGCCGGTCACGGCGATGGTGCGGCAGGCGCTCGGGCTGGCCAGCGGCAGCGAGCGCCTGGACTATGAGCTGACCGGCCGTCTCGCCGGTACCGGCTTCGGCGGCGTGTCGTTCAGCTCCACGGGCGAGCTCGCCCTGCCGACGGCGACCCGGTAGGCCGATGCGCCCTCGGCGAGGGCGGGCGCGGCCGGCGAGACACCACTGATCAACAAAAAACGCGCTTCGATGGAATAGTTTTGCGCACCGTTGCGTCGGTGCATGTAGAGCGTGCGGCCGGAGCGGTCTGCGCGCCGGTTCGAACAGTCCTCGACGAGCTGGAGAAAGCCGAGAGCAACGCCGACTCAGCCTGGCGACTCGCCGGAAATTCCCTCCACTGCGGAATCAACTTTCGATTGCTCGGGTCGGGCTCTCGTGCGCTGCGCTGTTCATCGCGCCACGGACCCGCTTGAGCACGAATCCAACGCCGGACCACGACCCCATGATCGATATCAGCCCTCTTTCCAGCCGCCGCGATCTGCTCACCGGCCTGATCGGAGGCTCGCTGGCGCTGGGCGCGGGCACCCTGGGCTTCGCCGCCCCCGCCGCCGCCGCGGCCGGACCCCGCTCGGGCCGCTCCTGGCACACCGGCGCCAGCATCAACGAGCACAGCAAGTTCGCGGCGTTTCGCGGCCGGCCGCTCGACACCATCACCTGCTGGTGCCAGCACGACAACTGGTCCCAGGTGGTCGGGCTCAAGGGCGGCTTCGTCACCGCCAAGAAGTCGGGCGCCAGGGTCTCGCTCGCGATCGCGCCCTTGCCCAGGTCGCACGACGGGAAGAAGAACAAGGGCAACTGGAAGCTGGCCGCCAACGGCTCCTTCGACGGCTACTACAGCCAGTTCGCCCAGAAGCTGGCCTCGAGCGGCGCCAAGAACCCGATCGTCCGCATCGGCTGGGAGATCAACGGCAAGTCGCGGCCCTGGTTCTGCGGCACCGATGCGGAGGCGTTCAAGGCGACCTGGCAGCGGATCGCCGGCATCCTGCGGCGCTACAATCCGGGCGTGCAGACCGAATGGTCCAACATCAAGAAGGGCGCCCAGCCCGGCTCGATCCTCAACTACTATCCGGGCGACCAGTATGTCGACATCGTCGGGGTCAACTATTATGACGGCTGGCCCGCGCTGAGCACGCAGTCCGCCTGGAACAGCCAGTACGACGCCGACTACAAGGGCGGCCCCTACGGGCTCGGCGCCTGGTACCAGTTCGCGCGCAGCCGGGGCAAGCAGCTGGCCTGCTCGGAATGGGGCATCAATGCCGGCCGCTACGGCTGCATCGACAATCCGCTCTACATCGAGAACATGCACGGCTTCTTCGCGCGCAACAGCGGCGCCGTGGCCTACGAGAACTACTTCAATCAGAAATCCTACCACCAGATCATGCCCGGCACCCGCAACCCGAAGGCCTCGGCCAAGTACCGGCAGCTCTGGGGCTGACCGGCCGCCCGCGGGTCGGAGGGTTCGGCCGGGGTGACGGGTAGCACGGCGGCGGCCATGTGCCTGGCTTCGAGCATGGCGTCAGCGCCGCTGATCGGCAGGCGGCAGATGCTCCGACCGCGCTGTTTCGCGCTGCCGGCCTGCCGTCGGCCGCCAACGCCCGGGCTCCGGCTCAACGCCCAGGCCGCGCCGTCGGATGACGGCGCGAGCGGAAGTCCGCGGGATCGGGATCGTGACCGCGGGGTGCTCGGGCCGCGGTCTCGCAGCCCATCTCGACCATGGTCCGAAGCGCCTCCAGCGCGCCCAGCACCCCGTCGAACTCCCCGCCCGCCGGCTGGGTATCCAGATGCGAGCCCATCGCGATCGGCAGCAGGCTGTCGTCCTTCCCCGCCCGCCGCGCGAACATGTTGCCGACCGAATCCACGGTGACCGTGCAGCCCAAGGCCTCGCACTGCGCCTTGAACCAGTCGCGGACCGCCTTGTCGTCGTCGCTCAGCATCAGCCGCCTGATCCCCCTTCGCCGTCCGGCCGAACTGCGCCGTCTCCATGATCTGATCCCACAGCCGCTGCGGGTCGATGGTCAGGTTGGTGCCGGGCTCGGGTATGGTGGAGGCTCCTCGGGTGTGGGCGAGGCGGAGCGTGGCACCGCGGCGAGAAGCGCGGCAGGGGCGGGGTGGCAGCGGACGGAAAAGTTGGCGTTTCACCATCCGTTTGCCGTACCATGCATGACGGCGGACCGGTGAGCCTGGACCTGCGAGGTGCGGACGAAGATGGCAGAGCGGTTCTCTCTCGACCTGCTGGGCCAGCACATCCTCGCCATGCGGGGCGACATCGCCATCATCAAGACGGACGTCGCGGCCATCAAGAACCGGCTCGACCATCACCAGGACGAGTTGAGTGTCGTCTCCGGCCTTGCGATGCGGGCGACCGGCGAGCGCGTCGCCTGGGCGAGCGTGCAGGCCCAGCTCAGGAAGCTCGCGGCCCGGATCGAGGCGCTGGAGCGCCAGGACGGCTGAGGACGTCGTCGGCCACCGGATTTCTTGGCGCGGCGCCCCTTCGGTCTGCGCGGCCATCGGCCCTGCTCAACGCCGCCAGTCGGTCGTCGACATCGAAGAACCCCGCTGACCCAGCATGCCGCCCTCCCGCTCGCCGAAGCCAGCGACTCACGCCAACGGCCTGCTATCAAGCGGTTTTTCGAGGCGTCCGATGGTCGGTCAACCACCCCGCCGGCTCGATAAGAAAGCGACCCCCCACCAGAGGCCGGAGGGGGTCTTTCTAGTCGCGTGCACGGAAACGCGTCAAACAGAGCAAGACGCCAGTGCAACCTCTTAGCCGGCGGTTCAACGCAAGGCTGGCGCCCTGGCTTCAACTTTCTTAGGTGATGTGTAGCCAGTCGGCCGCGTCACGGAGGATCAGTTGATCGCCGTCGGTGGGTGTTGAGATCACGAGATCATGGCCTCGCGCCTCGAATTCAAAGACGCCCTCCGAATTCTTAGTAACTTCACCAAGAATGACATTGAAGTTGCCCGCAGAGAGATTCTTCTCTCCAAAAAAGTTCAGAAATAAGAACTCATCATTGGCATCAAAATCTGTTATCTCAACTATGTCCTGTTTGCCATCTGTGAAGAAGTTGATGTATACATGGTCCGAGCCTGGGCCAGCAGTTATGACGTTATGCTGGGGGCTTTCGGAGTTGGAGCCTGTGAGAATGTAGTCGTCTCCAGCTCCAGCATCGACCTTCACCCCGTGATAGATCCAGTCATCGCCGTTCCCGCCGTAGACAGTATCCAGACCACGAGTAGCGTAGATCGTATCGTTGCCGTCGCCACCATACAATATGTCGTTGCCGCTGAAGCCGTCTATCCTATCGTTGCCTTTACCACCCCAGATCGTGTCGTTGCCGTTGCCGCCGTTCAGAGCATCGTTGCCAGCATCGCCCCAGAGCTTGTCGGGCCTCAGTTCCACCGCGGATCGTGTCGTTGTCGTTACCGCCGTGAAGTTGGTCCTTGCCCTCCTTCCCATCTAACGAGTCGTCGCCGCCGAGGCCGAGCACCACCTCTGCCTTGCTCGTGCCGATCCACGAGTCCGCCTTGTTCGTCAGATATTTCGCTATGGTTGAATACTTCCACCAATTCAGAACATTATAAGTGACGACGACTGTCACCGTCGGCGCTCTTAGCACGCGCGCAAGGCGAACGGATGTGGCCGGCGCGACAAGCTGGACCGATTTTCCGGTTGCGCCTTGTCCACCTTGGGGAAATGCCCAACGCGCCGTCGGCGCTGGCCATGACAAACTGAGGCGCCCGCGCAACAAGCTTGCGCTCGTCTGCTACTGTCCCCGGTTGTCGCGTTGACGATTGGTGGAATCCCGGGAAGCGCTCGGTACTAGGTACCCTCTACGACAGGTACCCTCAACGAACGTTAACAGGATTATCACCTTGACAAAGCAGACTGCCTCGGGCACAAACTGGGGCAGGAGACGATGTCATGGCCAGCGATCCCGACAGCCTCAAGTTCACCGACGAAGATGCAGCCCGCGCTCATCTGGAGTCGATCCATTGGCCCAACGGCCCGACCTGTCCGCACTGCGGCGAGGCTGAGAACGTCACGCGGCTTGAGGGCTCGGCGCATCGTCCCGGCGTCGTCCAGTGCAACAGCTGCCGCCAGCAGTTCACGGTGACGGTCGGCACGGTTCTGGAGCGCTCCAAGATCCCGCTGCACAAGTGGGTTCACGCGATGCACCTGCTGTGCTCGTCCAAGAAGGGCATCAGCACCCATCAGCTCCACCGCATGCTAGGCATCAGCTACAAGTCGGCATGGTTCATGTCGCACCGTCTGCGCGAGGCGATGCGCGATCCATCGCCCGAGGGCTTGGGCGGCGCGGGGAAGGTGGTCGAGGCTGACGAGACCTACTTCGGCAAGCGTGACGACGCGCAGCCCTCGCCGCAGCGCAAGGGCCGCCCCTACACCAAGCGCGGCAAGACCGGTCCATCCGGCAAGCGTGCCGTGCTCGGGCTTGTCGAGCGCGGCGGGAAGGCTCGCACAATCCACATTCGCGAGGTCAACGCCAAGAACGTCGCTGATCTGGTCCGTCTCAACCTGTCGCGTGAGAGTGCGCTGATGACGGACGAGAGCCGCCTCTACACCAAGGTCGGCGAGGAGTTCGACAGCCACCGCACGGTGACGCACTCGGCCAAGGAGTACGTCCGCGACGACGTGATCCACACCAACACGATCGAGAGCTACTTCTCGATCTTCAAGCGCGGCATGCGCGGCATCTACCAGCACTGCGGCGAGGCCCATCTGCACCGCTACCTGAGCGAGTTCGATTTCCGCTACAACACCCGCACCAAGCTCGGTTTTACCGATGCCGACCGTGCCGTGGTCGCTTGGCTCGGGGCCAAGGGCAAGCGCCTCACGTATCGGCGGGCTGACTAACCCAATCAGTTTGAAGCAGAAGGTACGTTATCTAAAGCGCCTCATCCTTAAGAAAAGAAGGTCAAATGGAACACGATCAAAAACGTGATGTAGCCGAACTAATGATGGGCGTGTGTAATGTGTTAAACATAATTGTCCGTGAGATGGCGGGGAAGGGCCTGATTAGCCGAGAAAAGATCTCTAGTGAATTACGGAGTCTTGTTGAGAACGGATCGAACGAAGCTATTGGCTCGTCTCCTTCTCCGCGGCTGGATTTGCTTTTGACCCGCACGTTAGCTGAGCAACTATCCTTCGGTCCAGACGAACAGGCGAAGGCTGCAGGAGTGAAGCCGATATTGAATTAGGATCAAGCAAGTGCTGCCAAATGATTAACCTACCTCGGTTGGCGATTCTTGCCCAAGACCGAATTTCATCTTCGGTCACCAGCCGTCTCCCCATCGCGCTCCTTGGGGCGATCCTTGGCCCGCCTCGGCTTCCCGATCTTCATGTCCTCATGCGGCTTGGGCGGCATCTTCAACAGCCGCGCTAGCGCTTCGTCGCGCCGCCGGGCAACATCTTCATCATCCGTGCTCATGGAGCGCTAGCGTTAGTCGCCGCGACCGATGTCGGTCCCAGCGCCGACAGCTCTTGTAACATACGCCCAATCAAAGATTGGCCAGAGGCAAACAGGATGCACGCCTCCGCCTCATCAAGAATTACTCTTGGATGAGAAATAGGATTCCTGTCAGAATCCTTCATTTGCTTTAAATATTCAATTGTAGCTAGACCTGGAACTGGCGGAGCACTTACCTGCGCTTGTGCCTCTAAAGCCTTGATATAGTCGTGCCAACTCCTGAGTGTGCCAGCCTTGCCACAAAAGCGCTGATAGTACACTTCGATTAACGCTTCAACTGCTCGGCAGAGGTGAAACCCCGATGCGGTAAACAGCCCAAACGCTAGACAGCGGCCGGCGCTTTCCATGTCGGAGATCGCTTTGTCCGGCAACATAGCTCGCAGAGCTGCCGGCACTGCCATGCTAGCCGAGTTCACTAAGTCGTCTGAGTCATAGATCCCGCGCTTAGGTGCGCGGAATGATGGCTCCCTTGCACATTCAGCGCTCAGTAACGTCTCAAACGCAGACAACGCATTGCGCGCGTCCAGCACTTTCCATGCTGGAATCAACTCCTGGGTTGTAACGGCTCCAAGTTTCACTTCCCGAGAAGCGCCATATCGAGACTGATCATAGGAAATTATCCTAAGATCATTCAGGGCCTCGTACAGCGTCTTCAACGCCCCATGAGACAACGACAGCTGGTAAGGCGGGTCTGACGATAAGAATGGCTCAACAGCGAGCATAGCTCGGGACACCATGCGGAACAGATCATCCGGCACCATGTCTTGATAGACATAGCCGATGGGTCTTATCGAGCCGGCCAGTTCATATAACGCATACGTATTGATACGGTCCAACCGCTCTGCCTCCGATCGCGGCAATGCCGACGATGCAAAGAGGCATATCACGGCGGGGCTTCCCTGTCGCCGCCTCTCACCCCCGAAGACACCTCGCAACGCCGGCCTGTCGGGCGCTCGTATCGTCCTGACTAACCTGCTTTGTCAAGGTGACAATCCTCATAATGATCCTATCGTGAGCAGTCCGCCATGACCTCGCGCGCTTCGCTCGTCACACGCCCATGCGCACTCGCGAACCCGGCGGCGGTGCAAGCCGACGGCAGTTCCGCACGAGCGGACCTCGCCGCGACACGCGCGAACCCAAGCCGGCGCGCGACGCCGGGCCGGCGTG
>JBFWWD010000124.1:0-15930 GCA_050246385.1 Geminicoccaceae bacterium
GCCGCGGCAGAGATCGAACCACCTGCCCTGGTGGTAGAGCGTGACCGGCTCGCCGTCGGGGATGGCGTCGAGCAGCTCCAGCTTGAAGCGCTCGCCCATGCCGTCGAACCGCTCGCGCGCGGCCTCCCGCGTCACCTGCTCGCGCACGAACGGCAGGTCGGCCCTCACGATCTCCGCCATTCGCGCCTCGATCCGGCCGAGATCGTCGGTGGAGAAGGGCTCGTTGCGGAAGAAATCGTAGTAGAAGCCGTTCTCGATCGCCGGCCCGATCGTCACCTGCGTGCCCGGGAACAGGTCCTGCACGGCCTCGGCCATGACATGCGCGCAGTCGTGCCGGATCACCGCCAGCGCCTGCTCGTCCTCCGCACGGATCAGCTTGACCCTGGCGTCGTGCTCGATCGGCCAGTCGAGGTCGCGCACCACCCCGTCGACCTCCACGACCAGGGCCGCCTTGGCGAGGCTCTTCGCGATCGCCGCGGCGATGCCGCCGCCGGTGACGCCGCGCGGGAAACTGCGGGTCGAGCCGTCCGGGAACGTCACCGCGATCATCGCCGCGTCCTGCACCTGCGCGGGAGCCGAAACAGTCATGGAAGCCGTGCCTGAGGATGGAGCCTGATGGAAGAGAGGCGCACCCTCCCGACGGCGGGTCGGCCTGTCAAGGAGCGCCTTCGCGTATAGCTATGTGGTGATCTCAGCCGGCCCGCGCCAGCGCCGTGCCGTCCAGGTCGCGATAGACCGCGAGAGTACGGTCCGCATTGGTCGCCAGCCCGAACTCGTCGGCGACGAAGGCCCGGGCGCGAACCGCGAGGCGGCGCCGCGGACCGTCGTCCATCGCGAGCGCGAGGCCGAGAGCGGCGGCGAGCTCGTCGGCATCTCCGGCGGCCACCATCCAACCGGTGGACGCCGGCATCACGGCTTCCGGCAAGGCGCCGCGATTGCTCACGATCACCGGGCGGCCCATCGCCTGCGCCGCGACCGCGAAGAAGCCCGTGGGGTCCGCCTGCGTGGCCGGCAGCGCGACGAGATCGGCCAGGGCGATGGTCGCGGCGAGATCGTCCATTCCGGACCCGAACCGCACCCGCTCGGCGAGCCCGGCCCGGCGCGCCGCCACGACCACGTCCCTGCCGTAGCGGCTCTCCGGGTCCCAGGCGCCAGCGAAGAGGACGATGAGATCGGTGTTCGGCAGCCGCGCCATTGCCCGCAGCAGCAGGAGGTGACCCTGATCGCCGTCGGGCAGGGGTGGAACCAGCAGCACGCGCGAACCCGGCGCGATGCCCCAGCGCTCCGCCAATGCCGACACGCGGTGCCCGCGCACCCGCTCGGGATCGAACTCCGCGAGGTCGATCCAGCGCCGCACGACCCGCAGCCGTGTCGTCGGCAGGTTCAGCCTCGGCGCCATGCTGTCAGCGACGAAGTCCGACACCGCGATGAGCTGATCGGCCCGAGCGAGCGCATCGAGCGGCGCATCGGCTGGAGCTCCCTCCCGCAGCGTGACGACGCACCGGACGCCCGCCGCCCTGGCGGCCGCCAGGGCGACCGGAGCGAGTGTCGCCGTCTGCGCATGGACCACGTCGAGCCGATGGTCGCGAATGGCCCGGGCGAGCTTCGTCGAGCTGTACCAGCGCACGAGTCGGCCGGGACGGCTGAGAGGCATCTGCAGGTGCGCCACCCCGCTGGCGGCGAGCTCGCGCACCAGCCTCCCTCCGCCACTCGCGACCAGCGGGCGCCCCCCGCGCGACCGAAGGTGACGTGCCAGGTCGAGGGTGTCCCGACCGGGCTCGCCGACATCCAGATGCGGGGTCAGTGCAAGGATCGCAGCCGGCATGACTCGGTTCACGGCGCGTCCGGGCTTGCCTTCGAGCGCCGATGCTTCGAGGTTGGGATCATGCTGGGGACTCCGCGACGCCCGCAACTTAGTCGAGCTCGCGCAATGATGCAAACACAGGAGGAGATACTCAACCGTCGGGATGGGCCGTTCCTGGCCTGCCGCCACACGCCCGGTCGCAAGCCCACGGTGGTGTTCCTGACCGGCTTCCGGTCCGACATGGGCGGCGCCAAGGCGGTGCATCTCGAGCAGCACTGCGTCAAGTCCGGACGCGCCTTCCTGCGTTTCGACTATCGCGGCCACGGTGTCTCGGAGGGCCGGTTCGAGGAGAGCTGCATCGGCGACTGGCGCGCCGACGTGCTCGACATCCTCGACCGGATGGTCGCCGGCCCGGTCGTTCTCGTCGGCTCCAGCATGGGCGGCTGGCTCATGCTGCTCGCCGCCCTGGCCCGACCGGCGCAGGTGCGCGGGCTGGTCGGCATCGCCGCTGCCCCCGACTTCACTCACGACCTGATCGTGCCGAAGCTGACCGATGTGGACCGGGCCGTCCTCCACCGGGACGGAGTGCTGCTCGCTCCCTCGGCCTATGGCGAGCCGACGCCGATCACGCGGCGGCTGCTCGAGGACGGCGAGGCGCATCTGCTGCTGGAGCGGCCGATCGATCTGACCTGCCCGGTGCATCTCCTGCACGGCCAGCTCGATCCCGACGTGCCCTGGCAGACCGCCCTGCGCTTGGCCGCGGCGATCACGGGCGGGGCGGTCACGGTGGAGCTGATCAAGGACGGTGATCACCGGCTGTCGCGCGAGGAGGATCTGCGCCGGATCGCGGCAGCGCTCGACCGGGTGCTCGAGCAGGCGGGCGGCGATGGCTGAGCGGCGGCTTCGCTGGCTGCTGATAGGCGCTGGCGGGGCCTTCGCCACCGCGCTTGCGGCGGCGTTGCTCTGGCTCCTGCCCGAGTTCCGCAGCGAGCCCGAGATGGCGGCAGGCACCGCGCCGGGGCCGCCGGCGACCAGGCCCGACGTGCCGGCACCGGCCGCCGTCGCGAACGACCTGATCGACGATCCGCCCTGGACCGGCGATCTCGACGGCATGGTCGAGCGCCGTCTGGTCCGGCTGCTCGTCGTTCCCAACCGCACCGACTATTATCTCGACGGCGGCGAGCCCAAGGGGCAGGTCGCCGAGTATGGCCGCGAATACGAGCGCCGCCTCAATCGCCGCTTCCAGACCGGTGCCCGGCCGATCCGGGTGGTGTTCGTGCCGGTGATGCGCGACGGTCTGATGCCGGGACTGACCGCGGGCAAGGGCGACATCGCCGCCGCCAACCTCACCATCACGCCCGAGCGCCTGGAGATCGTCGACTTCTCGCCGCCGTTTCGCGACGAGGTGCGCGAGATCCTGGTCACCGGGCCGGAGGCGCCGCAGGTCACGACCCTCGACGGCCTTTCCGGTCAGGAGATCGTGGCCCGGCGTTCGAGCAGCTACTGGCCCAGCTTGGAGGCATTGGACGGGCGGCTGCGTCGGTCCGACCTCGAAGGGGTCCGGCTGCGCCCGGCGCTCGAGATTCTCGACGACGAGGACCTGTTGGAGCTGGTGGCGTCGGGATATCTGCCCTGGGCGGTGGTCGACGATCACAAGGCGAGCGCCTGGGCGAGGGCGCTGCCGACCCTGACATTGCGCGACGACCTCGTGCTCCGCAGTGGCGGCCGGATCGGCTGGGCCTTCCGCAAGCACAGTCCGCAGCTTGCCAAGTCGCTGGCGTCGTTCGTGGCTGCCACGGCCAAGGGGACCGAGTTCGGCAATGTCGTCGCCAACCGTTACCTCGTCGCCGCCGACCAGCTTCGCAGGAGCGACAGCGCCGACCGCAAACGATTTCTCGAGCTGCTCTCGATCTTCCGCAAATGGGGCGAGGAGTACCGGCTCGACCCGCTGCTTCTTGCCGCCCAGGGCTTCCAGGAATCCGGCCTGAACCAGAAGCGGCGGAACCGCTCGGGGGCAACGGGCATCATGCAGATCCGGCCCTCGACGGCACGCGATCCGGCGGTCGCGGTCGGGCACATCGATCGGGTCGACAACAACATCCAGGCCGGCGCCAAATATCTGCGGCACCTGATCGACCAGTATTTCGACGACCCGGGCATTCCCGAGCTGGACCGCATGCTGTTCGCTCTCGCGGCCTACAATGCCGGCCCGGGCCGCATCGCCGAGTTGCGGCGACGTGCGGCGAGACGCGGTCTGGACTCCAATCGCTGGTTCGGCGGTCTGGAGATCCAGGCCGAGCGCGACATCGGCCGGGAGACCGTGGCCTATGTCGGCAATATCGTGAAGTACTACACCGTCTATCGAGGGATCATCGACCAGGAGGAATCGCGCAAGGCGGCGCGCAGGCTGATCGTGGCGCGGTAGGGCGGCCGAAGGCAGATGGAAGCAGGTGCCGGTCCCATGGTCATGACGGAGATGCCGCTGGTTCTGCGCCTCGAAGGGATCACCAAGCGCTTCGGCGGCCTCGTCGCCAATGCGGGCATTGATTTCGAGCTGCGGCAGGGGGAGATCGTGGCCCTGCTCGGCGAGAACGGCGCCGGCAAGACGACGCTGATGAGCATCCTGTTCGGGCACTATGTCGCCGACGCCGGCCAGATCTCCGTCGCCGATGCTGCCGGGGTGCTCCGGCCACTGCCGCCGGGCTCGCCGCACGCGGCGTTGGCCGCCGGCATCGGCATGGTGCACCAGCATTTCGCGCTCGCCGCCAACCTGTCGGTCGTCGACAACATCACCCTGGGCACGGAGCCCTTGTGGCTGCCGCGTCGCCGGAGTGGTGCTGCCCGGCGCAAGCTCACGGAGCTGATCGCGCGCTCGGGCCTGGACGTGCCGCTCGATGCGCCGGTGGCCAGCCTCTCCGTCGGCGAGCGGCAGCGGGTCGAGATCCTCAAGGCACTGTTCCGCGACGTTCGCGTCCTGATCCTGGACGAGCCGACGGCGGTGCTCACCCCACAGGAGGCCGAGGCGTTGTTCGCCACGCTCGACCGGCTCGCCGCCGGCGGGCTAGCCGTCCTGTTCATCAGCCACAAGCTCGACGAGGTGATGCGCCTGTGCCGGCGGGTGGTGGTGCTGCGTGCCGGGCGCAAGGTCGCCGAGTTCCCGGTACTGGGCACCAACCCGGCGGCGATCGCCGAGGCGATGGTCGGTCGGCCCGTCAGCCTGCCCCGGCGCGACGCGCAGCGGCCCGGCAAGCCGATCCTCGAGCTGCGCTCGGTCGAGGTCAGCGGCGGCGGCCTGCGGGACGCCAGCCTCACGGTCCACGCCCACGAGATCCTCGGCATCGCCGGCGTGTCGGGGAACGGCCAGCGGGCGCTGGCCGGGCTGCTCGCCGGACTGACGCGGCCCGCCTCGGGGGAGGTGCGGCTCGGCGGAGAGTCCTGGCCGAGCGGCGGTGCTCCGGCGGCGATCGCGGCCGGCGTGGGTCGGATCCCGGAGGACAGGCTCGGCGACGGAATCGTCGCCGAGCTGCCGATCGACCGCAATCTGGTGCTGGAGACCTGCCGCCGGCCGGAATTCCAGCGGTTCGGTTTCCTGCGTCGCAGTCGATTGGCCGAGCACGCCCGCGGGCTCATCGGGGCCTACGACGTGCGCTGCGAGGGCCCGGCGCAGCGGACCGGCCTGCTCTCGGGCGGCAACATCCAGAAACTCCTGCTCGGTCGCGTCCTCGAGCTGGCGCCGCGCCTGATTCTGGCCGACCAGCCGACGCGCGGTCTCGACGTGGGTGCGGTCGCCTTCGTCCATGGCCGGCTCCTGGAGGCGCGTCGCCGCGGAGCCGCCATCGTCCTGATCTCCGAGGATCTGGAGGAGCTGCTGCGTCTCGCCGATCGGGTCGCGGTCCTGCACCGCGGCCGGCTCAGCGCCAGCCTGCCCACCTCGGGCGTGACCGTGCGCGAGCTCGGCCTGCTCATGACCGGCCAGCAGCTCCATGCGGCTTGAGCCGCGGGCCCATCCGCCGCTCTGGCTGGTCGCCGGGGCTCCGGTGCTGGCCGTGCTCGCCGCGCTGGCGCTCGCGGCCGTGCCGTTGCGGCTCGCCGGCGCGGATCTCGCCGGTGCTTACCGCCAGATGGCGGTCGCGAGTTTCGGCTCCTGGTTCGCGCTGGCCGAGACGCTGACCCGCGCCACCCCGCTGATCCTGACCGGGCTCGCCGTCGCGGTCGCGTTCCGCGCGCGGCTGTGGAACATCGGCGCCGAGGGCCAGCTCTATCTCGGTGCGATCGTCGCGGTCGCGCTCGGATCGGGCATGGTGTCCCTGCCGGCGGCCCTGCTGCTGCCTCTGGCGCTGCTCGCCGCCGCTGCCGCGGGCGCCCTGTTCATGCTCGGGCCGACCCTGCTCAAGGTCCGGCTCGGCGTCGACGAGGTGGTGACCACGCTCCTGCTCAACTTCGTCGCGCTGCTCCTGGTCGGGCTGCTGGTGGAGGGGCCGATGCAGGACCCGATGAGCATGGGCTGGCCGCAATCGGCCCCGGTGATCGACGCCGCCACGCTCCCTCGGCTGGTGGCACGGACGCGCCTTCATGCGGGTCTGCTGGTGGCGCTGGCCGCCACCGTGCTGGTCTGGCTCTATCTCGACCGTACCGTCTGGGGCCTGCAGACGCAGGCCGTCGGCAGCAATGCCCGCGCTGCGGCCTATGCCGGCATGCCGGTCTCGGCGGTGCTGATCCGGGCCGGATTGCTCTCGGGAGCGCTGGCCGGCCTCGCCGGGGCGGGTGAGGTGATGGGGCTGAAGGGCTATCTCACCCAGGATCTCTCGCCCGGCTTCGGCTACACCGGCATCGTCGTCGCGATGCTGGCGCAGCTCCAGCCCCTGGCCGTCGTGCCGGCCGCGATCTTCGTCGCCGGAGTGTTCGTGGGCGCGGACAGCATGAGCCGCACGGCCGGCGTGCCCAGCTACATCGCCGATCTCGTCGTCGCCCTGTCGCTGCTGACCATGCTGCTGGCCGGCCTCGTCACCCGCTTCCGGCTGCGGCGATGAGCGAAGCGCTCGACATCCTGCTCCAGGCGAGCTTCTGGGCGGCGACGCTCAGGATCGCCACGCCCCTGATCTTCGCGACCCTGGGCGAGCTGATCTGCGAGCGCGCCGGGACGATCAATCTCGGGATCGAGGGCATCATGACCATGGGCGCCATGGTCGGCTGGCTCGCGGTCTATCAGGGGGCGGACCTGTGGACTGGCGTGCTGCTGGCCGCCCTCGCCGGCATGGTGATGGGGCTGCTCTTGGGCCTGCTCACCGTGCCGCTCGGCCTGTCGCAGCACGTGACCGGCATCGGCATCACGCTGCTCGCCACCAGCGCCTCCTACTACGCCTATCGCGTCCTCTTGCCGAACGTCGGCACGCCGCCGCGGATCGAGCCGTTCCCGCCCCTGGCCGGGACATGGCTCGCGGACCTGCCGCTGCTCGGGCCGGTGCTGGCGCAGCAGACCATGCTGACCCTGCTGGCTCTGGCGTTGGTGCCGCTGCTCGCCTGGCTCCTCTACCGCACGCCCTTGGGGCTCGCGATCCGTGCCGCCGGCGACAATCCGGGTGCGGTCGAGGCGCAGGGGATCGACGTGTACCTCCTGCGGATCGGGGCTCTGGTCATGGGCAGCGCGCTCATGGCGGTCGGCGGCGCCTTCCTCACGCTCTCGGCCTTCAACGCCTTCTTCTTCGGCATGGTCAACGGGCGCGGCTGGATCGCCATCGCGCTGGTCGTGTTCGCGTCCTGGCGGCCCGGCAAGGCGCTGCTGGGCGCGCTTCTGTTCGGGGCGTTCGATGCGTTTCAGATCCGCCTGCAGCAGATCGTCGGCGGCGCCGTGCCCTATCAGCTGTTTCTGATGCTGCCCTACCTGCTCAGCATCCTGGCCCTGGTCGTGGTGGCGCGGCGGGCAGCCTATCCCTTGGCGTTGATGCGGCCCTACCTGAAGGGGCAGCGCTGACCTGAATGTTCTCCCATCGCGTTAGGTGACTGTTCCGGTAGAACGGTCGCGCGTCCGGCGATCGCGCGCCTCGACGCAGGCGCGAACCGGCGTTGACAGGGCCGCGAACGAGGCCGCAGATAGGTCCATGGGGACCGCGATCTCCCCACGAGGCGACATGCTGAAGTATCGCGTCCCCAAGCCTCGAAGGACGCAGCATGTCATCGTTCGCGACGATCTCCGTCGAGAAGCTCTCCCGCTTGGTGGGCACGCCGGGGTGCCCAGCGGTCATCGATGTTCGCACCGAGGCGGACTTCGCGCTCGACGCCCGTTTGATCCCGGCCTCCTCACGGCGGCCGTGCGGCTCCGTCCGGGCCTGGGTTCCCGAGCTTGCCGGCCGCCCTGCGATCGTCTTCTGCCGGCACGGGCGAAAGCTCAGCGAGGGCACGGCCGCCTGGCTGCGGCAGGAAGGCGTGCCGGCCGAGGCCCTGGCCGGCGGCTTCGAGGGCTGGAGGCAAGCCGGCCTGCCGCTCGTGCCGGCGAGCAAGCTGCCACTGCCCGACGAGCTTGGCCGCACCGTATGGGTGACGCGTGCGCGTCCGAAGATCGACCGCATCGCGTGTCCCTGGCTGATCCGCCGTTTTGTTGATCCGCGCGCCGCGTTCCTGTTCGTGGCCGCGCCGGAGGTCACGGGTGTCGCCGAGGGGTTCGCCGCCACTCCCTTCGACATCGAGAACGTGTTCTGGAGCCATCGCGGCGACAGCTGCACGTTCGACACGATGATCGCGGAGTTCGGGCTCGCGACCGAGCCGCTTCAACGCCTGGCGCGAATTGTGCGCGCGGCCGATACGGCTCGGCCTGAGCTTGCGCCCGAGGCGCCGGGGCTGCTGGCGGCCTCCTTGGGCCTGTCGCGCATGTACGCAGACGACCTCGCGCAGCTCGAGGCGGGCATGACGCTGTACGACGCATTCTATCGCTGGTGCCGCGACGCGACGGACGAGACGCACAACTGGCCATCCGCGAAGGCGGGCGCCTGAGATGGCGAGCACGGCGATCGCCCTCGACCGGCCCGCCCGGAAAACGGTGGCGCACCCCGGCTTCGCCGAGGCGGTGCGCACCTGGGCACGGATCGCCGCCCTGTCGTTCGGCGGGCCTGCCGGGCAGATCGCGGTCATGCACCGCATCCTGGTCGAGGAGAAGCGCTGGATCGGCGAGGCGCGGTTCCTGCATGCGCTGAACTATTGCATGCTGCTGCCCGGGCCCGAGGCGCAGCAGCTCGCGATCTATATCGGCTGGCTGCTGCACAGGACCAGGGGCGGCCTCGTCGCCGGGATCCTGTTCGTCCTGCCCGGCTTTGCCGCGATCATGGCGCTGAGCCTGATCTACGCCACGTTCGGCTCGGTGGGCGTCGTGCAGGCGCTGTTCTTCGGCCTCAAGGCCGCCGTGCTCGCCATCGTGCTCGAGGCGGTGCTGCGCATCGGCAGGCGGGCGCTCGGGAACAGGGTGATGGTCGGCATCGCCGCGGCCGCGTTCCTCGCCATCTTCGCCTTCGGCGTGCCGTTTCCGCTGATTGTCCTGGCGGCCGCCGCGATCGGCTATGCCGGCGGCCGTGCCGGCCTTCCGGCCTTTCTCGCCGGCGGCGGTCATGGTGCGGGCCACGGGCCGGCGGTGGCGGATGCGGACACGGCGCTCGGCGAGGAGCTGCCCGGCCATGCCCGGCCTGGCCTGGCCTGGTCGCTCAAGGTCGCCGGCATCTGCCTCGCGCTCTGGCTGGGCCCGGTCCTCGTCCTGCTGCTGACACTGGGGCCGGGCGACGTGCTCAGCCAGATCGCGGTGTTCTTCTCCAAGATGGCCGTGGTCACCTTCGGCGGCGCCTACGCCGTGCTCGCCTATGTCGCGCAGGCCGCCGTCGAGACCTATGGCTGGCTCCGGCCGGGCGAGATGCTGGACGGGCTCGGCATGGCCGAGACCACGCCGGGGCCCCTGATCATGGTGGTCCAGTTCGTCGGCTTCATGGGCGCCTATCGCGCGCCCGGTGAGCTGTCGCCCCTTCTGGCCGGAGCCCTCGGCGGCATGGTGACCACCTGGGTCACCTTCGTGCCCTGCTTCATGTGGATCTTCGCCGGCGCGCCGTTCGTCGAGACCCTGCGCAACAACCGCGCGCTGTCGGCCGCCCTGGCGGCGATCACGGCGGCGGTGGTCGGCGTCATCCTCAACCTCGCGGTCTGGTTCGCGCTGCACGTCCTGTTCGGCGTGCTGTACGAATTCCGCGCCTTCGGGCTGCGGCTCGACGTGCCGATCCTCGCCAGCGTCAACCTCGCGTCGCTCGCTCTTACCCTGGCGGCTATCATCGCCGTGTTCCGGTTCAAGACTGCGATGATGCCGGTGCTCGCTGCCTGCTCTGCCGCCGGTATTCTCTATTATCTTGCCAAAGGAGCGCTCTGAGGCGATCCGCTGCGCAGGACCGCCGCTCAGAGCCGATAGATCCGCAGCGCGTTGTCGTGGAACAGGGCGCGGCGCTCGTCCACGGAGAAGTCCGCGGTGATCTCGTCGAACGCCCGCCACAGCGTGACGTAGTCGGAGAAGAGCTTGTCGACCGGAAAGTTGCTGGCGAACAGGCAGCGCTCGGCGCCGAACATCTCGACCGTCTCGAGCACGAGGGGCCTGATCCGCTCGGTCGTCCAGTCGTGCATGACCATGCCCAGGCCCGAGATCTTGACCGCGACGTTCGGGCAGGCGGCGAGTGCGCGCATGCCGCCGCGCCAGGCCGCTAGGCCCTCGCTGTCCCGATCCAGCGGCATGCCGGTATGGTTGATGACGATCTGCGTGTCGGAATGGCGCCGGGCGGTGGCCGCACCGTCGGGCATCTGCGGCGCGTAGAGCTGCATGTCGAACGACAGGCCGTGCGAGCGCAAGCGGCCGAAGCCCTGCTGCCACCCTTCCTCGCGCATGTAGTCGCGATCGACGAAGCTCACGCCCGGGTCCGGGTGGCGATTGAGGATCTGGCGGATGCCGCGGGTGTTCGCGAACGCCGTGTGCGCCGCCAGCGTGCGGTCGACCTGCGGGTCGCTCAGATCGGCATAGGCGACAATGCCATGCGGGAAGCCGCCACTGCCCGGGCCGTCGGCGATCGACTGCAACCAGCGGGTCTCCTCGACCGCGAGCTCATGCGCGATCTCGGCCTGGAGGTGGACCGACTTGACCAGCTCGAACGGTGCGGCGTCCGCCTCGAGGTCCGGCAGCAGGTAGTTGCGGCAGAGCGGGGTGGTGTCGCCGACCAGGCCGGAGACGGTGGGTGCGGCGAGCCAGGGATAGAGATGGAGGTCGCGGTCCCAGAGATGGTGATGGGGATCGACGATGCGCATCAGGCCGCTCCCTGGTCGCGGGCGAACACGTGGTGCTGGCGGCGGTTCCGCTCGATGAACGCCCAGTCGTAGCTGACGCCCAGACCCGGCCCGTCCGGCACCGGGACGCAGCCATCGGCTCCCAGCCCGTCCGGCTGGTCGGAGTAGCCGCAGGCATAGACCGGCGGGACCGCGTTCGGCATGCCGGGCCCGACCAGGGCCATCTCGTAGAAATGGGTGTTGCGCGTCGCGGCCATGACCGCGCGGTGCGCCGGGCCGCAGGCGTGGAATTGCACGTCGAGCCCCATCGCCTCGCAGAAATGGGCGATCTTCATCGCGCCGGTTATGCCCATGTCATATTCGGGGTCGGCATGGATCATGTCGCAGCCGCCGGCGAGCAGGAACATCGCCTTCTGCTCCAGCCCGCGCACATGCTCGCTGACCAGGAGCGGCGTCTTCAGCTTCTCGCGCAGGCGTTGGTGGCCTGAGGCCGAGACGCCGTTGTCGCGGTAGGGGTCCTCGTACCAGAAGTAGCCGGCCTCGTCGCAGGCGCGGCCGACGAACAGCGCGTCCATCCAGGTGCGCAGCTCGCAGGCCGGGTCGATCATCAACGGCCAGCCGTCGCCCACCGCCTTACGCACGCCCAGAAGGTTCTCGGCCTCGCGCCGGGCGTTGCCGTCGTGCCAGCCGTGGATCTTGAAGCCGGCGAAGCCGCGCTCCTTGCAGGCCAGAGCGTAGTCGGCGAAGGCGCCGGGCGAATCCAGACCGCCCGCTTCCTCCTGCGCATGGTAGGTGCTGGCATAGGTCGGCAGACGGGTGCGGAAACCGCCGAGCAGGCGGGAGACCGAGACGCCCAGCCGCTTGCCGGCGAGGTCCCACAGCGCGATGTCGAGCGGACCGTGGCCCATATGGTCGTAGGCGCGCACCTCGCGCTTGAGGTCGTCGTAGATCGCCTCGCGCGCGTCCGGGTCGCGGCCGAGCAGGTGCGGGGCGAGCATCAATGTCTGGGCCAGGGCGGAAGGCGTGCCGACCCAGTGCGTGACATAGGCACCCCGGGCACCGTCGCTGCTGTCGACCGTCACGGCGTAGCGCGTGCAGGGCAGACGGCCGCCCTTGCGGTAGACGAGGTTGCCGACGCCGGCGGCGCCGTGCGCCGGCAGGTCGAGATCCGGCACCTCGTAGCCGAAGACATGGACCTCGACGCGGGTGATCTGGGCCATGGCCGCCTCACGCCTCGGGCAGGGGCGCGTCGGAGCGGATCAGGCCCTCCTGCCGCAGCTCCTGCCAGAAGGTGGCCGGAATCGGATGGCGAAAGTAGCCGAGGTTGGCCGTCACCTGCTCGGGCCTGAACGCCCCGGGAATGACCGAGGCCACGCTCGGATGGCCGAACGGGAACTGCAGGGCCGCGGCCTGCAGCGGCACACCGTGGCGCTCACACACCGCCTGGATCAGGCGCACCTTCTCCAGCACCTCGGGCGTGGCGTCGGCATAGTTGTACTTGGCGCCCGCCACGGCGCCGGTCGCGGTCACTCCCGAGGAGAACACGCCGCCGATGATGATGCCGACGTCGCGGCGCTGGCAGTAGGGCAGCTCGCTGTCGAGCGTGTCGTGCTCCATCAGCGTGTAGCGCAGCGCCACCAGGAAGAAGTCCATGTCGAACAGGTCGAGGAAGCGCGGCATCATGCCGAGCTCGTTGATGCCGGCACCGATCGCCTTGATCTGCCCGCCGCTGCGCAACTCCTCCAGCGCCCGCCAGCCGCCGCCGATCAGCTGGCCAAGATAGGCCTGGACCTTGGGCTCGGTGGCGTGATGCCAGTAGTCGAGGTCATGGATGACCAGCAGGTCGATGCGATTCATGCCGAGACGCTGCATGCAGTCCTCATAGGCCCGCATGATCGCATCGTAACTGTAGTCGAAGACATGATCGAACTGCAGGCCGCCCGACCAGAAGCCCTGATCGAACCGCTCCGGGTAGCGAGGCGCCTTGAGCACGCGGCCGACCTTGGTCGACAGCACGAACTCGCCGCGCGGCTGGCGGTAGAGGAAGCGGCCGAACCGGTGCTCCGACTGGCCACGTCCGTACCACGGAGCCGTGTCGTAGTAGCGGACGCCCTCGTCCCAGGCCGCCTGCAGCGTCGCCTCGGCGTCGGCCTCGGCCACCTTGACGAACAGCTCGCCGAGCGGCGCGCCGCCCAGGCCGAACAGCGGCAGCTCGACACCCGACTTGCCGAGGCGGCGCTTCGCTAACGGGTCCATTCCGGTCCTCCCTGCGGCTGCGTCAGCCGCGCCCGACGCGCTTTTGCAGCGCGTCCAGGAGGACCGCCGCGATGATGATCGCCCCCGTCGCGAAGTCCTGCCAGAAGATGTCGATGCGCGACAGGTTCAGGAAATTGCGGATCAGGGCGATGATGATCACGCCGATGATGGTGCGCAGGATATTGCCCTGGCCGCCATAGAGGCTGGTGCCGCCGATCACGACCGCCGCGATCACCTCGAACTCCAGCCCGCGCGCGGTGTCGGCCTGGATGGCGCCGATCCGGGCGAGCAGCAGGTTGCCGGCGAAGGCGGCGGTGAAGCCCACGATCATCATGCACTGGATCTTCACCCGGTCGGCGCGGATGCCCGACAGGGTCGCCACCATGCGGTTGGCGCCGACGGCGTAGACGCGCTTGCCGAACGCGGTGCGGGTCAGGACGAACCAGCCGACCGCGTAGGTGAGCAGCGCGATCAGGAAGGGCAGCGGCACGCCCCAGGGCCGCGCCTGACCGATCGCCTTGAACGCCTCGGGCAGATCGGAGACCACCTGTCCGCCCGTGGTCACGAACGCCAGCGAGCGCGCCATCATCATCGTGCCGAGGGTGACGATGAACGACGGAATCCGGCCCTTGGTGGTGACGATGCCGTTCAGCCAGCCGATGGCCGGGCCGATCAACAAGGACACCAGCACGCCGGCGACGATCCCGTACTGCAGCATGACCACGGCGGAGACCGCTGCCGCGAGCGCCACCACCGAGCCGACCGAGATGTCGAACTCGCCGGCGATCATGACGATCGTCATGCCCGCCGCCACGATCAGCGGCACCGCCATCTGACCCATCAGGTTGGCGATGTTGATCCAGCTCAGGAAGCGTGGCGACAGGATCGACATCACGACGACCAGCACCAGCAGCACCGCCAGCGACTGGATCAGCCCGTAGGACTGCCGGAGCAGCTCGCGTGAGCGACTGGCGCCGCCGACCTCCGCCAAGGACGCGCTCAAGCCGCCAGCCTCCCGCTGACCGAGGCGTGCAGGATCGCCTCGCGCGCGATCGCGTCGTTCTCCAGCTCCGCCACAAATCTTCCCCTGAACATGACCAGGACGCGATCGCACAAGGTGGTCAGCTCGTCGATCTCGGCCGTGATCAGGATCACGCCGACCCCGTCCGTGGCGATGGCCCGGATCAGCTCACGGATCTCGGCCTTGGAGCCCACGTCGATGCCGATGGTGGGCTCGTCCATGATGAACACGCGCGGCCTGGTGCCCAGCCATTTGGCGAACAGCACCTTCTGCTGGTTGCCGCCGCTGAGCGATCGGACCGGGGTCTGCGGCCCGGGTGCGCGCACTCGCAGCCGACGGATGGCCTCGCGCGCGACGGTGCCGATCCCTTGCAGGTCGAGGCGCCCGAGGAATCCGGCAAAGCGGTCCAGCACGGGCAGGACCACGTTCTCCTGGATGGTGAAGTCCGGCAGCACGCCCTCGCGCAGCCGATCGTTGGTCAGCAGCACGATTCCGGCGGCCAGCGCCTCCGTCGGGTCGCGCAGCGCCAGCTCGCGCCCGTCGAGCCGGACCATGCCCGCCTCGCGCCGCGTGTCGGGGCTGGCGAAGACCGCCTTGGCCAGCTCGGTCAGGCCCGAGCCGGTAAGGCCGGTGATCCCCAGGATCTCGCCCTTGTGGAGCGTGAAGGAGGCCCCGCGCGGGCCGTTGCGGACCGATAGCCCGCGCACCTCGAGCAGGGGCTCCGCAGATCGCGTCGAATCCGTCCGGCGCGTCGCGGCCTCCAGCCGGCGTCCGATCATCGCGGAGACCACGTTCGGCAGGCTGGTCGCACGGGTCGGCTCGGCCAGCACCACCGCACCGTCGCGCAGCACGGTGATCTGGTCACAGACCTCGAACACCTCGCTCAGATAGTGGGAGATGAACACGATGCCGGTGCCCTGACCCGCCAGATCGCGCACCAGGCGCAGCACCAGCCGGACCTCGCCGTCGGTCAGCGACGAGGTCGGCTCGTCCAGCAGAAGCACGCGGGCGCGCCGGCTGATCGCCTTGACGATCTGGACCATCTTGCGCTGATCGTTGGCGAGCTCCGCGACCCGGCTGTCCGGCGAGACGGCGATGCCGTAGCGGCTCAGCAGCTCGCGCGCCTGGGCGCGCATGGCACCCGTTCGCACGATCCCGAGCGGCCCCGTCGTCGGCTCGTTGGCCAGGTAGATGTTCTCGGCCACGGTCTGGGTCGGAATCAGGTTGATGTCCTGATGGACGGTGACGATGCCCCGCGCCAGCGCATCGTCGGTGCCGCGCAGGCTCAGGGGCTGGCCGTCGAGCGAGAGGGTGCCGGCGTCGGGCGGATAGAGCCCGGCCAATATCTTGGTCAGGGTCGATTTGCCGGCACCGTTCTCGCCGACCAGCCCGTGCACGCGGCCGGCATGCACCGCGAAGTCCACCCCGCGCAGCGCCCTGACCGCGGCGAAAGACTTCTCGAAGCCCCGGCAGTCGAGCAGGGCCGTGGCCGAATCGGACAAGGGCGGTGGCACTCCAGCGCGAGCCGCCCTGCTATTTGCCGGTCACCTGCGGG
>JBFWWD010000125.1:0-15859 GCA_050246385.1 Geminicoccaceae bacterium
GGCGGAGCGGGTGGCCGCACCGAGATAGACCAGCTTCACCTGAGGCAGCGGCGGGAAGTAGCAGTCGACCCGGCGCGCGTCGACCGAGATCAGCGTGACCTCCCACCCGAGCCCGGCCCAGTGGTTGGCCATGGTGGTCAGCACCTTCTGCGCACCGCCCCAGCCGAGATTGGCGATGACCAGGGCCACGCGGCGCTTGGGTTGTCGCGCCTGATGCGGAGGCTCAGACCGCCGGCTCTCGTGCTGGGCGAGAGAATCGGCCAGCGAGTACCGCATCAGTCCGCGGTCTTGGCGAGAGGTCGCTCGGGATCCGAGCGCCCGCGGCGCCAAGCCTGCGCGCGCTCGAACGCCCACAGCGCCGCTGATCCGGTCACGCCCGGTGCTGCGACCGCCAAGTCGCCGATCAGGCGCCGGTCGGGCCAGAGCCGGGTGATCGCGGCATTGTCGGGACCGCAGCAGCTGTCGAGCCACGGCAGACGGTCGGGTGCCGTGCACAGACGGCGGATGAACTCGGCCTCGAGCAGCAGGCCGGGCGCGAAGCGGCTGAATCTCTCATCGTAGGTGGTCTTGAAGGCGAACGCACCGGCATCGCCCGCCGCCCCGCGCAGGCTGCAGTTCATGGCGATCCAGCGCCCGTCCAGCGTGAGTCCGCCGAGCAGCGCCCGGCCCCCGGCATGGAGGCTCCCGACCGCTGCGCGGAAGAACGGTATCTGGCTGGCTCGGCAGGCGATGGCGCTGTCGTTTCGCCCTTTCCAGCCCTGCGCTTCGAGCGTCAGGAAGCCGTCGATCCAGGCATCCGCCGATTCGTGCGGGGCAACCCACCGGAACTCCACCCGCCCTTCGCCCTCCAGTCGCCGGCCCTGCCGCCGCAACTCGCGGCGCCGGTCGCCGCCGAGCAGGCGATCGGCATCGTCGGCGGGAACCAGTGCCGGCCGCTGGTACTGCCGGCTCTCGTGCATGTGGAAGCCGCGGGCTGCCATCCGCTGGCGCAACAGCGAGCCTACGGGGCCGTCCAGGGCCAAGCGGCGACCCACGACGAGCGCCGGCCCAAGAGTACGCGCGCACCAGTCGAGCCAGGTGTCGATCGCCAGCTCGGGCAAGGAGCGGTCGATGAGAGGAACGTGCAGATAGCTGTGGCGGTAGCGCAGAAGCTCGAGCGCCAGAGCCGTGCGCAAACGCCCAAACGCATGCCTCTGCAGCGGTATCAGGCCGATCAGCCGGCCCTGCCCACGGATCAGCAGGACCCGCCATCCCGATGCCGGCTCGAGATGCCGCAGGGCCGGCAGGAGCATGTCCGGCTCGTAGAAGATGTTGGCCTCGATCGCCCGGCCGGCCAGCTCGGCCCACGGCGTCCGCTCGCGCTCGAGCGCCGTCAGATCGCGGATCACGGACACCGTCACGGGACCCGGCCCGGCCGGGAAGGGGAAGGCGCGCTCACGCATAGCCGGGCGCCGCCTCCAGCAGAACGGGCGGCGGGGCCGCCTTGGCCGGGCTGACCGGCCGCTGCTCCTCCATCCATGCCTGGAGCATGAGGATGGTCCACAGATGCGCGTGCCAGTCGCGCGTGCCGGCAGTGTGCTGCTGCCAACGGCGGCGAACCGGAGCCGGCTGCAAGCCGGCCGCACGCAGCGCGGGCTCGGCCAGGAGGGCCTCCGCCCAGTCGCGCAGCGGCCCACGCAGCCAGCTTGCGAGGGGGACCGAGAACCCCGCCTTGGGGCGATCGAAGAGCTTCTCCGGGAGATGGCGCCCGAGGACCTGCCGCAGGATCCATTTGCCTTGGCCGTCCTGCACCTTGAGCCGCTTCGAGAGGCGCAGCGCGTGCTCGACGACGCGATGGTCGAGCAAAGGCGCGCGGACCTCGAGGGCAAAGGCCATCGATGCGCGGTCGACCTTGGTCAGGATGTCGTCCGGCAGGTAACCGGCAAGGTCCAGGAGCTGCATCCGCAGCAGTGGATCGTCTGCTGTTGCATCGACCATCGGACGCAATCCGGCTCGCCCGTCCGGCACGAGCAGCTCGGGGTGACGCCATTGCGAGCTGCGCGTGAGGTAGAACAGGTCGAACCCTTCACTTGCCAGCGCAGCCTGCCAATAATCGAGACGATCCCCCGCGGGTAGCGCCGGGGCGGCTGTGAGCAACCCGCCGAGCGCCCGGGCACCGAGGCGACGCAGCGGACGCGGCAGGCTCGCGAGACGGTGCCAGGCCTCGAGTGCCTCGGCATAGCGCCGATAGCCGGCGAACAGCTCGTCGCCGCCGTCGCCCGACAGCGCCACGGTGACGTGGCGCCGGCACAGCGACGACACGAGGCAGGTCGGCACCTGGGAGGCATCCGCGAATGGCTCGTCGAACACGGTGGACAGCGACGGGATCAGGTCGAGCGCCTGCCGGGCGTCGACCACCAGCTCGGTGTGGTCGGTCCCGAGATGATTCGCGACGGCTCGCGCGAATCCCGACTCGTCGAAGCGGCGCTCGTGGAACCCGATCGAGAACGTCCTGATCGGCTCGTCACTCTGGACCTGCATCAGGACGGTGACGAGGGAGGAGTCGATTCCACCCGAAAGCAGCGAACCGAGCGGAACGTCGGCGACCATGCGGCGACGCACGGCATCTCGCAGCAGCAGCTCGAGCTGCTCGATCTCCTCCTCGTCCGACAGATGCGCGCGCTCGCCGTGAACGGCGCTCGGGCTCCAGTAGGCGGCGAGACGTGCCTCGCCGGTGGCGTCGATCGCGAGCCAATGTGCGGGGGGCAGCTTGTGGACATCGCGGAAGATGCATTGCGGCGTGGGCACGAACCGCCAGCGCAGATAGGCTGCGAGCGCATCGGGATCGATCTCGCGCGACGGCGAAGGCCCGGCCGCAAGCGCCTTCAGCTCGGAGCCGAACGCGACCGTGCCGGCCCGGCGCGACCAGTAGAGCGGCTTCTTGCCGAGGCGGTCACGCGCCAGCAGCAGCCGGCGCTCGACCCGGTCCCAGGCAGCGAAGGCGAACATGCCGATCGTCCGCCGCAAAGTCGCCTCGATCCCCCAAGCGGCAAGCGTCTCGACCAGCACCTCCGTGTCCGAATGCCCACGGAATGCTCCGACCCGCGGCGCCAGCTCGCGCCGCAACTCATCGGCGTTATAGATCTCGCCGTTGAAGGTGAGCGCGATGCGGCCGTCGCGCGACAGCATCGGCTGGGTCCCCGTCGGCGACAGGTCGATGATCGCCAGTCGCGTATGGCCGAGTGCCACGCCGGCGGGCGCGTCGATCCAGATGCCGTGTCCGTCCGGGCCACGATGGCGCAAGGTCGCGGTCATGGCCGTGACGCTCTGAGCGAGCCGGTCGGCCCCCAGGCCGGCGGATTGATCCCATAGTCCGGCAATGCCGCACATCGTTCAGCCCGCGCGACGGGATGAAGGTGGTCTGCGAACGCACCAGGCCGCCATCGACATCGCCCCTTCAGCCAGCGGCATGGAATTGAGGCTCCTCACGACACCTTGCAGGGCGAATGGTTGAGGGCGCGTTGCCAAGGCTCGTCAACATCCGCAGACCGGCCGGCTCAATGGCGAGTGAGGACAACAGACAACGCGCACGAGGTATCCCTTGCCACGACGGTGGCTGATTCTGTCAAGAACATCTGCAGCTTGCGGCACTTCGCGAATACTTGGGTACAATGGCCGGCCAGACCCCGCATTGTTCTCCGTGACGCGCCCTGCCGCATCGCCGCCGCGCCTGTCGACGAAGGGCTGGTCTCGCACCACCTTGCTGCCACCGCCAACACGGGCCATTTCTAGGGGCCGCGGGCAAGCCGCCCGCGGCGATCCCCTCAGGTCGGTGGACGATGGACGATTTCATCCGCATCCGCGGCGCGCGCGAGCACAATCTCAAGGGGATCGACGTCGACATCCCGCGCCACAGGCTCATCGTCATCACCGGGCTGTCGGGCTCGGGCAAATCGAGCCTGGCGTTCGACACTATCTATGCCGAGGGCCAGCGCCGCTATGTCGAGAGCCTGTCGGCCTACGCCCGGCAGTTCCTCGAGCTGATGCAGAAGCCGGACGTCGACCTGATCACGGGGCTCAGCCCGGCGATCTCGATCGAGCAGAAGACCACCTCCAAGAACCCGCGCTCGACGGTCGCCACGGTCACCGAGATCTACGACTATATGCGCCTGCTGTGGGCGCGCGTCGGCGTGCCCTACTCGCCCGCGACCGGGCTGCCGATCGAGGCGCAGACCGTCTCCCAGATGGTCGACCGGCTGCTGGCCATGCCCGAGGGCACGCGGCTCTACCTGCTGGCCCCCATCGTCCGGGGTCGCAAGGGCGAGTATCGCAAGGAGTTCGCCGACCTGCTGCGCCAGGGCTATCAGCGCGTCAAGGTCGACGGTGAGCTCTACGACCTGGACGCGGTCCCGGCGCTGGACAAGAAGCGCAAGCATGAGATCGAGGTCGTGGTCGACCGTGTCGTGACCGCGCCCGATCTGGCGCAGCGGCTGGCCGAATCGATCGAGACCGCCCTCGGCCTCGCCGACGGGCTGGTGATCGCCGAGAACGCCGACACGGGTGAGCGGACCACCATGTCGGCCAAGTTCGCCTGCCCCGTCTCGGGCTTCACCCTCCCGGAGATCGAGCCGCGGCTGTTCTCGTTCAACAATCCCTATGGCGCCTGCCCGGCGTGCGACGGCCTGGGCAGGAAGATGCTGATGGACCCGGAGCTGATCGTCCCCGACCAGGACAAGTCGGTCGCCGACGGTGCGGTCGAGCCCTGGTCGTCGACGACCATGAACTGGTATCCGCAGACACTCCTGTCGATCTGCAGGCATTACGGGGCCAGCCCGGACACACCCTGGCGCAGGCTGCCGGCCAAGGTCCGCGAGGTGATCCTCTACGGCTCGGGCGACGAGCTGGTACGGATCGAGCTCGAGGACGGGCTGCGGCGGTTCGAGACCAAGAAGACCTTCGAGGGCGTGGTCCACAATCTGCAGCGGCGTTGGCGCGAGACCGAATCGGCCTGGATGCGCGAGGAGCTGTCGCGCTACATGAGCTCGACCACCTGCGAGACCTGCGGCGGCTACCGGCTCAAGCCTGAGGCGCTGTGCGTCAAGATCGCGGGCCGGCACATCGGTGCGGTCACCGAGCTGTCGATCCGCGATGCGGTCGCCTGGTTCGCGGCCCTGCCGGCGCAACTGAGCCAAAAGCAGCAGGAGATCGCCGCGCGGGTGCTGAAGGAGATCCGCGAGCGGCTGGGCTTCCTCGACAAGGTCGGGCTGTCCTATCTGACGCTGGCGCGCGACAGCGGCACGCTTTCGGGCGGCGAGAGCCAGCGGATCCGGCTCGCGTCGCAGATCGGCTCGGGCCTCACGGGCGTGCTCTACGTGCTCGACGAGCCCTCGATTGGCCTGCACCAGCGCGACAATGACCGGCTGCTCGAGACGCTGCGCAACCTGCGCGACCTCGGCAACACGGTCATCGTGGTCGAGCATGACGAGGACGCCATCCGCACCGCCGACCATCTGATCGACATGGGGCCGGGGGCAGGGGTGCATGGTGGCGTGGTGGTGGCCGAGGGTGCCCCCGCCGAGGTCATGGTCGAGCCCGCCTCGCTCACCGGGCAGTATCTCTCGGGCCGTCGCGCCATCGCCGTGCCCGCACGCCGGCGCAAGCCGGCGAAGAACCGCTGGCTCGAGGTCACCGGTTGTCGGGCCAACAATCTGCAGCGGGTCGACGCCCGTTTCCCACTCGGTACCTTCGTCTGCGTGACCGGCGTCTCCGGGTCGGGCAAGTCGAGCCTCGTGGTCGACACGCTGTACCCGGTGCTTGCCAAGCGCCTGATGGGGGCGCGGGCCATCGCGGGCGAGCATGATGGGCTCACCGGCATCGAGCATGTCGACAAGGTGGTCGACATCGACCAGTCGCCGATCGGCCGCACGCCGCGCTCCAACCCCGCCACCTACACCGGCGCCTTCACCCCGATCCGCGACTGGTTCGCCGGCCTGCCCGAGGCCAAGGCGCGGGGCTACGGGCCGGGGCGATTCAGCTTCAACGTCAAGGGCGGCCGTTGCGAGGCATGCCAGGGCGACGGTGTGATCAAGATCGAGATGCACTTCCTGCCCGACGTGTTCGTCACCTGCGATGTCTGCCAGGGCAAGCGCTTCAACCGGGAGACGCTCGAGGTCACCTACCGCGCCAGGTCCATCGCGGACGTGCTCGACATGACCGTCGACCAGGCGGTCGAGTTCTTCGAGGCGGTGCCGCCGGTCCGCAACAAGCTGATCACCCTGCAGCAGGTGGGGCTGGGCTACATCCACATCGGCCAGCAGGCGACCACGCTCTCGGGCGGCGAGGCGCAGCGGGTCAAGCTCGCCAAGGAGCTCAGCCGCCGCGCCACCGGCCAGACTGTCTACATCCTCGACGAGCCGACGACGGGCCTGCATTTCGAGGACGTCAAGAAGCTGCTCGAGGTGCTGCACGCGCTGGTCGAGACCGGCAACACGGTGATTGTGATCGAACACAATCTCGAGGTCATCAAGACCGCCGACTGGCTGCTCGACCTGGGCCCGGAGGGCGGGTCGGGTGGTGGTCGGCTCGTGGCCGAGGGGACGCCGGAGACGGTCGCGGCGATGGCGGGCAGCCATACCGGCCATTATCTCGCGCGCCTGCTGCCGGAGGTGGAGCACCGCGAAAGCGCCTAGCGCTGTTCCAGCTCGTATTTCTCCGTCGGGCTCGAGGCGGCCGACTTTCTTCACAGACCATGTGCCATGTCGGTATGTAAGCCTAATAGAATCCCGAAATAATCGTGCAGGGCAGCGCACTGATGCGAGACCGCGTCGGACTTGCAAGGGCTCGCGCTTGCTGCCATATGTATTTCACTATGTTCGACAACCTCATCTTCGGCCGTTTTCAGTCGCGCGCGGGCAGTCTTCAGCCGAGCCCGCCCGCCCCGGGTGCGAGCGCCGCCTAGACGCCGCCCTCCACCGCCCCGGGGCCGAGCTTTCCAGCTCGAATTCCAAGGCGCTGGCGATTGATCGCCGACTGCCCTCTTGGAGAGTTGCCGATGGTGAGATCGCTGATCGTCATGCTTGGCGTGCGTTCCTTGCGGCGTGGCCGTGTCTCTCGGCGGGCCGATGCGCCGCCTGGAATCCATGAACGTCCGCTCGTTGGTTCGCCAAGCCCGGCAGCCCGCCGTTCATCGGCGTGGCCCTACTCATCTTTCTATGGAGCAAGTGTGATGATGGCCAGCATTGGCCCGAGAGACCGGAAGCGGGAGGCCGCCTCGAAGCGCCCGACGGTTCGGGTGACGACCTGGGACTTCGACCGCCTGTCCGCCGTGGTGGACGCCTTTCGGCTGGGTGGGCGGGAGCGGCTCGTCGAGTTCCTGGGGGAGGAGCTCGACCGCGCCAAGCTGGTCGAGCCGGCCGCGGTGCCGCGCGACGTGGTCAGCATGCATTCCTGCGTCGAGTTCCAGGACCACGACACGGGTGAGGTGCGGACCGTGACGCTCGTCTATCCGGGTGAGGAGGACAGCCGACAGGGCAAGATCGCCATCATCACGCCGGTGGGCAGCGCCCTTCTCGGCCTTCGGGTGGGCGCCACGATGGCTTGGCGGACCGTGGACGGCCGGACCAAGCGCCTGTCGGTGCTGAAGATCAGGCATCAGCCGGAGGCGGTCGGCTTCGACGGGGCATCCGCGCCGGCCGGCCGGCCGGCCGCGCCACGTCGGGCGCTGCTACCCGTGGCAGCGGAGTAGCCGCCCGCGACGCCTCCACCGGCCGTGTGGGTGGGCGTCGATCTTGTCGGGGAGAGGAGAAAGCCGTCATGGCTCAGCACGCCAGATCAGGGATCGACAGCGCGGCCACGGCCGTGCTGGAGGGACGACGCCAGATCGCGGCTGGTCGGGCAGCCTATCCGGTCGACTTCGGCCGGTGGCTCGCCCAGATGCTCGGCGCGCAGTTCCGGCACGGCCTGACGGTCGGTGCCGTGCTCGGGCGGATGCTCGCCTGGCCGGAGGTCCTTCGGGCGCAGGCCGAGCTGCTCCACGCGAGCCTCGGCCATGGCCGTCGAGCGGCTGGCGAGGTTACCACCCGGTCGGGCAGGAGAGGCTCGACGCCCGGGCGCGCGCATGAACGCTCCATACGTGCCCTGGTCAGACGCCGTGGCCCGGTCGTCGCCCAGCCGGAGGAGACCGTGCTGGCCGCCACCGAACGGATGGCGGAGCGGGCCTGCGGCAGCGTTCTCGTCTGTGACGGCGACCGGCTGTGCGGGATCTTCACCGAACGCGACCTGATGGTCCGTGTCATCCGCAGGCGCCTCGACCCGGGCGCGACGCGCCTGGCCGACGTGATGACCCGCGACCCCGACCATATCGAGAGCACCGCGACCGCGCAGGAGGCGGCGCGACGGATGGACGGGCCGGCTCACCTTCTGCCGGTCACGGAGGCGGGGCGCGTCCTGGGCGTGCTCTCGCTGCATGATCTGCCGGCCGCGACGGTGGCGGGGGTGCTGGCCCGGCTCGAGCAACGGCGCGTGCTTGCCGAGCGGATGCGCTGATGGCAGGAACCACGGCTTTGGCTCGGGGTTGCCATGCATCGCCTGGGGGCGCGTCGCTGTCGTGTCCGGGCGCTCGCCCCGGAAGGAGGGATGCATGACGGGGAAACCCGACGCCGCCGCTCCCGCCAGGAGGCGGGATCCCCAAGCCGATGATGCCATGCGGAACCGGGCGGCCTCGCATCCGCGCGACCGGTGGCGGTCGCCGGCGTCCTGGGACGAGGTCGACGCGGCGTCGGACAACTCGTTCCCGGCGAGCGACCCGCCGCCATGGACCCTGGGAAGGCGGGCGCGCGAGAAGTGATCGCGGCGGTCGCGCCGCCCATCGCGGCCACCGCGATCGCGGTCTGTCTACGCCGTGCCGGTGGTGGCAGGATGTGACGGCAAGCACATTTCCGGCGACCGGCCCGAGCCCAGAGCGTCCGCCGTCGGCGCTCTGGGCCTAGACGGGCGCGATCGTGGCGCGGAGCTGCGTCAGCGCCCCTGCGTTGGGGCAGAACTCGCGTGGCTCGTCATCGGCGCCGGCGAGGAAGCGACGGCAGCGGGCGGTCGCCTCGCAGGCGGCGCAACGGGTCTCGGCCGCGAGCATCTCGAGGGGAAAGCGGTGGTGCAGGCCCGCGACCTCCACGCCGAACACGCGCCCCATGGCGGCCATGTAGCTCTCGACGCGCCGCTGCACCCAGACCGCTCCGTCGTCGTCGAAGCCCAGCGCCCGCAGACGATGCTCCAGGTCGCGGCCGGCCGTGTCGCCGCGCACGAACCGCCGGAGGACGCCCCCGAGCCGGGCCGCCTCGTGCGCGTCGCCCTTCTCGTCGGCCACGGTGATGTCGTCCCGGATCATGTCGGCGATGGCGCGTTTGCCGCGCGACGTGCGCGCCAGCCCTGCGCCCAGCTCGAGCGCCACGATCTCGGGCAGATGCTCGTGACGGGCGATCGCGGCGACCTCCTCCGCCGAGAGTCCGCAGAGTCCGACGCAGTCCTCGAAGGTCAGCATGGGTGCATCCTCCCACATCCTCCTTCAGGCTAGCAGGGCCCGTGCAGGGCGCGCATTGATCGTGATCAAGGCTCGACGTTCCGCACCACCGCCTGTGATGTCAGTCCGGCCCGTTCCTCGGCTCCCGAGCCTCGGCCAGCGTCTCCCGGGCCTCGCGATGGTCGTCCCGGCCGGCCTCCTCGACCTCCTGCGCCGCCGCGGCGCGGGGATGGAACTCGAGCTCGATCAGGATCGGGAAATGGTCCGAGCCGAAGGCCGGCAGCCGCCGCAGACGGTGGAGCAGGAAGTCGGGGCTGTAGAACACATGGTCGAGCGGCCAGCGCAGCCACCAGTGGCCGGCGTGGAAGCTGTTGTAGAAGCCACGCCCGATGCGCGGGTCGATCAGCCCGCTGAGCCGCCGGAACAGGCGGCTGGTGTGCGACCAGGCGACGTCGTTGAGGTCGCCGGCGACGATCACCGGCAACGGCTCCCGGGCGGCCTCCCGGCCGACCAGGACCAGCTCGGCGTCGCGCGGCAGGGAGCTGTCGGCCTCGCCCGGGCTCGGCGGCTCGGGGTGGATGCCGATCAGCACCACCTCCTCGCCCGAGCGGAGCCGCACGCGCGTGCGCAGCGAGGGAATCCCCGGCTGCAGGAGGAAGCGCAGCTCGGGCTCGGCCAGCTCGAGCCGCGAGAACAGGGCGAGGCCGTAGGTGTTGTCGAGCGGATGCAGCACGCGGTGCCGGTGCCCGGGCAGCATCGCCGCCAGCCGCTCGACCCACCAGGCGTCGGTCTCCAGGGCCAGCACGAGGTCGGGGTCGCTCGCCCTGATGCCGGCGGCGAGGCCTGCGTGCTCGCGGTTGTCCATCAGCACGTTGACGACGAGCAGGCCGAGGCCGCGTTGCGGGACGCTGTGGGTCCGCTTGCCCTGCGGCGGCCATAACGGGGTGTAGGGCAGGATGTGGCCGAGCTGCCAGGCCACGGCCGCGGCCAGCAGCAGAAGCAGGACCTGATCCGGAGGCCGCCAGAGGCCGCCCGCGGTCGTGAGGCCGACACCGGCCAGGAGAGCCAGCACCACGACCTGCTGGCGCGGAAAGTCCCAGACGCGAACCCACCAGGGCCGGGCGCGCAGCAGCGGCAGCAGCGTGGCGAGGACGCACAGGCCTGCCAGCAGGCGCGCCAAGGTCAGGATCGACGCCACAGCGTTCTCCGGACGGCCCCTCTCGACCTGCCGCCCGCGCCCGGCGATAACCGGCCGGCAACGAGGGAGGCCTGAATGGCAGGGGCATTCGTGGAGCGGTTCTCGCTGACCGGCAAGCGCGCGCTGGTCACCGGGGCGTCGAAGGGGATCGGGCTGGAGATCTGCCGGGTGCTCGCCGACGCCGGCGCCGACGTGGCGGCGGTGGCGCGCGACCGGGACGGGCTGGCGGAGGCCAGGGCGGGCATCGAGGCCGCCGGCGGGAAGGCGCTGGTGATCGCGGCCGACATGGCGACGGTCGAGGGGCCGCGGGCCGCCGCGCGGCAGGCGCTGGACGCCTGGGGCGGGATCGACATCCTGGTCAACAATGCCGGCATCGCCCGCGTCGAGCCCCTGCTCGAGATGTCGGCCGAGGACTGGGACCTGGTCCAGGCGGTGAACCTGCGCGCCCCGTTCCTGATCGCGCAGGCGCTGGTGCCCGGCATGATCGAGCGGCGCCAGGGCAAGGTGATCAACATCAGCTCGCAGACCAGCGACATCGCGCTCGTCCTGCACGGGGCCTACGCCGCGTCGAAGAACGGCCTGAACGCGCTCACCAAGGTGATGACCGCCGAGTGGGCGCAGTTCAACGTCCAGTCCAACGCCGTCTGCCCGACCGTGATCCTCACCCCCATGGGCGAGAAGGTCTGGGGCGACCCGGCGCGCGGCGATCCGATGAAGGCCAAGATCCCGCTCGGCCGCTTCGGCCGGCCGATCGAGGTCGCGGATCTCGTCCTGTTCCTGGCCTCGTCCGCCTCGGACCTGATCACCGGCGAATGCATCTACATCGACGGCGGCTACACGGCGATGTAGCGCGCGGCCCCGGCCCGGCTCACGCGGCCCGCCGCCTGCGGGCCAGCGCCGCCAGCCGCCGGCGCTGGTGGCGGTTGAGGCCGGGCGGCCCGGGTTCGGCCGTGCACGCCGCGCGATCGTCGTTCGCCGGCTCGGGTTCGAACGGGCGCGCGAGCTCGTTCGTGTATTTTTCCTCCTGCGGCTCCCGGCTCTCGGGTTCGAACGTGCACGGCGGCAATTCGCTCGTGAAATTTGGTGTGGCCGCGTCCGGCTCGCCGGGTTCGGACGTGTCGTCCCGCTCCTCCTCGATCCAGGCGTCGGGCCGCTTGCGCAGCACCCGCAGCGCCTGCAGGGCGCGGCCGATGTCCCTGTCGATCCGGGCACCGTAGCGGGCATAGGTGCCGAGCTTGCGCACGGTCGCGTCGGAGGGAGGGCTCTCCGCGGCGGCCGCGGCCAGCGTCGCCAGCTCCAGGCCGCGCAGGCGGTCCTGGCGCCACATGCCGGTGACCAGCTCCATGACCCAATGCCGCTCGTAGGCGTCGCGCGGACCCCAATCGCAGGTGACGGCGGCGTGCAGCTCCGCGAACTGCTCGCGGTCCTCGCCGGGCAGCAGGGCGAACGGGCCGCCGCGCAGGCCGTGCTTCGTGCCGTTCCTGGCCGAGCGGGCCTTGCCGGCGGTGGTGACGGGGCCGTGCGAGCGGGCGCCGTTGGCGCGCGCGGCGGCCTGCTGGGCGGGGGAGCGGGAAGGAGACATGGCGATCGTCCGGTGGTGAGGTCCGGGCGCAGGATAACAGGTATCGGATGATATTCCTAGCAATGGCCGCCGCGGCGCAACGTACTGGTAACGGCCTTCGGGTAATCTCGGGGACGGTGGCGGAGGTGCCGCGTCGGACCGGAGCCCGAGCGCAGCGAGGGCGGGCAGGTTCGTATGTGCGCGACGCGGGTAGCGGACGTCGCTCGTCGGAACCGAAGCTGTCGTCGGAGACGGTGGGCCGGGTGGTCGGGCTAATGGCCCGACGCCGCAGGCGGGCTGCACTTGCACGGGTCGCCGCCCGTGGCGGATGGCTTCTGCGCCAGCCGCCTCGCCGGCGCCTGGGGCGGCGCCTTCGGGACGCTGGGGGCAGGCGTGGATGAGTGTTCGATCGTCCAGCGCATGCGCATCGACGGCGATGCCGGACCCGGCCAGTAGCTCCAAGGGCTCATGCGGGCTAAGGGCAACGCCAAGCGTCAGTCGTCGGCCGCACCCTCCGGCATCGGAGCGAGGCCGACAGGCCGGACCTGACCGAACTTGCCCGGGAGAGCGGCATGTGCCGGAACATCAAGCCCCTGTTCAACTTCGCGCCGCCGGCCACCGAGGCGGAGGTCCGCGCGGCGGCGCTGCAGTTCGTGCGCAAGATCAGCGGCTTCAACCAGCCGTCGCACGCCAACGAGGCGGCGTTCGGCCGGGCGGTGGACGAGGTCGCCGCGGCGGCGGAGAGGCTGATGGCTTCGCTGGTGACCAGCGCGCAGGCGCGGGATCGGGAGGTGGAGGCGCAGAAGGCACGTGAGCGGGGGAGGATGCGGTTCGAGTCGGCGAGGTGACACCCGGAGCGGTCAGACCTTTCCCGACCCGGTCAGCTCCGGCGGAGCATTTCATCGGCCCTGCGCCGTGCTAGGCTGTCGGAGCGCCGCGCAGTGGAGGATCGAGAGTGCCGGAACCGCTTGGACAGCCGATGAGCCTCGAGCAGTTTCTCGGCTGGGCCGCGCAGCAGGACGAGGCGCACGAGCTCGTCGAGGGCAGGCCGCGCCCGCTTTGGCCGCGCGATTCCGTCACCGGGATGGCGGGTGGAACCGTCGCCCATCATGTCATTCAGGGCAATTGTCTCGCCGCGATCCGCGCACGGCGGCCGTCGGCCTGCCTGGTCGCGGCCGACCTGCGGGTGGCCCTGACGGACGGGTCGAGCCGCATCCCCGACGTGACCCTGTTCTGTGGCCGGGCCGAGCGTGGCGAGCTGCACGCGCCGGACCCGGTGCTCCTGGTCGAGGTGCTCTCGCCGTCAACCGCGGACTACGACCGCGGCGAGAAGCTCGACGCCTACAAGGACACGGCGAGCGTGCGCGAGCTGTGGCTCGTGGACAGCGAGCGGCGACGGGTCACCGTGTGGCGCCGGGGCGACGAGCCGCAGCGGCCCTGGCATGCCGACGAGTATATCGGCGGGGGCGAGTTCGCGAGCGCCGTGTTGGGCGAGGCCGTGCCGTTCGCGGAGATCTATGCCGGGGTGGAGCTTTGATCGGCAGCCACTCCAGCGTGAGCAGCCCTCGACGGGCGATGGGATGAGTACGGGATCGTCGTCGTGCCGCCCGACGCGCGGCCGATGCGACGGACCCCGCCCGGAGATCGGCATGTGCCGGAACATCAAGACCCTGTTCAACTTCGCGCCGCCGGCGACCGAGGCGGAGGTCCGTGCCGCGGCGCTGCAGTTCGTGCGCAAGATCAGCGGGTTCAACCAGCCGTCGCACGCCAACGAGGAGGCCTTCGGCCGGGCCGTGGACGAGGTCGCCGCGGCGGCGCAGAGGCTGATGGGCTCGCTGGTCACCAGCGCGCAGGCGCGGGATCGCGAGGTGGAGGCGCAGAAGGCGCGTGAGCGCGGGAGGGTGCGGTTCGCGGCGGGGAGGTAGGTGTTGGAGCACCTAAACTTGTCCTGACCCCGTTAGCGTTAAGCTTATCCTGACCCCGTTAGCGTTCCTCGCTCAGCTTTTTGGTAAGCTATTCGTCCGCTGGAGCTTCGTCCGTTCGGCTTCGATTCTCGCGACAGCGCTTTCCACAAGGCGCTTCCGGCAGATTGCGAACAACATCAATGCCAATGTGCCAGTCAATATTATCAATAGCTCCCAAAACAATTCTAGAATCATCCCAAGGGAGGATAACATTTGGAGCAGAAAGCCAACTACTAAATACGAAACTCCAATCTTGGCGTCTAATCGCCTTTCGGCAGCGACACGCGTTCCCGGAGCGTCCAAGCTTACTTCAGTCCAGCGAAGCATGTCGCGGTCCGCTGTTACCGCATAGGACAAGCCAAGAGTGACCGCGCCGGCAATATCGTAGAGCAGTCCAACCACGTTCAGAGAGAGCGTCACTATCATTTCCTAGATCGGCAACGCTCAGGGCGGTGCTAACGGTTCAGCCCAAATAGGCGGACACCCAAGGCGTAGGCGGCCGCGGCGAAGATTCCTACGGTTAGCCCCAATAGTGCACCGTTGTAGCCCAGGAGGTACGCGCTAAGAATACCAAGCAATGCGCCGCCCACAGGAAACCAGAATCGAACTAGCATCGCAAGTTCCTTAATACTAGCATTGAACAGTCAGCGCTACGCAAGACCATGGTGGGTACAACAAGTTTGTGATGTCAAGCCTGCAAGGCTAAGGGGTCAGACCCAATTTCATCCACCGATGTCTCCCGCGAGAGCAGGAAGAGTCGCTACGACAGCCGCGAATCCGGGTACCAGTCATCGCGCAACACGTCCGCGAGAGCCCACGGACATGCCTCCGGCAGCAGCCCCGCCGCCTCGGCCTCGTCATACTCCTCCAAGGCCAGGATCGCGGCGCGGCGGGCGTTGCGGTAGAGGCGGGGCAGTCGCTGCGTCAGGTCGCGGCGGATCGAGGCCGAGAGCTTGTTGTCCAGGACCGAGCGGGCCTCGACGATCGAGCGCTGCCAGCTACGCCGCGGTTGGGGTGAGGGGGACCAGGCCAGCTTCAGGAAATGCTCGAGGATCCGCTCGACCTGGCTGCGACAGGTGTCGCGCTCCGAGCTGCCCAAGTCCTCGATCTCCTCGGCGATCTGGTCGAGGTCGAGCTCGACATTGAGCCGCAGCGACTTGAGACGACGCAGCTCCCGCGCCTGACGGCGGGTCCAGGCGTAGAAGTCGGTCTCGTAGAGCGTGTCGGGATTGGCGGCCATCGCGTGCGGAGGTTACTCCAACCGGTTGGGTCTCGCCAGTTCCGCGGCTCCACCGAGGTCTTGCGCGGTGCCTCGGTGCGGACGATGCGGGCGTTGCGCCGGAACTTCTCGTCCGGCTCGATCTCGGGCGCGTCGGCGGGTGTCGCCCGCACCAAGCCCTCCGTCCGCATCCGCTTGATCCCGTCGAGCGAGGACCGCCTGATAGCGTCGTCTGCCATGCTCTCCCACCTTCCAGGCGGTGACCAGGTGGCGGGTGTCGCCGCGCCATGGGTAGGCGCCGCGATGGTCACGCCCACCTGACCGAGCCTCTCACACCGCCTTCAGCATCCCGCCGTCGACGAAGTAGGTCGAGCCGACCGAGTAGCTGGCGCGGTCGGAGCAGAGGAAGACGAAGAAGCTGGCC
>JBFWWD010000126.1:0-15804 GCA_050246385.1 Geminicoccaceae bacterium
GGACCTGCTCTGGGCGTTGCGCGGCGGTGGCGGCAATTTCGGGGTGGTGACGAGCTTTTTGTTTCGGGCCCATCCGGTCGACCAGGTGTATGCTGGCCCGATCTTCTGGGACGCGATCCATGCGCACGAGATCATGCGCTGGTATCGCGATTTCCTGCCCACCGCGCCGCGCCGGCTGGCTGCCGTCTTCGGTCTGAAGACCGTGCCCTCCTGCCAACCGTTCCCCACGGCGATTCACGGCAGGCGCATCTGCGCCCTGATCTCGTGCTGCAACGGTTCGGAGGCGGAGGGCCGAAAGGCGCTGGAGCCGGTGCGGCGCGAGTTGCCCGAGCCATTGCTGGACGGCATGAGCATGATGCCGTTCCCCGCCCTGCAGAGCATGTTCGACGGCCTTCTGCCTGCAGGCCTGCAGTGGTACTGGCGCGGCGCGTTCATCAAGGAGCTGTCGGATGTCGCCATCGAGGCGCATCTGGAGCACGCCGCGAGAGCACCCAGCGAACTGTCCTTGATGCATCTCTATCCCATCGACGGCGCGGTGCATGACCTCGCAGCCGACGCTACCGCCTGGAGCCGCCGCGATGCCACGTGGTCGATGGTGATTGCCGGCATCACCGCGGATCCCGGCGAGGCCGTCGCGATCGAGAGGTGGGCCAAGGACTATTGGGCAGCGGTCCACCCGTTCAGCGACGGTGGCGGTTACGTCAACTTCCTGATGGCGGACGAAGACGATGCGCGGGTCCGCGCAGCGTACGGACGGAGCTATGCAAGGTTGGCCCGCATCAAGGCAGCATACGACCCCGATAACTTGTTCCGGGTCAATCAGAACATCCCGCCCCGGGCCGCTTAGGCCGGGGCGAGGGCGGCTGAAGTAGAGGCGGGAGATGGCCGCCACGATCGAGAGCTGGCTCATCGCTCTGGATCTGGAGCGATATCGCGAAGTCTTTGCGGCGAACGACGTCGATCTCCGCGCCGTGCCGCACCTCACCGATGCCGATCTACGGGAACTCGGCATCTCGCTTGGTCATCGCCGCATCATCCTGGCGGCAGCCGCCGAATTGAACGCGAGCGAAGCGACCAGGACGCAAGGGAGATCATCCGAGCCACCGCCCGGCAAGGATGCCGAGTTCCGCGTCCTGAGCATCCTCTTCTGCGACCTGGTTGGCTCGACGCAGCTGTCCCAGCGGCTCGACCCCGAGGCGATGCGCGACCTGCTCCGACGCTACCAAGATGCCGTCGCCGGCGCCGTTACGCGCTATCAGGGCCATTTGGCCAAATATCTGGGCGATGGCGTCCTGGCCTATTTCGGTTGGCCGGTCGCCCATGAGGATCATGCGGAGCGGGCGGTGCGGGCAGGCCGGGAAGCGCTGCAGGCGGTGGCTGCCATCAGGCATTGCGACGCCGAGCGGCTCGCAGCGCGGGTCGGGATCGCGACCGGTCAGGTTATCGTCGGCGATCTGGTGGGAGAGAGCGGGCGCGAGGAGGCGGCGGTGGCCGGCGAAACGGCCAATCTGGCCGCACGCATCCAGTCCGCCGCATTCCCCGGCCAGCTGCTGGTGGCTGCCGAGACCGCCCGGCTCGTCGGCGGCATGTTCGATCTGGAAGATCTTGGCTTGCGCGAGCTCAAGGGCTTCGAGCACCCGTGGCAATTGCTCCTGGTCCGCGGCGAAAGAGCGGTGGAAAGCAGGTTCGAGGCCACGAGGGGCGGAAGTGCGCGGGCCCTGGTGGGTCGGGTGCATGAGCTCGGCAACCTGACCGAACGATGGGCCATCGCCCGGGAGGGACGCGGGCAGGCGATCCAGATCGTCGGTGAAGCGGGGATCGGCAAGTCGCGTCTGATCGAGGCCTTCCTCGAGCAGCTGGGCGTCGGCCAGCAGGACGTCATCCGCCTTCAGTGCTCGCCGTACCACACCAGCAGTTCGCTCTATCCGGTCATCGAGCGGCTGCGTCGCCTCGCCGGCTTTGCGGCCGATGACGAGCCGGGCGATCGTGCCCGCAAACTGGCACGCATGGCCGCCGACGTGCACGACGACCTGCCGACAGTGATGCCGCTTTTTGCCGAGCTGCTGTCGGTCGATGTCGGCCCCGCCTATCCCAGCATCGACCTGCCGCCGGCCGAGCTCAAGGAACGGATCCTCGATTTGCTGACGGCACGCCTCGTCCGCTTGGCCGCGCGCATGCCGTTGTTCATCATCCTCGAGGATGCGCACTGGATCGATCCCTCGACCGAGGAGCTCCTGAGCCGGATCCTTCGGCGCATGGATCAGCTCCCTGTGATGCTTGCGATCACCCATCGCCCGGACTGGCAGGCGGCGTGGTCGGAAGAGGCAGCCGTCGCGACCATCCCGCTGGGGCGCCTCGACCGCGATCAGATCGCCGCCCTGATGGCCGGGATACTGGGCCGGCACCCGACCGAACGACTGGTCGACCGCGTCCTGGATCGAACCGACGGAGTTCCACTGTTCGTGGAGGAGCTGACTCGGGCGCTTGCCGAGGCGGCCGCCACGGAGACCGACGAGTCTGCTTCCATTCCGCTTACCATTCAGGCGTCTTTGATGTCGCGGCTCGATCGTTTGCACCCCTCGGCGAGAGCGACGGCACTCGTGGCTTCAGTCATCGGGCGCGAGTTCGATGCGCAGTTGCTGCGAGAGGTCACCGGCTCATCGACCGACGAGATCGAGGACGCGCTCGACCAGCTGCAGCGGGCACGGCTGATAGTCTCGACGGGCTCGCACGCGGACGGCTTCTCGTTTCGCCATGCCTTGATCCAGGAGACCGCCTATCGGGCGCTCCTGGCACCCAAACGCCGGCACAACCATGCACGCATCGCGGACGCGCTCGCCCGCCGTGCCGACATCGTCGAGACGCAGCCGGAAATGGTGGCGCGCCATTGGACCGAGGCAGGTCAGGGCGAGCGGGCATTGGCCTTCTGGCACCGTGCCGCCCGGCGCAGCCTGGCGCGGGCCGCCAATCACGAGGCGGTCGACCAGAGCGAGCGGGCACTGACCATAGCCGGTGGGTTGACCGACGCCGAAAGTAGAGAGCGGGAACTGCTCGCTGCGAGATTGCTCTACGGAACCGCGCTCGCCAATGTCGGCCGGTTGAGCGAGTCACTCCCGCCGCTGCAGTCCGCTGTCGATGGCGCACGACGGCTGGGCAACGATCTCGCCTATCGGGAGGCCGTGCTGGAGCTCGATACGGCCTACTTTCTGCTGGGTGGCGGCGAGCAGAATGTGGTCGCGTTGCTGCAGAACTGCCTGGCCGAGGCCGACAAGGCGGACGATCGCATTCACTGTCTCCTGCATGGCCGGCTCGCGCGAGCGATGCTGCTGGCCAGCGACTTGGAAGGTGCGGCCGAGCACAACCGGGCGGCGTCACGACTTGCGCGGAAGCTGGGCAATCGTTCGTTGCTGCTGGACGTGCTGGTGAACGACTTTCTGATGCCGGCGAGCGCAAGGCCCATGACGCTCATGGCGCATTGGCGCGAGCGCGTGGACGAGCTGTACGCCCTCGCCGAGACAGGCGGCGACGACGCGCTCGGCCGGGCGGTTTCCATCGACGTCTACGTGTCGGCGGAGATGGGCGACCGCGGGCGAATGGATGCGGCTCTGGAACGACTGGCCGAATTCGGCGAGGAGCGCCAGCGCATGCACGTTCAGTGGATCGCGACGCACGGCTTCGCCATGCGGGCGATCATGTGCGGCGACTTCCTCGACGCGGAGCGACACGCGGAGCGCGGCTGGGAGTTGGGTCATCGAACCCACGGCAGCCAGTTCGAGGGTGTGTACGGCATCCAGATGTTCGCCATCCGGCGCGAGCAGGGCCGTCTCGCCGAGGTCGCGCCGGTGATCAAACACCTGATCGACCGCGATCCGAGCCAGTCCGCCTGGAAGCCGGGCTTTGCTCTGATCGCCAGCGACCTCGGCTTCCGCGAGCCGGCACGGAGACTTCTTGACGAGCTCGCCGCGGGCGACTTCGTCTTCCCGCTGGACGCCAAGCACAGCACGACACTGGCCTATCTGGCTGAGGTCTGCGCAGCGCTCGAGGACCGGCGCCATGCCGAGCGGCTCTACGACCTGCTGTTGCCCTATCGGCAGATGACGGTCACGGCCGGCGTGACGACGCTGTGTTACGGGGCGGCCGGCCGGTTTCTCGGATCGCTCGCCGCTGTCCTCGGCGACTGGGCTGCGGCGGAAGGGCACTTCGAGCAGGCACTCGTGCTCAACGATGGCCTGGGCGCACCGGTCTGGCTCGCTCACACGCAGCACGATCATGCCGCGATGTTGCATCGGCGGGGACGGACCGGTGACCTCCGCCGCGCCGAAAAGCTGATCGAGTCCGCGCTGGAGACAGCGCTGCGGCTCGACATGGTTCGTCTGAAACGGGCCCTGCGCAGCTTCGTGCAATGAGCGTGCTCCCGCTCGAATGCGATGCTGCGCCGCCGTCAACTGGGGAGGTTCTCGATGCCGAAGTTCATCATCGAGCGGAACTTTGCCGAGCGGCTGGAGCTGTCGGCGTGGCGCGATGCCAATCCGCACATCGAGCAGATCAACGACGAAGTCGGCGTGAAGTGGCTGTTCTCGTTCCTGAGTGCCGACAAGCGCAAGACCTACTGCCTCTATGAGGCGCCGAGTGCCGAGGCGATTCGCGAGGCGGCGCGGCGCGCAAACGTGCCTGCCGACGTCATCACGATGGTCGACGAGGTGAACCCGGCGATGTTCGCCTGACCGCGACTGGAGCCGCCCGCCGCCCGTGCGCTGCCGAGTACAGGCCGGGTACGGGCGAGGGCGGTTCCTGATGCGGTGCGATGGTCGGGTCGCTATAGTTCCCCGACGTTCGACGTCGCGGGAGCACGACTGTCAATGTGCGGAATAGTCGGGGTGATCGGCAGGCGCCCTGCGGCGCCTTTGCTCCTCGATGCGCTACGGCGCCTTGAGTATCGCGGCTACGACAGCGCGGGCGTCGCGACGCTGGTCGCCGGGCGGATCGAGCGCCGGCGCGCGCCCGGCAAGCTGGACCGGCTGGCCGAGCGTCTGGAGGCGGAGCCGCTCGGCGGCGTCACCGGCATCGGCCACACCCGCTGGGCGACGCACGGCGTGCCCAACGAGACCAACGCCCACCCCCACATCAGCGAGGGCGTGGCACTGGTCCACAACGGCATCATCGAGAATTTCCTCGAGCTCCGCGCGGAGCTGGTAGAACACGGGCACAGTTTCGCCACCCAGACCGACACCGAGGTCGTGGCGCATCTGGTGAGCTCCTACGCCCGGGCCGGGCTCGCCCCACGCGAGGCGGCGGTCGCCGCGGTCCGGCGGCTGCACGGCGCCTTCGCCCTCGTCTTCCTGTTCGAGAGCGAGCCCGAGCTGCTGATCGTCGCCCGCAAGGGCTGCCCGCTCGCCATCGGCTATGGCGAGGACGAGATGTTCGTGGGCTCGGACGCGCTGGCGCTCGCACCGCTCACCGAGCGGATCCAATATCTCGAGGAAGGCGACATCGCCTTTCTCGACCGCCGGGGTGCGGTCGTGATCGACGCTGCCGGCGAGCCCGCCGACCGCCCGATCCGGCAGACCGCGATGAGCGGTGCCCTGATCGGCAAGGGCAATCATCGCCACTTCATGGAGAAGGAGATCTTCGAGCAGCCGGCCGTGCTCGGCGACACGCTGCGCTCCTTCGCCGATCCCGCCTCGCACCGCATCGGCCTGCCCGAGCTGCCGTTCGATCTGGCGAGCGTGCCGCGCGTCGCCGCGGTCGCCTGCGGGACCGCCTCCTATGCCTGCCTGGTCGGCAAGTACTGGTTCGAGACCCTGGCCGGTCTGCCGGTCGACTGGGACATCGCGTCGGAGTTCCGCTACCGCGAGCCGCCGCTGACGGACGGCGAGATCGGGCTGTTCGTCTCACAATCGGGCGAGACCGCCGACACGCTGGCGGCGATGCGTCATCTGCGGGCCGGCGGCCACAAGGCGCTGGCAGTCGTCAACGTGCCCGAGAGCACACTGGCACGCGAGGCCGACGGGCTCCTGCGCACGCTCGCCGGACCGGAGATCGGCGTCGCCTCGACCAAGGCGTTCACCACCCAGCTCGCGACCCTGGCCTGCCTGGCGATCGGCACCGCGCGCGCCCGCGGGCGGCTCGGCGCTGAGCGCGAGGAGGAGCTGACCCGTGCGCTCGACGAGCTGCCGGCGCGCGTCGTGCAGGTGCTCGAGAAGGACCAGGAGATCCGCACGATCGCGCATGAGCTGACGAGCGCGCGCGACGTCCTCTATCTCGGCCGCGGCACGAGCTATGCCGTGGCGCTCGAAGGTGCGCTGAAGCTCAAGGAGATCAGCTACATTCACGCGGAGGCCTATGCCGCGGGCGAGCTCAAGCATGGGCCGATCGCGCTGATCGACGAGAGCGTGCCCGTGATCGTGGTGGCGCCGCGCGACACCCTGTTCGAGAAGACCGCCTCCAACCTGCAGGAAGTCGTCGCCCGCGGCGGCCGGGTGGTGCTGCTGTCGGACGAGAAAGGCGTGGCCCAGCTCGGCGACTATGCCTGGAAATCCGTGGTCCTGCCCGAGGTCGATCCGTTCGTGGCGCCGATCCTCTACGCCGTGCCGGTCCAGCTCCTCGCCTACCACACGGCGGTGCTGAAGGGCACCGACGTCGACCAGCCGCGCAACCTCGCCAAGAGCGTCACGGTGGAATGACGACCGGGGGACTGATCGAGGTCGCGGTGCGGATCAGGCCGTAGGTCACGCCTGCATTCTGTGCCGTGCGATAGAAGGTCATCAGCTGGTCCAGCGGGTCGCCGACCTTCTGCAGGCCGGTGATGAACACGAGCAGCGAGCCGACCGACGTCTGGTCCTGGATCACCAGCCAGCCCCGCAGGGCCAGGACGATGAGCGGACCGAGCGCGTTGAGAAGGTCGCCCAGGGCGGCCAAGCTGTACTTTATGCGGTAGGTCGCGAGCCTGGTGTCGAAGGCGGAGCCGACCAGCCGCTGGAAGGCATCGACAGGGGTGAACCTCGCGGGCGACAGGTTCGCCTGGACCAGATGACGCCCCATGCGGCGCACGACCAGCGTATGCAAGCGGTCCAGGCGATTGAGGGTGTGCTGCTGCCACGGCACGAAGACGAGCTCGGGCAGGTAGACGACCAGGGAGATCAAGGCGATGAGCGGCTGCACCCACAGGAGGTAGCGGCACACTTATCTCCGTCGGCCCTGTCTCGCCGTCTGGCCGCTGCCGGAACGAGAGCTTGCCTGCGCTTGACAGCTCAGCAAATTCCGGCAAGGCTCGAACAGCTTTTCAAGAACTGAACGAAAGTTCACCCGCCCGGACGACTCAGGGAGGCCGCTGGTTGCACGCCGAAGAACTCAGCCTCGCGACCCGTGCGGCTTGGCTCTCCTATGTGGGCAACCATACCCAGGAGGAGATAGCGGGTCGGCTGGGAGTATCGCGGGTCAAGGTGAACCGGCTGATCGGTCAGGCCGTTCGCGCCGGTCTGGTCCATGTCTTTGTCGAAGGCACGGCCGTCGAGTGCATCGCGCTCGAGGCGGCGATCGCAGGTCGGTGGGGCCTCGAGTTCTGCACCGTCGCACCTGCGGTCGACGCCAGTCCCTTGCCCCTGGCCACCCTGGCGGCTGCCGGCGGGCACTGGCTGCATCGCGTGCTGGAAGCTGGCCGTGCCTCGCTCATCGGCGTCGGCCACGGCCGGACGCTGGCCGCGGTGGCAGCCAACCTGCCGCGCATCCCGCGCCCGGGCGTCCGCTTCGTCTCGCTGCTCGGCAGTCTGACCCGCCATGCCGCCGCCAATCCGTTCGACGTCATTCACCGGCTGACCGAGATCACGGGTGCCGAGAGCTATTTCATGCCGGCACCGTTTTTCGCCGACAGCGTCGAGGACAAGGCGGTGCTGCTCGGTCAGCGCAGCCTCGAGGCGGTGTTCGCGCTTGCGCGCACGGCAGAGCTCGTGGTCGTCGGCATTGGCGAGGTCGGCCCGGGCTCGCACCTGCTGACCACAGGCATGATCACGCCCGAGGAGTTCGGCGAGGTCGCGCGCGCCGGTGCCGTGGGTGAGCTGCTCGGCCGCTTTGTCGACGCTGACGGGCAGCCCGTCGCGGCCAGTGTCAACGGACGCGCGGTCGCCGTGCGCCTCGAGGAGATGCCCGGCCGACAGGCGGTCGCGATCGCGGGCGGGCGCGACAAGGCGCGGGCCATCGCCGCCGTGCTCGAGAGCGGCGTGCTCACCGGATTGATCACGGACGAGGTCACGGCGTGCGAGCTGATGGCGCTCGCCGGAGTCGAGGCATCGTCCCTCAACCTTCGTTCAGCGACAACGACCACGGGGAGTGCTGGTCATGTATAACAGGGAACGCGATCTGATGCGGGCCTTCGCCCGCGGACGGCTCGATCGCCGCGAGCTGCTGCGGAGCACGGCCAAGCTCGGCCTCGGTGCCGCAGCGGCCACCTATCTGCTGAACGAGGCCCAGACCGAGGCGCTCGCGGCCGACTTCGACTGGCAGGCCGACAAGGGCAAGACGGTCAACCTGCTGCTCAACAAGCATCCCTACACGGATGCGATGATCGCCAATCTCGACACCTTCAAGAACATGACCGGGATGGACGTGAAGTACGACGTCTTCCCCGAGGACGTGTACTTCGACAAGGTTGGTGCCGCCCTGTCCTCGGGCAGCGACCAGTACGACGCGTTCATGACCGGCGCCTACCAGACCTGGCAGTACGGCCCGGCCGGCTGGATCGTCGATCTCAACGAGTTCATCTCCGACGCGTCGAAGACGAACCCGAACTACAATTGGGACGATGTCCTGCCGAACCTGCGCGCATCGACCTCCTGGTCGGGCGTGCCGTTCGCGCCGCTTGGCGGCGACGGGGCGAAGCAGTGGGCGATCCCATGGGGCTTCGAGCTCAACTCGATCTCCTACAATCGCAGGTACTTCGACGATCTCAAGATCGAGCTGGCCAAGGACCTGCCGTCGCTGGTCGAGCAGGCTTCCCAGATCAGTGCGGCCAACAAGGGCTATTACGGCATCGGCGTGCGCGGCAGCCGGAGCTGGGCCACGATCCATCCGGGCTATCTCTCGGCCTTCTCCAACTATGGCGCCTCGGACTTCGAGGTGGCCGACGGGAAGGGCAAGGCGGCGATGAACAGCGCCGCCGGCAAGGAGATGACCGCCCTCTGGGTCAAGATGATTCAGGATGCGGGGCCGAAGAACTGGGCCACTTACACCTGGTATCAGGTGGGCACCGACCTCGGGGCCGGCGCCTCGGCGATGATCTACGATGCCGACATTCTCGGCTACTTCATGAACGGCGGCGACAACAAGGAGAAGGGCAACATCGCCTACTCCGCGTTCAGCGCCAAGCCGGGCGCCGCGGCCCCCACGCCGAACGTCTGGATCTGGTCCCTGGCTATGGCCGAGGCGTCCAAGCAGAAGGACGCCGCCTGGAAGTTCATGCAGTGGGCCTCGGGCACCGAGCACGGCCTGTTCGGCGCGCAGAAGATGGACTTCGTCAATCCGGTCCGGGCCTCGGTGTGGAAGGACGAGACCTTCCGGGCGCGCATCGACAAGTCCTACCCGGGCTACCTCGCCCAGTTCGACGCCTCCTCCCCAGGCTCGAAGATCTACTTCACGCCGGAGCCGCTGTTCGAGGCAGTGACCACGCAGTGGGCGGCCTCCCTGCAGCAGATGGTCGCCAACGAGGTCCCGGTCGACGAGGGGCTGGACATGCTCGCCGCCAGCATCGACGAGCAGCTCAAGCAGGCTGGTCTCGGCTGAGCCGAACGGCGGGCGCCTCCGGGCGCCCGCCGCACTTTTCCAGGGCGTGCCGATGGCCACTACCGCCGACATCGCAATCCCCACCGCCCCACGGCAGAGCTTTGGCCGCGCGGCGCTGCCCTATCTCCTGTCGCTGCCGGCGCTCTTGGCCTGCATCGGCATCCTGGTGCCGTTCGGCACCGCCGTCTGGTACTCGCTGCAGCGCTACAATCTGAACCTGCCGATGATGCGCGGGTTCATCTGGTTCGATCAATATGTCCAGCTGTTCCAGAGCGCCGCGTTCTGGAACACGGTCTGGGTCTCCTCGCTCTACGCCTTCTTCACCGTCGCGGTGGAGCTGGTCCTGGGCCTCGGCATCGCGCTCCTCCTGCGTCGCTCCAACTGGCTCAACAACCCGCTCTCGATCGCCTTGCTGATGCCGCTGATGGTCGCGCCGGCGATCGCGTCCTTGATGTGGAAGCTCATGACCCATCCCGATTTCGGGATCCTGAGCTATCTCCTGTCGCTGATCGGTATCACCGACTTCCGCTGGGCCTCGGCACCGTCGAGCGCGCTGTTCACGGTCATCCTGGTCGATGTCTGGGTCTACACCCCGTTCATGATGATCCTGCTGCTCGCCGGCCTGCGTTCTCTGCCACGCCAGCCCTTCGAGGCGGCCGAGCTCGACGGCGTTCCCGCGAGCTTCGTCTTCTTCCGCATCACCCTGCCAATGCTGATGCCCTATATCATCACCGCAGCGCTGTTCCGGATGCTCGACAGCATCCAGCAGTTCGACATCGTCTACGCCATGACACAGGGAGGGCCCGGTAATGCGACGCTCCTGTTCCAGGTCCAGGCCTATCTCGACTTCTTCAAGAATTTCAACGTCGGCCGCTCCGCCGCCCTTTTGATGATCCTGTGGCTGATTGCGAACGTGATCTCGATCCAGTTCATCAAGCACTGGCTGCGCCTGCGCGAGCGCGCCCGTGGCGTGAGTGCCTGAGATGAGTGGCGAAGCACTGCCCGGCCGCATCCTGCGTGGCGTCCTGCTGCTCCTGGTGGTCTTGTTCTTTTTGTTCCCGTTGTTCTGGGTCGTCCTGATGTCGTTCCAGACCAACGAAACCATCCTGCGGATCCCGCCGTCGCTGTTCTTCGAGCCGACGCTTTCCAACTACACGGCGCTGATCTCCGGCAAGCTCGAGTCCAACGCCGGCACGCTCGAGATCGCGTTCATGCGCAATCTGTGGAACAGCGTGTTCCTCAGCACCACCTCTGTCCTGCTGGCGCTGGTCCTGGGCGTGCCGGCGGCCTACGCCTTCGCGCGCTTCAAGTTCCGGCTCGGCGAGAATATCGCCTTCACCCTGCTCTCCTTCCGCTTCGCGCCGCCGCTGCTCGTGCTGCTGCCGCTCAGCCTCTATTTCCGCCAGCTCGGCCTGACCGACACCTGGGTCGGGCTGATCTGGGTCTATCAGCTGATCGCGCTGCCGCTGATTCTGTGGATCGTGCGCGGCTACTTCGAGGACATCAGCCCCGACATCGAGCACGCCTACCGCATCGACGGCCACGGCTGGTGGCGCACTTTCACCCGCATCGCTCTGCCGCTCGCCCGCCCCGGCATCGCTGCGGCCGGCCTGCTCTCCTTCATCTTCTGTTGGAACAACTTCGTCTTCGCGCTGATCCTGGCCTCGGCCAGCAAGCAGCCGGTGACCGTCGGTGCCTTGGCCTTCGTCACCGCTTCGGGCATCCAGTATGGGCAGATCGCGGCCGCCGTGATGCTCTCGATCCTGCCCACCCTGCTCTTGGCGCTCTATGCCCAGCGCTACCTGGTCGAGGGCCTGTCCCTCGGGGCGGTGAAGGGATGAGCGTGCGCCTCGCCGTCAGCGATGTCGCCAAGCGCTATGGTCGCACGCAGGTCCTGGACGGCGTGTCGCTGTCGGTGGAGGGCGGCGAGACCGTCGTCGTCTGCGGCCCCTCGGGGGCCGGCAAGACGGTCCTGCTGCGTCTGATCGCGGGTACCGACGCGCCAGACGGGGGCGACATCCGCCTCGACGGTCGATCGGTGCTCGGTCTGGGCGCGGAGGAGCGGGACGTCGGCATGGCGTTCCAGAACTTCGCGCTCTACCCGCACCTCAACGCGTTTTCCAACATTGCGAGCCCGCTCGAGGCGCGCGGCCTGTCGCGGGCCGAGGTCAAGGAGCGGGTCGAGAAGATCGCAGCACTCCTGCGCATCGGCCACGTCCTCGGGCACCTGCCGCGCGAGCTGTCCAACGGCCAGAAGCAGCGGACCTCGCTGGCGCGCGCCCTGGTGCGCGGTCCGGGCGTGCTGCTGCTCGACGACCCCTTGCGCAACGTCGACGCCAAGCTGCGCTACGAGATGCGCCTCGAGTTGCCGCGCCTGCTCGCCAGCTTCGGCTCGGCCGTGATCTACGTCACCCAGGACTATCGCGAGGCCATGGCACTGGGTCACCGCATTGCCGTGCTGCGCGGAGGCCGGTTCGAGCAGGTGGCGCCACCGACCGCGATCTATGCCGATCCGGCCAATGTCGAGATCGCTCGCCTGTTCGGCGATCCCACGATCAACCTCTACCGCTGCCGTCCGCACGACGGCGCGGTCGAGCTGTTCGGTGACCGGGTGCGCGTGGACGGCATGGGAGGGCTCTCGGGCCGCGAGTTGCTGATCGGGATCCGGGCCGAGGATGTGGAGGTCGCGACGGAACCCGTGCCCGACGCTGTCCCAGCCGAGCTGGACGCGGTCACGCCCCTGAATGTCCGGGCCGTCCTCTATCTGCGCGGCCGCAACGGCGAGGAGCTGCTGGCCACGGTGGCCGAGGACGACGCGCTGCGCTTCGGCCGTGGCCACCGTGCGGTGTGGGCGCGGCTGCGGCCCGCGCGCGTTCTCGCCTTCGATCCGGCCACCGGAGCACGGCTATGAGCGGCGGCGGCCTGACCCTCGAAAGGCTGTGCAAGGTCTACCGCTCGCGCGGTAAGGCGCCGGTGCTCGCCGTGGACAAAGTAGACCTCGCCGCCGGGCCGGGAGAGATCGTGGGGCTTTTGGGCTCGTCGGGCTGCGGCAAGACCAGCACGCTGCGCATGATCGCCGGCTTCGAGGACGTCAGCGAAGGGACTATCCTCTCGGACGGGCGGCCGATCCACACCCTGGCACCCAAGGATCGCGGCGTGGCGATGGCCTTCGAAGGCTATGCGCTCTATCCGCCGCTCACCATCCGCGACAATATCGGCTTCGCGCTCCTGCGCGAGCGGCGGCCGCGCGACGAGGTGGGCAAGCGCGTCGGCGAGGTGGCGGGCCTGCTCGAGATCGACGACATCCTGGAGCGCTACCCGCCCACGATCTCGGCGGGCCAGGCCCAGCGCACCAGCCTCGCCCGGGCTCTGGTGCGCCGAGCCTCGATTACACTGCTCGACGAGCCCATGTCGCAGCTCGAGCCGCAGCTCCGGGCGATCCTGCGCGCAAGGATCAAGGACTATCTGATCGCGCACCGGATGACGACGGTGTTCGTCACCCACGACCAGACGGAGGCGATCGCGCTGGCCGACCGGATCGCGGTCATGGAGCAAGGCGTGTTGCAGCAATACGCGCCGCCAGCGAGCCTGAAGGAGGAGCCCGCCAACCTGTTCGTCGCGAGCTTCATCGGCGAGCCGCCGATGAACGTGGTCGACGTGCGGCGTGTCGACGGCCCGGCCTTGGACGCGCTGGCGCCGGACGGGGGCTTGGCCTTCCAGGTGCCGCTCCCGGCATCGGCTGCTCTCGGACCGGGTGAACGCTTCAACCTCGGGATCCGGCCGCACCGGATCCGCCTGGGCGAGCCACAGGGGCAGGCCGCGACCGTCCTGTCCAATCAGTGGCTCGGCGACCAGCTCCATCTGGCGCTGGATCTCGGCGGCTGCTTTCTGGTTGCGGTCGCCCATCGTCGCATCGAAGCGCCGGTCGGCAGCTCGGTTGCGGTCACCCTGCCGCCGGCGGCGATGCACCTGTTCGACGCCGAGAGCGGCAAGGCGCTCCTGCACGGTCTGCAGGCACGCGAGGCGGCGGCCGCATGAGCCGGGATCTCATCGTCGGCATCGACGCCGGCACCTCGGTGCTCAAGGCGGTCGCGTTCGATCTCGACGGCATCGAGATCGCCTCGGCCGGCCGGCCCAATCACTATGTCGATCTGCCGGGCGGCGGGGTCGAGCAGGACATGGCGCGCACCTGGGCCGACGCGGCGGCGGTGCTGTGCGATCTCGCCGGCTTGGTGCCGGAGCTGCGTCGGCGGGTGGCGGCGCTGGCGGTCACCGGCCAGGGCGACGGCACCTGGCTGGTCGGGCGCCAGGGCGAGCCCGTGGCCCCCGCTTGGCTGTGGCTGGACTCGCGGACGGCCGGGCTCGTGCGCGAGCTCGACCGGGCCGGCGTGCGCGCAGCCATGTACCGCCATACCGGCTGCGGCCTGAACGCCTGCAACCAGTCGGCCCATCTGGTCTGGCTCAAGCGCCACGCCCCGGAGCTGCTGGAGCGTACCGCCGCCGCCTGCCACTGCAAGGACTGGCTCTACTTCAATCTCACCGGTGAGCTGGTGACCGACGTTTCCGAGGGGACCTTCACCTTCGGTGACTTTCGCACCCGCAGCTATCACCCCGAGGTGCTGGCCGCCCTCGGACTGACCGGGGAGCGAAACCTCCTGCCGCCGATGCTCGACGGCAGCCGGCAGACCCATCCTCTCATCGCCGCTGCCGCCGTGGCAACCGGGCTGCCCGAGGGCCTGCCGGTCTCGCTGGGTTATCTCGACGTGCTCTGTACCGCGCTGGGCGGCGGCATCTACGAGCCGGGGCGCGCGATCGGCTGCTCGATCGTCGGCTCGACCGGCATGCATATGCGCTTCGTCCCGGATGCGCTGGCGCTCGAGCTGGGACCTGAACCGTCGGGCTACACCATGCCCTTCCCGGTGCCGGGCAGCGTGACGCAGATGCAGTCCAACATGGCCGCGACCTTGAACATCGACTGGGTGGTCGATCGGGCGCGCGAGGCGGCCGAGCTCTTGGGCCATCCCTTCGATCGCAAGACCACGCTGGCGACGCTCGACTCGCGCGTGCTGGAAGGACGGCCGGCGGCAGCACTCTATCACCCCTACATCCACGAGGCCGGCGAGCGCGGCCCGTTCGTCGACGTCAATGCGCGCGCCCAGTTCACCGGCCTGTCGACGCGCACGAGCTTCCTCGACCTGGTCCGTGCCGTGTACGAGGGCCTCGCCTACGCCGCCCGCGACTGTTACGGCGCGATGGGCCATGTGCCCGACGAGATCCGTGTCGCGGGCGGTGCCGCGCGCTCCAAGGCGCTCAAGACCATCCTGGCCTCCGCTCTCGACGCCCCCGTCCGCGAGAGTTCACGTCAGGAGGCCGGCGCCGCCGGTGCCGCGATGATGGCGGCGGTCGCCATTGGCGTGTTCCCCGATTTGGCAGCCGCGACACAGCGCTGGGTCACGCCGCTCCTGGGCGACCTGGTCCGACCGGATCCGGAGCTCGCCACCCTCTACGCCCGTGCCTTTCCGACCTATGTCGCAACCCGCGCGGCGATGCCCCCGATCTGGGCCGAGCTCGCCGCCCTCCGCTCCGGTGTTTCCACATGACCGAGATCGCGATCATCGGCGACCGCTTCATGCTCGCCGACGCCTTCTCCGACGCCCTCCGTGAGGTCGTCGGTCCCGCCGCGAGCCTGCACACGCTCGAGCTGCCCTGGCCGGATGCGCCCATGGTGCACGGCTATGCCGGCGCGGGTCTCGTCGGGCTGAAGGAGTATCAGGGCGATCCCGACGCGATCGTCGAGTTCATCGGCGACGCCTCGGTCCTGGTCACCCATCTGGCCCCGGTCACGGGCGCCATGCTCGATCGCCTGCCGAAGCTGAAGCTGATCGCGGTCAGCCGCGGCGGCCCGGTGAACATCGATGTGGCCGCCGTGCGGGAGCGTGGCGTCAAGCTCGTCAACACGCCGGGCCGCAACGCCTCGGCGGTGGCCGAGTTCACCATCGCGGCCATTCTGGTGGAGACCCGCCTGATCCG
>JBFWWD010000127.1:0-15422 GCA_050246385.1 Geminicoccaceae bacterium
ATGGCAGGCGCGGTCGCGGTGACATGCGCCCTCGCGCCGTGCGGGTCAAGCCGCGCGGACGAGGATCGCCCGCGGCTCGAGCGGCTGCTCGAGGCCGCGGACGACGGGGACTGGGCCTGGGCCGCCAAGCTCGCCCGCGACACCGGCGTGCCGGCCCTGCAGACCTATCTGCGCTGGCGCCAGCTCATGGAGGCAAGCGACCCGCCGGCCTTCGAGACCTTCGCCGCGTTCCTGCGCGCCGGGACGGACTGGCCCAATCTCGGCACGCTGCAGGTGCGGGCCGAGGAGGCGATGAGCTCCGGCGTTCCGGTCGAGGAGCGGCTCGCATTCTTCGCACGGCGATCGCCGCGCACCCGCCAGGGTCGCATCCTCTACGCCGATGCGCTGCTCGCCGCCGGGCGTGCCGGCGAGGCGGCGCCGGTGCTGCGCGAGGCCTGGGTCAGGGACGATTTCGGCCCGGACGAGGAAGGCCTGTTTCTCGACCGGTTCGGTGCGGCGCTGACAGCCGAGGCGCACTCGGCCCGTCTCGACCGGCTGCTCTGGGACCGGCGCACCGATCAGGCCCGGCGCATGCTGCCGCGCGTGCGCCCGGGCGAGCGGGCCCAGGCGGCGGCGCGGTTGAAGCTCCAGCTGTCCGATCCCGGCGTCGAGGCGGCCCTGGCGGCCCTGCCCGCGGCGGCCAGGGCGGATGCCGGCGTCATGTTCGACCGGCTGCGCTGGCGCAAGGAGCATGGCAGCGAGGCCGGAGTGCAGGAGATCCTGCTCAGCCCGCCCGAGCAGCTGCGGCGGCCCGAGCTGTGGTGGCGCGAGCAGGACAAGGCGATCCGCGACGCGCTCGCCGAGCGCGGGTTCAAGCTCGCCTACCGGCTCGCCAGCAACAGCCGGCAGACGGCCGGGGTACCCCATGCCGAGGCCGAATGGCTGGCGGGGTGGCTGGGGCTGCAGTTCACCGGCCAGCCCAAGGCGGCACGGCGGCATTTCGAGCGGCTGTGGCCCGCCGTCTCGACCCCGATCAGCCGCGGCCGCGCGGGCTACTGGGCCGGGCGGGCGGCCACCGCCACGGGCGACGGCGCCGCCGCGCAAGGCTGGTACGAGCGCGCCGCCGGCTATCCGAGCAGCTTCTACGGCCAGCTCGCGGCGGCCGAGCTGGGACACGATCCCGGCCGCCGCCTGCCCGCCTCGCGCATGCCGACGGAGACGGCGCGCACCGCGCTCGAGCGGCGCCTGCCGGCCCAGCTCGCCCACCTCTTCTGCCGGCAGGGCGAGGCGGCCTACGCCCAGCCCTTCTTCCGCCATCTGGGCTTCGAGGCGGCGGACGATGCGGACCAGCTCGCCGCCGTCATGGCGCTGGCGGAGGGCTGCGGCCGAGCCGATCTCGTGCTGGCCGCAGCCCGCGGTGCGGCGGGCAACGGCGCCTATCTCCTGCGCGAATCCTATCCGCTGCCGCGGGGCGATGCCTTCCGTCAGGGCCGCGACGGCATGGCAGAGCCCGCCCTGGTGCTGGCCGTGGCGCGCCAGGAGAGCCTGTTCGACCCGGCGGCGCGCAGCCGGGCCGGTGCCCTGGGGCTGATGCAGCTGATGCCGGGAACGGCCGAGGCCATGTCGCGCGAGCTGCGCGAGGAGTTCACGACCGGCCGGCTGACGCGCGATCCCGACTTCAACGTCCGCCTGGGCGCCTTCTATCTCGCGCGGCAGCTGGCGCGGTTCGACAACGAGCCGGCGCTGGCGCTGGCCGCCTACAATGCCGGCCCGGGCCGCGTGACGGAGTGGTTGGAGCGCAACGGCGACCCGCGCGGCGGCGATCGGTACCGCCTGATCGACTGGATCGAGCTGATCCCGTTCGCCGAGACCCGCAACTATGTGCAGCGCGTGCTCGAGGGCCGCGGCATGTACCGGGTGGCATTGGGCCAGCCGGCGCTGCCGCCGGCACGCGCGGTCGGCCGCGAGGCTCCGCTGCTGCCGCGGGCCAAGCCGGCCTCCTGACGGCGGGCGGCCGGCCGGTCCCGCAGAGGCTTGGGTAGGCTCCAAGGGCGCGCTAGAAGCGCCGGGGTCGAGCCGGGAGGAGGCGCATCATGTCCTTGGACGCCGCGAGCGAGGGTCTGCCCGTGCGCTTCGCCGACGTCGCGGCCGCGGCGGAGCGGCTGCGCGGGGTCGCGGCCGCGACGCCGCTCCTCGAGAGCGACGCGCTCAACGAGCTCGCCGGCGGCCGGCTGCTGATCAAGGCCGAATGCCTGCAGCGGACCGGCTCGTTCAAGTTCCGCGGCGCCTACAACACGATCCTCGCTCTGCGCCCGCCCGCCGTGGTCGCGTTCTCGTCAGGCAACCACGCCCAGGGCGTCGCCCTCGCCGCGCGTCTCCTGGGCCTTCCCGCCACCATCGTGATGCCGGCCGACGCGCCGCGGACCAAGCTCGAGGGGACACGAGCACTCGGGGCGGAGGTGGTCACCTACGACCGATTGGGCGAGGACCGCGAGGCGATCGGCCGCGAGATCGCGGAACGGACCGGTGCGGTCGTCGTCCGGCCGTTCGACGATCCGTGCATCATCGCCGGCCAGGGCACGGTCGGGCTCGAGCTCGCCGAGCAGGCGGCCGCGCGCGGCGCCACCCTGGATGCGGTCACCGTCTGCTGCGGCGGCGGCGGGCTGGTGGCGGGCTGCGCGCTGGCACTCACCCACCTGGTGCCGGGCGTGGCCGTGCACTCGGTCGAGCCCGCCGCCTTCGACGACACCGCCCGCTCCCTCGCCGCGGACCGGCGCCTCGGCAATCCGGCGGAGGCGCGCTCCTTCTGCGACGCCCTGCTGTCGCCGATGCCGGGCGAGCTGACCTTCGCGGTCAACTCCCGGCTCCTGGCCGGCGGGCTCGCCGTCACCGACGAGGAGGTCGCCCACGCCATGCGGCTCGCCTTCCGTCACCTCAAGCTCGTGATCGAGCCCGGTGGTGCGGTCGCCCTGGCCGCGGCCCTCACCGGCAAGCTGCCGGTGAGCGGGCGAACCGTCGGTGTGGTGGTCTCGGGCGGCAATGTCGATGCGGAGCTGTTCGTCGAGGTGCTGACCGCAGCGTGAGCGGTCAGCGCCCGCGCGCGACCATGAACGCCCGGCCGAGGCGTGGCATCGCCGGGAGCAGCGCCTCGCCACCGAGATGATCCAGGCCCGCCTGGAGCGCCAGCCGGCACTGCTCCGGATCGGTGATGTCGAGGAGCAGGCTGCGCAGCCCGCCAATTCTCGCCCGACCCGCGAAGGTGCGCAGCGCCGACGCGCTGGCCTCGTCCGCGGCCGGTGCCGCCAGGCTGACGCCGTGGGCGCCGCTGTGCGCCAGATGATCGAGATCGGACGCGGGAGCGGGCGATCGCACCACCAGCGCCAGGCACATGGGCCGGAGATAGGCCAGCAGCTCGCGGGCCCGCGCCTGTGGCAGCCTCTCCGGCAGATCGAGCACCTCGTGGACCAGCCGGCGGCGCGATCGCTCCGGCAGCTGCCGCAATGTCCGCAGATGGGCCTCGCGGGCGCGCATCTCCGCGAGCGTGGCATAATGGACGGGCACGATCAGCGCCGGGGCGCGACCGCCGGCCGCGTCGCCCAGGCAGGCATGCGCCGTCTCGACCGCCCAGAGATCGTCCGCGAGCGCCGGATCGGGCGAGCTCAGCCGATAGGCCGACACCAGGCGCTTGCGCAGATGCAGGACCGGGCTGAAGCGCGGTGCCGGACATTCCGGCCGGAGTGCCGCTCCGCCCGCACCCTCCCCCGCTCGTCCGAGGATGTGCCGAACCAGCGCCGCCGCCACCTCCTCCGGGCAGTCGCCGGCCAGGCCGAGCGCGGGGTCGAAGGGCTGGGTGGCGACGCGCACGATCGCCCCGGTTGGGATCGTGCCGCACAGGCGTGCGGTGACCTCCGCGGCCAGGAGCTCGCCATGCCGCTCGATCACGCGCCGGTCCGATGCCGCGCGGATCGCGAGCAGCAGGTCACCGCCGGTGTCGAGCTGCAGCTCGTCCTGCGCGAGCTCGCGGGCGAGACCGGCCCGGATCAGCTCGACGGCGTGCGGCCTGAGCCCATGCCAGCGAGGGCCGAACCGTAGGCGGATCCGGCTCAGGTCGAAGGCCTGCAGGCTGAAATGCCGCTCGGGATGGTCGAGGCCGGCGGCCGCCTGTCGGCACCGCGCCACGCGCGCCAGGAGCTCGGCCGCGCCGGCGCCCCGCGGATCCCGAACGGCCTTCGGCTCGGCGAGCATGCGTTCCGTGTCCAAGCGAGCGTCGACGCCGGCGGAGCGCACGGCGACCCGTCCGAGCCTAATCCCGCACTGGTTGACGTACTCTTAACCCTGCTCTATCCGACCACTCGCCGTTGGCCGGCTTTACACGGTTCCGGCGACCTGATACCCGCCCCCGCCAGTCCGCGACCCAGGCCGAGGTGCCCCGCATGACCGATCCTGCCCTGCTCCTGCCCAAGGTTCTGTCGATCGTGGAGCAGGCCGGAGCGGTCATCCTGCAGCACTATGCCGAGGGCACCACGGTCTCGCGCAAGGCCGACGCATCCCCGGTCACGGCCGCCGACGAGGCCGGCGAGGCGGTGATCCTCGCCGCCCTGCGCCAGCTCACCCCGGAGCTGCCGATCGTCGCCGAGGAGGCGATGGCCAAGGGCGAGGTGCCCGAGGTCGGCGAGGGTGCGTTCTGGCTAGTCGACCCGCTCGACGGCACCAAGGAGTTCATCTCCCGCAACGGCGAGTTCACGGTCAATGTCGGGCTGGTGCGCGACCGTAGGCCGGTACTCGGCGTGGTGCTGGCGCCGGCGCGCGGCCTCGCCTGGTGGGGTGCCGTCGGCGAGGGCGCCTCGCGCCGCGAGGACGGCGTGGTCAGCCCGATCCGCGTCCGCCAGCGCCCGGCCCAGGGAGCGGTCGCGGTCGCGAGCCGCTCGCACCGCGACGCCGACACCGACGCGTGGCTGAACTCGGAAGGCATCATCGACACGGTCTCCGCGGGCAGCTCACTCAAGTTCTGCCTGGTCGCGGAGGGCAAGGCGGACGTCTATCCCCGCTTCGGGCCGACGATGGAGTGGGACACCGCCGCGGGCGACGCCGTGCTCCGCGCCGCCGGCGGGACCGTGACCACGACCGACGGCGCACCGTTCCTCTACGTCAAGCCGAGCTTCCGCAATCCGGGCTTCATCGCGCGCGGAGCCTGACCGGGCGCCGATGCGCGCGGCCGACCGCCTGCTCCACCTTCTGCCGCCGGAGACGGCGCACCGGGCGGCGATCCGCACCCTGCCCTGGCTGCCCGCAGTGCGCCTGCCGGACCATCCGCGCCTGCGCACGCGGCTCGCCGGCCTCGACCTGCCGCACCCGATCGGGCTCGCCGCCGGGTTCGACAAGAACGCCGAGGCCCATGCCTCCCTGCTGCGCCAGGGCTTCGCCTTCGTCGAGGCCGGCACGGTCACCCCGCGCCCGCAGGCGGGCAATCCGCGCCCGCGCCTGTTCCGCCTCGATGCCGACCAGGCGCTCGTCAACCGGCTCGGCTTCAACAACGATGGCGCCGAGGCGGTCGCGGCACGCCTCGGCGGCCGCGACCGGGCGCAAGGCGTGGTGGGCGTCAACATCGGCATGAACCGCGACGCCGCCGATCCCGGCGCGGACTATCGCCGTGGCCTGGAGGCGTTCGCTCCCCTCGCGGACTATGTCACGATCAACATCTCCTCGCCCAACACGCCGGGTCTGCGCACGCTGCAGAAACGCGAGGCCCTCGCCCGGCTGCTGGATGCGCTCGGCCCCGCACGCGGTCGGATCCCCCTGTTCCTGAAGGTGGCTCCCGATCTCGAGCCCGAGGACGAGCCCGGGGTGGCCGAGCTGTCCGTGGCATACCGCATCGATGCGTTGATCGTCGGCAACACCACCCTCGCCCGCCCCACGGGCCTGCGATCGGCCGCGGCCGGCGAGACAGGCGGCCTCAGCGGCCGGCCGCTGTTCCCGCGCTCGACCCGGCTGCTCGCGCGCATGGCCGTGCATCTGGCCGGGCGCGTGCCGCTGATCGGCGTCGGCGGCATCGCCAGCGGTGCCGACGCCTACGCTAAGATCCGCGCCGGTGCGGTGGCCGTGCAGCTCTACACCGCCATGATCTATCAGGGCTCCCGCCTGGTCGGGCGGATCGCCGCGGAGCTCGACGCGCTGGCCGCGGGCGACGGGTTCGCCCGGCTCGCCGAGGCCGTGGGCAAGGATGCCGAGCGCCTCGCGGCACGGCCGATTGACCCGGACGCGCCGCTGTCCTAAGAGCCGTTTCCAGCGTGGAGATTTGAGCCGGCCGGCTTGCGGGCCACGCTGCGGGATGCTTCCGGCGTCCCGATGGACCGCTAAAAGGCCGGGACGGACGACGCCCTGGCCCTCGCTGGCCGGGGCGTTGTCGTCTGGAGATCCGTCATGTCCGTTTCGTGGCGCCCGCAGACCCGGCTCGTGCATGGCGGCGTCGGCCGCTCGCAGCACGGCGAGACCTCCGAGGCGCTCTTCCTCACCTCGGGCTTCTGCTATCGGCGTGCCGAGGACGCCGAGGCCCGCTTCGCCGAGACCCAGGAAGGCTACACCTACTCCCGGGTCGGCAACCCCACGATCAGGATGCTCGAGGAGCGCATGGCGCTGCTCGAGGGCTCGCAGGATTGCGCGGCCACCTCCAGCGGCATGTCCGCGGTTCATGCCGCGCTGATGTGCCAGCTCCGCTCCGGGATGCGGGTGGTCGCCTCCGCCCTGCTGTTCGGCTCGTGCCACTGGATCCTGACCCAGCTCTGCCCGCGCTTCGGGATCGGGTTCGAGCTGGTCGACGGCAAGGATCCGGCCGCCTGGGAGCGGGCGCTGAGCCGGCCTGCGGACCTCGTCTTTCTCGAATCCCCCGGCAATCCCACCCTGGAGATGGTCGACATCGCGTTGGTCGCCGAGCTCGCCCACCGCGCCGGCGCCAAGGTGATCGTCGACAACGTGTTCGCGACCCCGCTCCTGCAGCACCCGCTCGAGCTCGGTGCCGATCTGGTCGTCTACTCGGCCACCAAGCACATCGACGGCCAGGGCCGCTGTCTCGGCGGCCTGATCTGCTGCGAGCGGGCATTCCGCAAGAGCGTCCTGCAGCCCTATCTGCGCAATACCGGCCCCGGCATGAGCCCGTTCAACGCCTGGGTGCTGCTCAAGGGCCTGGAGACACTGCCCCTGCGCATCCGCGCCATGACCGAGGCGGCGGAGCGCGTCGCACGCTGGCTCGAGGCCGACCCGCGCGTCGCGCGCGTGCTCTATCCCGGCCTGGAGAGCTTCCCCCAGGCCGGGCTCGCGCGCCGCCAGATGTCGGGCGGCGGCTCGCTCGTCGCCTTCCGCGTCGGCGGGGGGCGCCCCGAGGCGTTCGCGATGCTCGACCGTCTGCGCCTGATCGCGATCTCCAACAATCTCGGCGACGCCAAGTCCCTGGTGACCCATCCGGCCAGCACCACCCACTCCAAGATCCCGTCCGCGGAGCGCGAGGCGGTCGGCATCACCGAGGACCTGCTGCGCCTCTCGGTGGGCCTGGAGGACCCCGAGGACCTGATCGCGGACCTGGATCAGGCGCTGGGCTAGGTGTGGCTTCGGAATGGGTTGCCGGCCCGAGGTGACCTCGGGCTCGCCTGACGAAAATCGCCCGAACGGCATGGGTGACCTGCGCCGGACCGGCTTCCTGACGTTCGTGGCAGCTGCTTGAGAGGGCGCAACGAGGTACCGGGGCGCGAGCTGCCGCGCCCGATCCGATCTGGGAGGTCGAACGCCGACATGCGCACCAATCGCCTGCGCGCCCTACTGAATGCCGGGGCGCCGACCGTCGGCACCCATCTGCTCTCCACCTGGCCGACGCTGGTCGAGCTGGTCGGCGAGGCCGGCAATTACGACTATGTCGAGTTCACGGCCGAGTACGCCCCGTTCGACATGCACGACCTCGACAATCTCGGCCGGGCCCTGGAGCTCGTGAACCTCGCCGGGATGATCAAGGTCGAGCAGACCCAGTGGACCCATCAGGCGATGCGCGCCATCGGCTCGGGCTTCCAGAGCGTGCTGTTTGCCGACGTGCGCACGGTCGAGGACGCGCGGGCCTGCGTCGCCGCGGTGCGCGCCGAGACGCCGGGCACCGGCGGAAGGCTCGGGGTCGGGATGCGGCGCGACGTCGGCACGGTGCGCGAGGGCGGCACGCCCGCCTATGTCGAGGCGCTGAACGAGGTCGTGATCGCGATCATGGTCGAGAAGCGCGAGTGCGTGGAGGATCTGGATGCGATCCTGTCGGTCCCGGGCCTCGACATGGTCCAGTTCGGCGCCTCGGACTACTCGATGAGCCTCGGCCTCACCGGCCAGCGGACCCACCCGGACGTCACGAGGGCCGAGCTGCGCACCATCGAGACGGCCCTCGCGAAGGGCCTGCACCCGCGCGTCGAGCTCGCCGATATCACCCACGCCGCCCCCTATCTGGAGATGGGCGTGAAGCATTTCTGCATCGGCTGGGACGTCCGCATCCTGCACGACTGGTGGCGCGCCAACGGCGTGGGCATGCGCGCGATCCTGCAGGGCGGGCCGGGCGTCGCCGGTGGCACGCTGCCGGCGACGCGGCAGGACGGCTATTAGGTCATCAGGCTGGGTGTCGGCAGCAACCGGCGGCGGGCGACACGGCCGTCGGCCGCAATGCGGATCGGGACAGCACCTACCGGAACGGCTGCGCCCGTGCGAAAGCCGTTCCGGTGCGGTTTGGGCTGCACTGTTGCATCAGCGGATGAACATTTTACGGACGTAAGGTAAAATCGCCTGACCGGTAACTTGGATCGGCAGGATACCGATTGTCGCCGGGCTGGATTGGAAGAAAATTCAAATAACATCAAACAATGATTGATGCCTTCCTGAATTCCTGCGTCAATTACTCTCGCGGTGAATGCCGATCCTGCTGAGACGGGTTGGCAATATTGTTGGATTCCGCATTGCATCGGGAAGGAAACGCGCATGTTTTATCGGGAGATCGGCAGGCCGATTGTCGCGACCTCGCTGGACCGGCGGAGCTTCGGATCGCTCCTTGCCTCGGCGGCCGGCGTCGCCTGCCTCGCCCCATGGCCGGCGGGCGCCGCGACGGACGATCCGCCTCCTGCCGCGCGGACCTATGCCGTCTCTTCCTCGAGAACGTTCGCATCGAGATTGGCCAGCGCCCAGCCGGGCGACCATATCGTCCTGGCCCCCGGCACCTGGAGCGGCAACTGGACGCTGTCGCAAAGTGGCAGCAGCAAGTTCGCGCCGATCGTCATCAAGGCGGCGACCAAGAACGGCGTCACCATGACCGGCACCCTCACGCTCGCCGGCCAGTTCACGACCGTCTATGGCCTGAGGTTCAGCGGCAACAGCCTGGGCGTGCAGATCGCCCGCGACGATACCTCTGTCCTGCGTTGCTGGTTCATGGGCCCGCGGGGCGTGAAGGCGAGCAACCAGCAGAACGTGAGGATCGGCTACAACCGGTTCACGGGCGGACCGGTCAGGGATCTCGGCGGCGGCCACCACGTCTACTTCGACATTCCCATCGGCAACGATGTGCAGCTCCCCGAAGGCGGCCGAATCTATCGCAATGCCTTCGCCAGCCTGAGCGGCTCGGGCTCGGACGGCGAGTACATGCACATCTACATCGGTGATACGGGCGGCAGGGACAACACGCCCAGTCTCACGGACTTCGAGGTCAGCTACAACCGCATCTACGACAGCATCCGCCGGCGCGGCATCTACACCAAGCGGGGCGGCTTCGTGATGTTCAACCACGTGCTCGGGCGCGGCCCGGGCGTGACCGGCATCCGCCACGGCGGCGGCGGCAGGTTCTCCGGCAACCGCATCGACAACATCAATTCCGTGATCATCAACGGGCCGGACCACGAGGTCAAAGGCAACTGGGTCCGGGCGCAGCAGGGCCTGCGCCTGGAATGCGAGTATGTCAGCAGCAGCGGGACCTTCTACAACGCCGCGCATCGCGCGCTGCTGGTCGGCAACAACGCGACCGTCACCGTCGGCAACATCCAGGACGGCGCCACCCTGGTGACCCCCGTCAACGGCGTGCGGATCTACAACCACACCGGCTCGGTCGTGCTGGCGCAGCAGGAAGGCACCGAGTGGGTCACCACCCCGCGCTCGGACATGACCTACCCGGCCACGGTCACCCTGGGCCTGAACGACGTCGGCCCGGACGCGCCCTGAAAGCGAAGCTGAAGGCGCTGCGCGCCATGCTCGCGGCGCCGATCGCCGCCGGCAGCGAGGTCGGCCACGTCCTTCGGCTGTCCCGGGCGGCGCCGCCTGGCGAATGCTAGCCTGGAAAATTCACCGGGGCGGCTGATGCGGCCCGGGCGGAATGGCCGCGAACGTCGTGAGCCATGGCGCAGGAGGCGCGACGATAGGAGCTGGCAGTTGTGGACGAACGGCTGGGGGCACGCGGCTCGGGGCGGTCTTGCGGCCCGGGTAGCGAGCAGCATGAGGCTGTCCCGGTAGGGATAGTCGGACGGCAGCGCGAGCTCGATCCGGCTCGCCAGCTCGGCGACCCGGCCGGCCGCCTTGATCAGCGCGAGGCGGATCATGTCGAGCTGCGCTTCGCGCCAGAACGACCGCTTCGGCGCCAAACCGCGCAAGGTGTGCAAGAGCCAATAGGCCGCGGTGTGCAGCACAAGGCGGAACTGGTTGGCGGTCCTCTTGCTGCACGAGGTGCGATCCGAGGCGAGGTGGCGCTTGTGGGCCTTCACTAGATTTTCCGCCTGGCCGCCAGCGCAGTACACGACCTCGTGGAGCCAGCGCGGGATGCCGGCGAGATTGGTGACGATGAACCTGCTGTCCACGCCCTTGTGCGACGCCTCAACCCGCGCGACCACCCGCCGCTCGGTATTCCAGGTCTTAGCGGCGGAGGCGAACTCGCCGAAGCCTCGGATCCTGTTAGTTTCGCCCTCGACCCGCGCCAGCGGTCCGCTCGTGCTGTTCCATGACGCGCTCCGCCGTGGTTCGCGATAAACTGCATTGATCCGGGCGAGCACGCCCGATCGGGAGGACGGGGCTGAACGTCGGGGCTTGGCTGCGCGGGCTGGGTTTAGGTCAATACGAGCAGGCGTTCCGCGACAACGACATCGAAGCGGGCCTGTTGCCGACGCTGACCATGGACGATCTGCGCGAACTCGGCGTCGCCTCGCTCGGCCATCGCAAGCAGCTCCTGGCCGCGATCGCCGCCCTGGCCCCACGGGGCGAGCCTCGGCCTTCGCTGTCGCCTAATTCATCGCCGGCCTCGATGGGGCTGCAGGCCGAGCGGCGCCAGCTCACGGTGATGTTCTGCGACCTCGTCGGCTCGACCGCGCTCTCGTCCGGCCTCGACCCCGAGGACATGCGCGAACTCATCCGCGCCTACCAGAACGCGGTCACGGGCGAGATCGCCCGCTTCGAGGGCCACGTCGCGAAGTTCATGGGCGACGGCGTGCTCGCCTACTTCGGCTGGCCCAGGGCACAGGAGGACGCGGCCGAGCGCGCAGTCCGTGCTGGGCTCGAGATGGCGGGCTCAGTGGCCGAGCTCCGGACTCCTGCCGGTGATGCGCTCGCGGCCAGGATCGGGATCGCCACCGGGCTCGTCATCGTGGGCGACCTGATTGGTGAGGGTGGCGCACGGGAGGAGGCGATCGTCGGCGACACGCCGAACCTCGCGGCGCGCCTGCAGGCTCTTGCCAGCCCCGGCCAAGTGGTGATCGCCGAGGGCACGCGCCGCCTGGTCGGCCGCCTGTTTGCCCTGCGCGATCTCGGTCTTCGGGAGCTGAAGGGCTTCGCAGCACCCGTTCCGGCCTACGTTGTGCGTGGCGAGGCCCGTGTGCACAGCCGCTACGAGGCGCTCAAGGGCGGCCGCGTGGTGCCGCTGGTCGGGCGCGAGCGGGAGCTCGGCCTGCTGCTCCATGGCTGGGAGGCCGCGCGCGCTGGGCGGGGCCGGGCGGTGCTGGTTTCGGGCGAGGCCGGGATCGGCAAGTCCCGCTTGGCGCAGGCACTGGTCAAGCGGGCGAAGGCGGACGGGGCCGTGACGCTCGGCTTCTCCTGCTCCCCCTACCACGCCGCGACCGCGCTCTTCCCGGTCGTCGACCACCTGCAGCGCGCCGCCGGCCTGGAGAGCGAGGACGCGGGCCTGACCAAGCTGGCGAAGCTGGAGGCGCTGATTGCCCCCGCGGCGGAGGAGCCGGGGCAGGTCGTGCCCCTGTTCGCCTCGCTGCTCGGGATCACCACGGACGGAAGCTACCGGGTGCCCGAGCTGACTCCGGCGGCACTCAAGGCGCGCACGTTCGAGGTGCTCCTCGGGCACCTCGCCGGGCTCGCCCGGGGCGGCCCCGTTTTGGCGCTGTTCGAGGACCTCCACTGGGCCGATCCGACCACCCTCGAGCTTCTTGTCGCGGTGGCTTCGGCGGTTCCCGAAATCCCGGTGCTGCTCGTCGCGACCGCCCGATCGGAGTTCCAACCGCCCTGGCCCGGCGACGGCTGCGCCGAGACCGTCCCCCTCTCGCGGCTCGGCCCGCGGCAGAGCGCCTCGCTTCTCCGGCGGCTGGCGGGGGCTAAGCGCCTCCCAGCGGCACTCGAGGCGGACATCCTCGCCAAGACGGACGGTGTTCCCCTGTTCCTCGAGGAGCTGACCGGGGCCGTGCTGGAGGCCGGCTGGCTCGCGGATGCTGGTGACCGCTACGAGCTCGCGCAGCCGCTGCCCGCGCTTGAGGTCCCGGCGACGCTGCAGGGCTCGCTAATGGCCCGCCTCGACCGGCTGGCGGGGCCTCCCAGGGCAGTGGCGCAGGCAGGCGCGGTGATCGGGCGGGAGTTCACCCACGCCCTCCTGGCCCCGCTCGCGGACCTGCCGCGGCTGGAGCTCGACGCGGCGCTGGGGGCGCTCGAGGAGGGCGGCCTCGTCGTGCGGCGGGGCGAGCCGCCCGAGGCCGTCTACAGCTTCAAGCACGCGCTCGTCCGGGACGCCGCCTACGAGAGCCTGCTCAAGAGTCGTCGGCGGGTCCTGCACGGCCGGCTCGTCGCCGCTGTCGAGCGGGAGCTCCCGCGGCTCGCGGCGGACCAGCCGGAGCTGCTGGCGCGACACTGCGCCGGCGGCGAACTGTCCGAGAAGGCCGCCGCTTACTGGCGCAAGGCCGGCGAGCAGGCGGTGCGCCGCGCCGCCAACCGAGAGGCGATCGAGCACTTCCGCCGTGCGCTCGAGCTCACTGCCACGCAGCCGGAAACTGCTGAGCGCGACCGGACCGAACTCGCGATCCTGTCCCAGCTCGGTCCCGCGCTGATGAGCGTGCACGGCTGGCCGGTGCCGGAGGTGGGCGAGGCGTTCGAGCGGGCCGAGCGGGTCGCGCGCCGGCTGGAGGGCTCGGCCGACCTGACGTCGCCGCTCGTCGGCTCGTGGCTGTTCCACGTCGCCCGCGGCCAGTTCGCCAGGGCAGAGGAAATCTCGGGCGAGCTGTTCCGGATCGCGGACGAGCTCGACGACCCCGAGGTCCTGCTCCAGGCCCACCACGCCGCCTGGCCGACGCGATGGCTGCGCGGCCTGTTCGCCGGTGCCGAGGAGCACATCGGCGCCGGCATGTCCCTCTACGATGAGGGGCGCCACCACCGGCACCGCTACCTGTACCTCGGGCACGATCCGGCTGTTTGCGCGTTGGCGATCGGCGCCCCGGTGCTGTGGCTCCTCGGCCATCCGGAGCGTGCGGCTCGGCGTGAGCGCGAGGCCATAGGGCTGGCGCGGCGCCTCGGGCACGCCCCATCACTGGCGCACGCGCTCTGGTTCGTCGGCGAGGGCCAGGTGGCGCGCGGCGACGTTGAGGCGGCCATGGCTACCGCAAGGGAGTTGCTGGCGCTGTGCGACGAGCACAGGCTGCCGCAGCCCCGTGCGACCGCACTCATGTTCCAGGGCTGGGTGCTGGCGCGCTGCGGCGACGTGGCCGAGGGGAGCCGGCAGCTGGAGGAGGGCTTGGCCGTATGGGACAGGCTGGGCGCCCGTTCCTACCTGCCGCGCGGGCTCTGCCTGCTGGCCGAGGCCCGCCTGCTGGAGGGGCGCCACGCCGAGGGCCTGGAGCAGGTGACGCGGGCGCTCGCGGTCGCCGACGAGACTGGGGAGCACTGGTGCACGGCGAGGATGCACCGGCTCCGCGCGGAGTTGCTCCTGCACTTGCGCGGCCGGAACGACGAAGCCGTCGAGATGAGCCTGCGGGCGGCGGTCGACGTCGCCCGCTCGCAAGGCGCCACGGCCTGGGAGCTGCAGGCGGCGACCTTCCTGGCGCGGCTCGTGGCCGAGCGGGGCGAGCGGACGGAAGCGCGCGACCTTCTCGCCCCGGTGCACGCCCGCTTCAGCGAGGGTCTCGATACTCCCGATCTACGGGAGGCCAAGGAGCTTCTGGAGACGCTCGGCTGAGCTTTTGCGTTGTGCGACTTGCAAGCGGGTTCTCGCCAACTCGCGCACGCGCCCGCTCCGGCACTCCGTGGCCTAGGAACCGTTCGCCCGGCCATGTGCTTCCTAGCCTCGTTCCATGCGAGCCGGTCCCCAGCCGCGGGGGTCAGGGAGAGCCGAGATGATGGTCAGCCAACACCGCCCCGCCCGGCCATCCTCGGTAGCGCTTGTCGTCCTGTTCGCCTTGTCGACCTTCTCCCTGTCGGGGCCGGTGCTCGGGCAAGACGTCCCGCAGCAGAGCCCGACGCGCATCGAGGGGGCCCTGCCGGGCCCGTCGGACGAGCTCGTCGCCAGGCTCGAGAGCATCTACAAGGACATCCACGCTCATCCGGAACTCGCGATGCAGGAGCGGCGGACCGCCGCCATCGCCGCCGGCTGGCTGCGCGAGCAGGGCTACGAGGTCACGGAGGGCGTGGGCGGCACCGGGGTCGTCGGGCTCCTGCGCAACGGCGAGGGTGCCACCGTCCTGCTGCGGGCCGACATGGACGCCCTGCCGATGAGAGAGAGCACCGGCCTGCCTTATGCGAGCACCAGGACCGCCACCGACGAGTCCGGCGGCGAGACCCCGGTCGCGCACTCCTGCGGGCACGACATGCACGTGGCCTGGCTGATGGGTGCGACGCAGCTTCTAGCCGGGAACCGTGACAGGTGGCGCGGCACCGTCATGGCCGTGTTCCAGCCGGCGGAGGAGACCGGCGCGGGCGCCCGGGCCATGGTCGAGGACGGGATGGTCGAGCGCTTCCCGAAGCCGGACATCGTCCTGGGCCAGCACGTGCTGCCGTTCCCCGCGGGTCAGGTCGCCGTCCGCCCCGGGGTCTTCCTGTCCATGTCGGACAGTATGGACGTGCGGCTGTTCGGGCGCGGCGGGCACGGCTCCTCACCCGAGTCGACCATCGATCCGGTGGTAATGGCGGCCGCCGCGGTCATGCGCCTGCAGACCATCGTGTCGCGCGAGATCGGCATGACGGACAGCGCCGTGGTC
>JBFWWD010000128.1:0-15333 GCA_050246385.1 Geminicoccaceae bacterium
CCACGCGGCGGATCTTGCGCGCCTGACGCGCCCCCTTGGCCTGGGCGACGAGGGGTGCGGTGGCGCTGGCGATGCCGACGCCGAACATCATGGCCGTGTGCAGCAACGCCGCGGCGAGGCTGGCCGCGGCCAGAGCGCGCGCGTCGAGCCAGCCCAGCATCACGACCTCGGTCGTGTTCACCAGGACCTGCAGGAGCTGGGTCAGGACCAGAGGCAGCGCCAGGGCGAACATCGCCCTGAGCTCGCGCGCGAGCCCGGTCGAGGCGGCGAACGCAGGCGTCGCCGTCGCGGCTGGGATGGTGGACATGGCCCGACTGTTCTGGTTGGCAGCTCGAACGCGCGTCTCTACACCGAAGCCCGGACCTGGGCAAACCGGCTGGCGACATGACCCACCCGCGGCCGCGTCCGGAGATTGCTCCCTAGGGTGAGGACAGCCCGGGATGCTTGCCTTCCACTCCGACTGGGAGCCCGCGCCACAGCGGACGCCATCGGCGACCACACTCCTGGCCGTCGGCGACGTTCACGGGTGCGACGAGCATCTGCGAGCCATGGAGCAGGTGCTGGCGGCGCTGGTCGCCGAGGCTGGGCGGGATGGCCGGCGCTGCGAGGTCGTGATGGTCGGCGACTATACCGACCGCGGCCCAAGCAGTCTCGGCGTGCTGCGGCGGCTGCGCAGTATCGACACGCGCCTTGGAGCTCCGGTGCACCGGCTGCTGGGCAATCACGACCAGCTGCTGACCGAATGTCTGAGAGCCCAGCCCGATTCCGAGATCCTGAGCCTGTGGCTCGTCAATGGCGGCGCCACGGTACTCGCCGAATGCGGCATCGAGGAGGTCGACCTCGGTGATGCCGACCCGGCCGAGATCGCGTCGCGGCTTCGCGACGGGTTGGGGCCTGACCTCGTGAGCCTGCTGGGAGAGCTCGAGGTCGGCTGGGCTGCGGGCGGCTACCTGTTCGTGCATGCGGGGGTTCAGCCGGCACAGCCGCTCGAGAGCCAGGAGGCCACGGACCTGATCTGGATTCGCCAGCCGTTCCTGAGCGGAGCCGGCTGGAGCCACGATTTCGCCGTGGTGCACGGCCATACCCCGCTCGGTCCCGACGTCCATGCCCACCGCATCGGCGTCGACAGCGGCTGCTTCCGCACGGGTGCCCTGACCGCCGTCGAGCTCGCGGACGACCGGCTGCGCTTTCATGTCGTGAGCGACGCGCTCGATCCCGACGAGCTCGCGGCCCTGCTCCCCACCGACCAGCGGCGCCGCTTCGTGGCGGCAAGTGCGGTCGAGCCGGGTGGGAGCGCGCGACAGGCCCGGCTATAGCTCCACCACGCGCCCCTCGTCGATGCTCTGCTGTGCTGCCAGCACGATGCGCAGGCTGGTCACCGCCTCGGCCATGCTGCGGCTGAGGTCGATGTCCTCGCGGATGGTGCGCAGGAACCAGGCCTGCTCGCGCTCGCACAGGGCCTGATGGTCGGGCTCGTCGGACATGTCGAGCCACTCGTCGGGCCGGGCGAAATTGCCGGCCGGGTCAAGCTCGGCGTGGTGCAGCTTGAGGGCGTTGGTTTTCGTGTGCTGATCGATGTCCGCGCTGGCGCTGACCCGGTCGGCCCTGGCCTCGGTCGTGCCGTCCTGGCGCATGGCGATCGAGACGCTGCCCTTGGGGCCCCAGACGTCCTTCACGAAGAAGGCGACCTCGGACATCATCGGTCCCCAGCCGGCCTCGTACCAGCCGACCGAGCCGTCCTCGAACACGACGTGGAGGTGGCCGTAGTTCTGGACGGCTGTCTCGGGCGACAGCCTGGCGCCGATCCCGTGCACCCGCACCGGCCGCGCCCCGGTGAGCTGGCACATCACGTCGACATAGTGCACGCCGCAGTCGACGATCGGCGTGGTGCTCGCCATCAGCTGCCGATGCACCGCCCAGGCGGGGCCGCTCGACTGCTGGTTCAGGTTCATCCGCATCACCAGGGGCTTGCCCAGGCCGCGGCCGACCTCGATCAGCCTCTGCCAGGCCGGATGCACCCGCAGGATGTAGCCGACCACGAGCTTGCGCCGGGTAGCCTTGGCCTTCGCCACGATCGCCTCGGCATCGGCGAGGTTGGCGGCCAGCGGCTTCTCGACGAAGACGTGGCAGCCGGCCTCCATGGCGCGGAGGGCGTAGGGCGCGTGGCTGTCGGTGTAGCTGTTGATCGAGACCGCGTCCGGCTGCGTCTCGCGCAGGGCCTGCTCGTAATCCTCGAACAGCGGATAGCCGTACAGCTCGGACGGCAGCAGGTGCGCGTTGGCACGGATGCGCCGGCTCATCAGGCCGACGATCTCGAACCCGTCGAGCCGGTGATAGGCCAGCGCGTGGCCGCGGCCCATGTTGCCGAGGCCGACGACGAGGACGCGGACGCGATCGGGCATGGCGCGCTATCCGGCGAGAGCCCGGCGCAGCGGCTCGCCGTCCGCGCCGTAGGCATGGGCGAAGGTGAAAGCCGCGGCCGTGGGCCCAAGACGGGTCAGCCGATCGAGCCGCCCCTTGGCCTCCGGCAGCGTCGGCGGGCGGCCGGCTGCCACCCACCAGAGCACCGTCGGTGGGCCGGGAAGCTTCTCGAACCACTCCGCGCGCCGGCGCAGGAAGGCCACGTGCTCGCCGCGGAACGCGAACGCGCGCAGGGATTCGATGTCCCGCCACACGGTCAGGTTGACGATGATCTCGGGGCCGAACGGCTGCTCGAGTGCCGTGGCGTTGCCGCCCTCGTCCTGCAGCCGCCAGACGAAGCCCGGGCTCGTGTCGCCCAGGCCGTTGATCCGGTCCAGACCGGCCATGAACTCGGCCATGAGCGGCCCGTCCAGCGGCCCGCGCGGCCGGGCGATGTTGAGCTGGGCGAGGTGATGCGGTGCCGACATCCCGTCCTCCCTCCGATCCCCATAGAGCCGCTGCCGACGCCCGTCCGCGCGGCCGGTCGGCCCGGCCGCAGCGTCCGGCAGCTCCGCCCAGGTGGCCTGGGGTCGCGCTTCGGATCGGCGAGACGGGCGGCGCGCTCGGCCGTGATCGCCGCGCGCAGGGCGACGATCTGCGGCGGGACCGGCTTGCCGGCAACCGTTGTTTCGGTCACGTGTGCCTTGGGCCCTTCCACTTGGCTTGGGCCTTCATCATGGCATTGAGGGTGGCGAGCATCTTGCGCATGGTGCGATCCGACGCTGATGCAGGGTGGGGCGCAGGATAGGATGGGTCTGATGATAATCCTGGCCACGATCGCCTATTTCCTCGCCTCGAGAGGATTCGGCCCATATCGGTTGACTCCCGGTGTACCGGGAATTGCTCCGACGACGCACCAGATGAATATCGAACACAAGAGCAGACCGAACAGCAGCCCACTCAATGCCATGTGTGCGGCCGAGCTTACTTCATCAGTGCCAGTGGTCATGGGCGATGTGGACAGAAGAGAGCATAGCAGCAGCAATGCACAAAGCAGAAGAATAGAAATGAGGATGCCCTTTCCTGCATTGATGTCTTTCAGTCTCTTCGCGAGTAACGCGAACGATATCCAGTAGAACGGCAGCATGGTGATTTGCGAGATAGCATTCGCCTTGAAAGAATTTGCGTTTGGTGTCGTCAGGAAGACATCTCCCTGGATCGCATATATCACAGCAAGCTGAATTGGCAGGCAAATAAGCAGCGCAATCAAGTTCCAAAGCCAGAATTGGCCGCGTGAGATCCTGCCACGAAACCGCAATAGGATATCTGCCCAGGACTGGTTCGGATCCAAATCAGGGACGATCTCTTTCACCGCGGGTTGCGCCCCGAGACTCTTCAAGATTATCGATGCGAGCTCTTGGACGTCGTTCCCGAAACTGTGATGTGACACTTCGAAGGCGTTGCGCCGCGTGAATGCGCCCAGACTTTCGGGGAGCCGGTCGGGAGAGGGCATCTTCGCGCCGTCGACCAGGATGGGCACGACGCGAATGTCTCGGCGAAGCGCCGCTTCGATCTCGACGCGCACATAGTCGTTGGGATTGTCGAGGCGGCGCTGCCCGGCAGCGTCGAGAGCGTCCGCCCAGTTCGGACCGACGACGGCCAAGAAATAGTCGCATACCTTGATCTGCTGATCGATCGCCTTGACGAAGTCGACGCCGGGCTCGATGGAATCGACATCCATGAAGATCTGGGATTGTGGCAAGTGGCGCTGCAACTGATCGAACACTCGTCCGGCCGAACCCGAGCTGGCATCGCGGCGATAGCTCAGAAATACGCTCGCACCCATCGCGACTTGCCCCTCGCCCCGACTCGCCGCCCACACCCTTCGGGATGGTCGCCGGGACAGTTCAAACCCGTGGCCATCACAAGCTGCGCGTCCGAGTTTGGCAAGCATCCGCTCGCGTCCGCCGCCATGCGCGAACTCCTGGTGATCCTCAACGCCATGCTCAGGGACGGCACGCCATGGCAGCCGGCGCACTCGGCTCGACAGACCGAGACAGTCGCTGACCCCTTTAACCTCCTCGAACACGCTCTAGTACGGTGAACTGGTACTGGTACAGTGAACGCGCAGCGGAGCGCAGCCGACGAATTATCCACATAAGAAGCTGACGATAGCTAGGAAGAGAAGCAGGCCGCTGCCCCAGGCGAATATTCTGGCCGTCCGAACCAAGGCGGGGGCGTCCTGAGCCTCGACGATATCCCGGCCCCCCGCCGCCTTCTCCTGGATTGCCGCCTGGACTATCAGCACGCTACCCCAACCGAGAGCGAAAAGTGCAAAGCCAAATGTAAAGATGAACCACACACTACCGCCGGACGCAGGCGACCATCCGGTGGAAATCTGCGCAAGAGTGAGGCCAGTAGCAAGTCCTGCAATAAGTGCTGTAGCTAAATTTCTTAATGCCTCGCCAAAGTATCGCAACGATGTAATTCCGGATATTAAGCTGAAGAGTTCCCTCTGTTTCGAGGTCAATAGGATCGGCAACCCAACTTCCTCCAATTAGTTGAACAGATGAGGGCGCCCGTACCAGCGCGCCTCGGTCTCCCGCGATAGGGTTCACCGGGGCTTCACCGCCGACCACCAGCGTCACCCCAAACCGGATGGCCAGCTCGGCGTAGGACGGCTTCAGGCCGCATCCGCCGCGCCGCGAGCCGCCCGCATGGCGCGTAGCGCGTTGCCGACCAGCTCGGGATGGCGCGACGCGTGCTCGATCTCACATGCCCAGGCCCGCCCGTCGGGCGCATAATGGATCACGAGGTCGTCGCCCGCATCCTGCCCGCCCGCGCGCGCATCATCGGGTCCACCGGGCCAGGGCCGCAGCTCGACCAGCATCGTGTCGGTCGCTGGATCGTAGATGACGGGTCCGTCGCTCATGGGCCTATGAGGTACGCCAGAATGGCGGCGGCAGCGGCCTCATCGGTCGACCACCAGGTCCGCACGTCGCGCGAGCGTCGGCCCGCCTACTGCCCGGTCAGGCCCTTGAGCAGGCCGCGCACGGCCTTGCCGGCATCCGCGGGCGACGGCTGCTTCTGCTGCTGCCCGCTGTCTCCGCCGCCGCCCTCGCCGAGCACGCCCTTCAGCAGCTCGCCGGCGGCGCCGGCCGCCGGCGCCGGCAGCTTCTCGAGCAGGTCGAACTGGTCCTTCAGCAGCTTCACCGCGTCGGGGCTCTTGGCGAGGTCGGCGGCCAGTCTGGCGACGTCCTCGGGGCCGCTGATGGCGCTGGTGAGCGTGCCGTTGAGGTCGAAGCGCACCGAGGGCGACGTGTAGGGGCCCTGGACCAGGAACGGGATGCCGGCCGCGAAGGTGGGCTCGCCCGTGGCAGCCTGGCCCTGCAGGGTGCTGGCGAGCTTGGGCGTGATGCGCATGTCGATCGTCTGCTGCGGCAGGTCGACCGCCCCGGCGCCGTCGAGCCTGAGGACCGGCGCGCTCAGATGCAGGTCCTGCGTCCGCAGGATGCCGTTCTCGATCTTGAAGCTCGCCCCGGCCTCGGCGAAGTCGGTGCGCTGCTGCTCGGCGGCCGAGCGGTCGAGGCCGAGGGTCATGACCTGGCGCAGCATGCTCGCGATGTTGATGCCGAGCACCGCCCCGTCCTTGACCGTGACGCTGCCGTCGCCGCGCAAGGCACCGACCAGGTCACGCACGTTGCCGCCGCTGGTCGCGAGCGTCGCCCGGGCCGAGCCCTTGCCGTCGATGCGCTGCAGGCCGGTGAACGCCGCGGAGGCGGCGAGCACGCTGATGTCGCTGGCGTCGAGATCGACCGCATAGGCCGGCGGGGTGGCGGCCTGCGCGCTCAGGCTGCCCTTCAGCCCGCCGCCATAGGCCTGGAGCTGGTCGATGGTCACGGCGGCATGCTGCCGGTCAGCCAGGAGGCGGGTGGCGAAGGCGCCGATCTCGATCCTGCCGGCCTTCACGCCCTCGCCGCGCAGCTTCACGTCGACATCCACCGGCAAAGGCAGCGGCAGGTCGATCGGCGTGTCGGGCCAGCCGGCCGCCGGCTTGCCTTCGGTGCCCGCGGCGGGTGCCTCGGCCGGCTGCCCGGAGCCCATGTAGGGCGAGAGGTCGAGGCGGCCGAGCGTCAGGTCGCCCGTCACTTTCGGCGGCTCGGTGAGGTCGGCCGCGACCTCGCCCGAGGCGCTGAGCTGGTCGGCCTGGAGCTGCAGCCCGCTCAGGGCGACGCGGCCGGCGCCGAGGTCGACCTGCCCCTGCAGCGTCGCCGAGCCGGGCAGGCCGTTCGGCGGCGCCACGCCGACCCAGGCCAGGAGATCGCGCGGTGCGGTGAGCTGCACGTCGAGCGCGCCGTTCGCCGCCGGTCCCCTGGTCTCGATCTCGCCGTCGAACGCGGCGGTGGCGCCGGGGACGCCGAGCGACAGCTTGATCGGGCTCCTCTCGCCGGCCACCGCGCCCTGGGGCCGGTCGACGCTCCCGGTCAGCGTCGCGGGCTGGCCCTGGAAGGTCAGGCCGCCGTCGATCGCGACCGGCTGGTCGGGGCCGGCCTGCTTGACGGTGAGCGCGATCGCCTCGGCACGCCTGCTGGTCCCGGCTGCCTTGTCGTCGTAGGCGACCACGCCGTCCGAGATGCGCACGTCGCCCAGGACGAAGGGCGGGATGGCGGCGCCAGAGCTCGACTGTCCCTCGCCCGCGCTGCTGGCCCCACCGCCACCGAGATCCCAGTTCCGGCGGCCATCCTGGCCGACCTCGAGATTCGCCTGCGGCTTTTCGACGACGAGCCGGTCGATCTGCACCCGCCCGTCGCGCCAGTAGGCCAGCAGGTCGAGGCTGGCGTCGAGCGAGGCGACCCGCGCCAGCTCCGGTGCCGTGCCCCAGTCCGCATTGGCCACTTCGATGTCGCTGGCGGTGATCGCGATCGGCGGCCAGGCACGCAGGCTGAACGGCCCGCCGATGGTCACCTGCCGCCCGGTGGCCATCGTCGCCCCGCGCTCGACCGCCCATTTCTGCAATGGCGAGGGAATGAAGATCACGGCCAGGACCACGACGATGACGAGCGCCACGAGTCCCAGCACGCCGATCAACAGCTTGCGCACGGTCCATCTCCCCGGCCTGTCTCTGCCGCCGATGGGGGGTTACCATGATGAAACTGTCCCGGTCATCCCGGGAGCCAAGGCGGTGCTTCCTCGAGCACGCATTTTTTTTCCTGTCTTCCGCCAGGTGAGGGTTCATGTCCGACGATGCCGTGCTCGCCCGCCTCGTCGCGGCGCTCCAGCCCGTTCCCGGGCTCGGGAGATCGGGGCCGGCGCGCTGGACGGCGCGGCGCATCGGCTGCGGGGCGTCGCCGAGGACCTGCGCTCGCTGCTATAAAGGCTGCTCCCGCAGCGAGCCGGATGGTGAGTGATGCATTCTGGATGGCAGTTCTGGATCGATCGGGGCGGCACGTTCACCGACGTGGTGGCCCGGGCGCCCGACGGCGCGATCCGCATCCACAAGCTCCTGTCCGAGAATCCGGAGCAGTATCACGACGCCGCGATCCAGGGCATCCGCGACCTGCTCGGCCTCGCGCGCGGCGAGCCTTTGCCCGAGAGCGCGATCGAGGCGGTCAAGATGGGCACGACCGTGGCGACCAACGCGCTGCTCGAGCGCAAGGGCACGCCGACGGTGCTCGCGATTACCCGCGGCCTCGGCGACGCGCTGCGCATCGCCTACCAGAACCGCCCCGACATCTTCGCCCGCCACATCGTCCTGCCCGAGCAGCTCTATGGCGCGGTGATCGAGATCGAGGAGCGGCTGCGGGCGGACGGCACGGTGGAGCAGCCCTTGGACCGCGAGCGGGCGCGCGCCGATCTGGAGCGTGCGTTCGCGGCCGGCTACCGGGCGATCGCGATCGTGCTGATGCACGGCTACCGCCATCACGAGCACGAGCTGGCCGTGGCCGAGCTCGCCCGCCAAGTCGGCTTCACCCAGGTCTCGGTGAGCCACGAGGTCAGCCCGCTGATGAAGCTGGTCGGCCGCGGCGACACCACCGTGGTGGATGCGTACCTGTCGCCGATCCTGCGCGACTATGTCGACCGCGTCGCCGGCGAGACCGGCCTGGTGCGGCTGATGTTCATGCAGTCCAACGGCGGGCTGGTCGACGCGCGGCTGTTCCAGGGCAAGGACGCGATCCTGTCCGGGCCGGCGGGCGGCATCGTCGGGGCGGCCAAGACCGCGGCGCTGGCGGGGCTCGACAGGATCATCGGCTTCGACATGGGCGGCACCTCGACCGACGTCACCCATTATGCCGGCGCCTTCGAGCGCGCGTTCGACACCGAGGTGGCGGGCGTGCGCATCCGCGCCCCGATGATGAAGATCCACACCGTGGCGGCCGGTGGCGGCTCGATCATCAGCTTCGACGGCCAGCGCTTCCGGGTCGGGCCGGAGAGTGCCGGCGCCAATCCCGGACCGGCCTGCTACCGCCGCGGCGGGCCGCTCGCCGTCACCGACGCCAACCTGATGGTCGGCAAGCTCCTGCCCGACTTCTTCCCGCACGTGTTCGGGCCGGCCGCCGACCAGCCCTTGGATGCCGAGGTGGTGCGCGCCGCCTTCACGGCCCTGGCGCAGGAGGTGGCGAAGGCGACCGGGATCGAGCGCACGCCCGAGGAGCTGGCCCAGGGCTGCCTCGCCATCGCCAACGACAACATGGCCAACGCGATCAAGGAGATCTCGGTCCAGCGCGGCATCGACGTGACCAAGGGCTATGCCTTGTGCTGCTTCGGCGGCGCCGGCTCGCAGCACGCCTGCCATGTCGCCGACCTGCTCGGCATCGGGCGCGTCCTCATCCACCCCTACGCCTCGGTGCTGTCGGCCTACGGCATGGGTCTCGCCGAACTGCGGGTGCTGCGCCAGGAGGCGGTCGAGCAGCCGCTCGACCAGGCGCTGGTCGCGGGGCTCGACCGCGTCGCGGCCGGCCTGGCCGAGGCCGTGCGGGCCGAGCTGGTGGCGCAGGAGGTCGAGGAGGCCCGCATCGCTCTGGAACCCCGCGCGCATGTCCGCTACGCCGGCACCGACACCTCGCTGGAGGTGCCGCTCGCCTCGGCCGAGGCGATGCGCGCGGCGTTCGAGGCCGAGCACCGGACCCGCTACGGCTTCATCGTCGAGGGGCGCGGCCTGGTGGTCGAGGCGGTCACCGTCGAGGGCATCGGCGCCATGGAGGAGGTGGCCGAGCCCGAGCGCCCGATCGAGACACGCGCCCACCCGCTGGAGCCGGTGCTGACGGCACCGATCTTCACCAACCGCGCCCCGCACCAGCCGGCCGAGCGGTTCGAGGCCGCCGTCTACAGCCGCGAGGCGCTCCTGCCCGGCGACCGGATCGCCGGCCCGGCGCTGGTCTGCGGCGCCACCACGACGGTGGTGGTCGAGCCCGGCTGGGCGCTGCAGGTCACCCCGCGCGATCACCTGATCCTCGACCGCCTCGAGCCGCTGGCGCGCGCGGTCGCGGTCGGCACCCACTGCGACCCGATCCTGCTCGAGATCTTCAACAACCTGTTCATGACCATCGCCGAGCAGATGGGCGTGACGCTGCAGAGCACCGCCTACTCGGTCAACGTCAAGGAGCGGCTGGACTTCTCCTGCGCGGTGTTCGCCGCCGACGGGGCGCTGGTCGCCAACGCGCCGCACATGCCGGTGCATCTGGGCTCGATGGGCCAGTCGGTGCGCACCATCCTCGAGCTGAACCGCGACCGGCTGCGGCCGGGCGACGTCTGGGCGCTCAACAACCCCTACAATGGCGGCACGCATCTGCCGGACATCACCACCGTCATGCCGGTGTACGAGGGCGGCGAGCTGGTGTTCTTCACCGCCGCGCGCGCGCACCATGCCGATGTCGGCGGAATCACCCCGGGCTCGATGCCGCCCGACAGCACCACCATCGACCAGGAAGGCGTGCTGTTCGACAATTTCCTCCTGGTCGAGAAGGGGCAGCTGCGCGAGAAAGCACTCCTGGAGGTGCTGCGCGCCGGCCCCTACCCGGTGCGCAACGAGACCCAGAACGTGGCCGACCTCCAGGCCCAGGTGGCGAGCTGCCAGCGCGGCGCCAACGAGCTGGCGAAGATGGTCGCCCAGTTCGGCCTCGCCACGGTCCGCGCCTATATGGGCCACGTCCAGGACAATGCCGAGGAGAGCGTGCGGCGCGTGCTCGACGTCCTGCAGGACGGCGAGTTCACCTACGCCCACGACGCCGGGCCGGTGGTGAAGGTGAGGATCGCGATCGACAAGGAGGCGCGGCGGGCCACGGTCGACTTCACCGGCACCAGCCCCCAGCAGCCCTGGAACTTCAACGCCCCGGCGGCGGTCACCCGTGCTGCCGTGCTCTACGTCTTCCGCACGCTCGTCGACGACGACATCCCGATGAACGAAGGCTGCCTGAAGCCGATCGAGATCGTGGTGCCCGAGGGCTCGGTGGTCTGCTGCCGCCACCCGGCCGCGGTCTGCGCCGGCAATGTCGAGACCTCGCAGTGGGTGACCGACACGCTCTATGGTGCCCTCGGCGTGCTGGCCGCCGCCCAGGGCACGATGAACAACTTCACCTTCGGCAACGCCAAGTACCAGTATTACGAGACCATCTGCGGCGGCAGCGGCGCCGGGCCGGGTTTCGACGGCACCTCGGGCGTGCATACCCACATGACCAACTCCCGCCTGACCGACCCCGAGGTCCTGGAATGGCGCTACCCGGTGCTGCTGGAGAGCCATCGCATCAATCGCGGCTCCGGCGGGAAGGGGAAGCACAAGGGCGGCGACGGGACGGTGCGGCGCGTGCGCTTTCTGGAGTCGATGCAGGCGGCGCTGGTCTCCAACCGGCGCAAGGTGCCGCCGTTCGGCGTGCATGGCGGCGAGCCGGGCACGCCGGGCGACCAGTGGGTCGAGCGGGTGGATGGTAGCCGCGAGCAGCTGGAGGGACGGTGCCGGGCGGAGGTGCAGGCCGGCGACGTGTTCGCGGTGCAGACCCCGAGCGGGGGAGGGTACGGCCGGCCGGGGACATAGAGGCGTCACCTCGTCATGGCAGCGGCGCGCCCCGGCCCTGTCGCGGATCTGCGTGCCGCGCCCGTGCTGGTCGAGACGCCGCCGTGGCGCGGCCGGCCAGCGCGACCTTGGCAAAATTTGCCATGACGGCTAGCGTTCCGCCATGAGCACGATGAACATCTCGCTGCCCGCGTCGCTCAAATCCTTCGTCGACGAGCAGGTCCGATCGCGCGGTTATGGGACCTCGAGCGAGTATGTGCGGGCGCTGATCCGCAAGGAGCATGATCGCGAGCGCCTGCGGGCCCTGCTGGTCGAGGGGGCGGCGTCCCCGCCTGGACTCGTCGCGGACGGGGCGTACTTCGATGGCTTGTGCGCGCGCATGTGACGACTCTCGACGAAGTGAGCGGAAAGCCGGTCGTACCGCGCGAGCGGGCGATCCTCGACGTACAGGAGGCCGTTGATCACTATCCGACGACCGCAGGCGTGACTGCCGCGCGCGGCCACATCCGGCCAGCGGGTCGCCCCGCTACGCCCACGAGCTTGGTGTGCCGGGGCTCCAGTCCTGGGCGCTGCGGCGCTACCCCTACCTCGTCTTCTACGTCGAACGTGAGAGCATGATCGACGTCTGGCGCGTCCTGCATGCGGCGCGCGACATCCCCGCCTGGATGTCGCAACAGGACTGACCGGCGTGTGCAGGCGCGGTCCGTCTGCGACGACGCCTCCATCCTGCCGAAGCTCAGGGAAGCGGGTGATCGATAGGGAGCCCGAGGCGGTGCCGACCCGAGCTGGAGCGGGTACGGCAAAGCGGGGATGTGATAGGATCGCGCCGAACAAGGGACCGTTGCATGGCCGAGCCAGCCCTACCGATCTTCCACTCGATCGACGACTTTCTCGCCTGGGAGGAGCAGCAGGCCGAACGGTACGAGCTCGTCGGCGGCGTGCTGCGCTTGATGTCCGGCGGCACGGCCAACCATGACCTGGTCGGCATGAACATCGCGCGGTGCCTCGGCAACGCCCTGACCGGCCGCCCCTGCTTCGTCCACGGCAGCAGCCTCAAGGTCCGCTCGCCGGATCGCGCACTGATGTATCCCGACGTGTTCGTCCGTTGCGGCGAGAACCGCGGCGACGCGCAGGTGGTCGAGGATCCGGTGCTGGTGGTGGAGGTGCTGTCGCCCTCGACCCAGCGCGACGATCTGACCCTGAAGCGCTGGGCCTATCAGGCGATCCCGACCTTGCAGGCGATCCTGCTCGTCTCGGCCCAGGCCGCGGCCATCGAGCTGGCCGTGCGCGAGCCCGACGGCAGCTGGCGCTCGCGGCACTATCGCGGGCTCGACGCCGTCGTGCCGCTCGCCGCCCTCGGCATCGAGCTGCCCGGGGCGGAGGTGTACCTGGGCGTCGATTTGGGCGCAGCGTAGCCGGAATGGGCAGCGCGAGGCGTCACGAGCTGTCCTGGCAGCGATAGCCCAGCAGTGTCGGGATCGGAGCACACGAGCGGAACAGGGGCGGCGACCAGCTGATCGAGAGCACCCGTCAGGCGCTGGTTAGGCTCGCGGCGAGGACGTGCCTGGGATGGCTGCGCACGGGCCCGAGCCCCCGATCGACATCCGCGCCGCGCGTCGCCGGACCGGGCTCACCCAGGCCGAGTTCGCGCGTCAGCTCGGCTTTCCGCTCGACACCTTGCGCAACTGGGAGCAGGGCATCCGCACCCCACAGGGGCCGGCCCGGGCGCTGCTGTGGGTGATCGACGCGGAGCCCGAGGCGGTGCTGCGGGCGCTTGGCAAGGCTGCTTGAGGTGTCGTTATCTCAAGAGCTAACGGACGCTATCGGTGCCTGGCACGGTAAATCCCGGCCAGGCGTACAGTCGAGTGTGGATCGTGGCGCTTGCGGCAAGAAAGCGGCCTCTTTCTCGCTGCGTCGTGGGAAACCCGACAGCAAGTTATTGAACATCTCGATGGTGCGAAGTTCCATTGAGCCTGACCACGCTTTATTGATTCATGAATCAGGGTCATGCGCAATGAGTGCGTTCCGGAGTCGCATAAGCTGACGCGCGAACGGAATAAACAACTGAAGGTTCACATAAACGTTCTCCCGATGAGGAGCCGTCGACCTTGGATGACCGGCTTCATTGCGAGCGATGCGAAGCACGGACTGTATCGGTGCAAAGTTCGTTTCGAGGTCTTCCGTTGCCTGCCTGTCCAGCCGGGAAGCGATAGCCGTCAGAGCGGGTAGGAACTTCGCGATCTTCTGGCGGACGAACTTCTCGTTCATGGCGGATGCAAAGCGGCTCCCGACTGTCGGCCGGGTCGCTGCGACGTCCAGAAGCCTCAAGAACTCGGCTTCGGCTGCGACACCCAGCATGACCGACGAAGCGAGCAAACACTGCGCGTAAAAGGCCTGAACGGCTTCATCAAGATACACCGCAGCCTGATCCGAGATGTCAGGCGCTTCCCTTCGAACCACGGCCAGATAGGAAGACGTGTCGTGAAACCGCCACGGCGACTGGGATCCGATAGTACGTGCACCAAAGTAGCTGAGCCGGAAAAATGGCCAGTTCGGATTGACGTTGTCGAGCCCAAGCGTAATGGCGCCCTGCCGGAAAAGGTCCCAAAATACGTCGCGGACCAGCTCGTCATCCTGCGGGTTTCTGGGGAGTAGGCTGGCCTGTCCCGCTTGACCAGCGCGCCGCGCAAATACCTCCCGGACGCTCAGCTTTAGGCTCTCGAACTGCGACGCGCCATACTGGGTTTGTTCCCCTCCATGCAGAACGTCGACGACGACGTCTCGAACTTCCTCGTAAGTATGCGGCTGTATCGGCGGCACTAGCGGCCCTCTCCTTGGATCGGCGGCCGATGAAAATTTAGCGTTTCACCTTAATTTGCCTGATGGCAAGTTAACGGTCAGCGGTGGCAACAGGGTCAGACCCCTTTGCGCTCACTGACCATGAAACCTGGCGGGCCTTCTGACGCGTCGGCGCATTGCAGCGCGGCGAGGCGATTCGTTTGTTCGTCGGTGATGTCGGTCATTCATGGGTCTCCATACCGCGAACGAGCATTAGCAGCCGCTTGAACTCCTCGTTGTCGCCATCGCCTTTCCAGAAGTTGATGAATCGGCAGACGATCTGAAGATTACCGGCCTCGTAGTGGCCATTGCTGTCCACCCGATCGAGCGACGGCAGCAGATTGTCGTCCGAATCGGGGTCGTAGTAGTTGAACGATATTCCTGTGAGCGCGCATCGGTCACCTTGGAGATCCAGCAAAGAGGCGATGTGCCTCTCCAGCTCTGCCGGCGCCATCCTCAGCTCCTTGATCTTCACGCTCCGCAGGACAGTCTGCCCGCGAGCGTTGCGCACCGTGTCCTCGACCGAGTAACGCATTGCAGCAATGGCCTTCTCGCGCCCTCCGAGGATACGCCCGGCGTCCCTGCTACGGATCGTCCTTCCAAGCGCGCTCTCGGTCTCCTGCTTCAGCAAGGACGTGAGAATCCAGCAAAACGAATGCGCGTCGATAAGACGGACAGCTTTGAGGCCGGCGGCCTCCTCGATCAGCGGCCGTAGCGCGGTCAGCGTCTCGTTGAAGGCCGAGTAGTTCGCCCAGCTGCACTGACGCAGGCTGGAGAAGTCGATGCCAAGCGCGCGGAACGCACGGTCGAAGCCGGTCGGCTGGATCGGCATGAACCGATCGATGTCCTTGAGGAAAAAAAGATAGGCGAGCAGCGGATACTTGCTGCCCGTCAGATCGCGCAGGTGGTCAAACGTCGCGCCCTCGTCGCCACTGCCGCAATAGAGGCCAAACAGGTGACGCTCGTGGACTGCACCCCGAGGCTGAGACAGGGAATTAGGGACAGTCGGTTGCCGCCGTGGCCAGGGGCTGCTGCGCAGCAGCCCCTGGCGATCGACGTTGCGCCTCGAACTCCACCGGCGCGAGATA
>JBFWWD010000129.1:0-15331 GCA_050246385.1 Geminicoccaceae bacterium
ACCGGCTGTACGACTATGTGATCGGGCAGGGCCTGCGCGAGCATCCCGTCCTGCGCGAGCTGCGGCTGCTCAGCGACGATCTGCCCGAGGCGAGCATGCGCAGCTCGGCGGAGCAGATGCAGCTGCTCGCGTTCCTGATCGAGATCGTGGGTGCGCGGCGGGTGCTCGAGATCGGCTGCTTCACGGGATATGGCACGCTCGCCATGGCCCTGGCGATGCCGCCGGCCGGGCGGATCGTCACCCTCGACGTCAACGAGCACTGGCCGGCGATCGGGCGGCGCCATTGGGAGCGGGCCGGTGTCGCGGACCGGATCGAGCTGCGGCTCGGCTTGGCCCTGGACAGTCTCGACGAACTGAGCGCCGAGAACGCTCCGTTCGACCTCGCCTATGTCGACGCCGACAAGAAGCTCTACGACGAGTACTACGAGCGCTCTTTGGCGCTGGTGCGTCCCGGCGGGATCGTGGCGCTCGACAATGTTCTCTGGGGCGGAGCGGTCGCCGATCCGGACGATCAGGACCGGCAGACGCTCGTCCTGCGCACGCTCACCGCTAAGATCCGCGCCGACGCGCGGGTCACCTCGGTGCTCCTGCCGGTCGGCGACGGCGTGATGCTGGCCAGGAAGCGCTGAGGCCTGCTCAGTTCACGGCCTTGCGCTCGCCCGCGATCAGCTCCTCGAGCCGCGCCACGTCGACGGCGCCGGGGATCAGGGTCTTGCCGATGACGAAGCTCGGCGTGCCGTTGATGCCGAGGCTCTGGGCGAGGGCCTGGTTCGCGTCCAGACGCTCCTGGATCCAGGCCGCGTCCATCTCGGCGCGCAGGGCGCCGACCTCATAGCCCTGCTCGCCTGCGATCTTGAGCACGCTGTCGAGCCCGATGTCCTTGGACTGCATCACCGCGAGGTGAAAGCCGTAGTACTTGGCCGGGTCCAGCTTGGACGCAGCCAGCGAGGCCTTGGCCGCGGTGACCGAATCCGGGCCCAGCACCGGCAGTTCCTTGAACACGAAGCGCAGCTGCGAATCGCCGTCGATCAGGTTCTGCAGCTTGGGCACCATGGCCCGGCAGTAGCCGCAGTGATAGTCGAAGAACTCCACCAGCGTGACGTCGCCGGCTTCCGGCCCGATCACCGGATCGCCGGTATCCCGGAAGATCTCGTCGGCGCGCTCGACGATCGCCGCCTGCGCTCGTGCGGCTTCCGCCTCCTGCTGCCGCTTCTGCAGCTCCTGGATCGCCTCGTAGATCACCTGTGGCTCGCGCATCAGGTAGTCCCGCACGATCTTCTCGATCTCGGGCACCGGTAGCTGCTGGTCGGCCATCGCCGCCGGCGCCGGGCCGAGCAAGCCCGCGAACATCGTGGCGACGACGGCAAGGGGTGCGATACGGATCACGGCCGCAGCTCCAGTGGGGGCGAAATCGGGCCCGTTTAGGGCAGATCCCAGTGTTGCGCCAGTAACATCGCCTCAACGTCGCCGGGGTGGTGGCTCCTCGATGTCCTCGGTGGCGCGCTCGAGGTCCTGTAGGCGATACCAGTCCGGGTCGTCGGGGCCGATGAACTGCTTCGCCCGGTTGAGATAAAGCTGCGCGTCCTTACGATTCTGCACCAGTACCGCCTGCTCGGTGAGCGCCAGCGCGGAGGCTCCCTCATTGCCGAGACGTCCCTCGACGATGCCGAGAAAGCGCCACGGGCCGGGATTGTCGGGCTCCAGCCGGACCACCTCATGCAGGAGTGCGGCCGCCTCGGGCAGATCCTTGTCGTTGCCGCTCTCCATCAATGAGCGGGCGAGCCCGAGGCGGATCAGGGGCGAATCCGGCCGATAGCGCAAAGCTTCGCGATTGGGCGCGATCGACTCGGCGATCTGCCCGTTCTCGAACAGGATCTGGCCTTTCAGCTCGTAGAAATACGGGTCATGCGGATAGTCCTTGATCAACCCGTCGACCAGAGACAGCGCGTTCTTGGTGTCCGGAACCCGGTAGTAGGCGATCGCGCGCGCATAGCGGTCCGGGACGCTGTCGCTCTTGCGCCGCTGGATCACCTGAGCCGGATTGTCGAGGAAACCGTCGAGCTTCGCGACCACGCGGTCATAGGCCGGATAGAGGGCGGGATCCGCCTCGGCCGCCTTGTAGGGCGACTTCGCCACCTGCTGCTCCAGGAAGTTGATGCGATCCTGGGTGAGAGGGTGGGTGCGCAGATACTCGTTGCCGTCGCGGGAGATACGCAGATTCTGGTTCTCCAGAATATGGAAGAACTCGAGCAGCCCCTCCGGCGACATCTGATTGGCGGCCAGATAGGTCACCGCCGCCTGATCCGCCGACTGCTCCTGGGAGCGGCTGAACTTGAGCAGGCCGCGCTGCCCGACGGTGGCGCCCCCCGCCATCAGCGCTTGGCCCAACTCGGGAGCGCCGGCGACCGCGGCGGCGGCACCCAGCAGCATCCCGGCGATCAGAGGGATGCCAGCCTGCTGCTGCGCCTGCGCCATGCGGCTGAGATGACCGCCCGCGATGTGGCCGGTCTCGTGAGCGATCACCCCGGCCAGCTCCTCGGGCTTCTCGGCCTGCAGGATCAGCCCGGTGTTCACGAACAGGTTCTGGCCGCCGGCGACGAAGGCGTTCAGCTGGGGATCGTTGATGATGTAGATGTCGATCGATCCGGGATCGAGCCTGGCCGCCGAGAAGATCGGATCGGCGATGCGGCGCAGGACGGCCTCGGTCTCGGCATCGCGGATCAGCGAGACGGCGCCGGCCGGGATTGCCGCGCAGGCCAACGCCACGGCGATCACGGCGCACGCCAGTCTGTTCAAGTTTCCGAGGCTACGCCGCATCTATCGAGTCCATGCGTTGACCGGAGATCACGCGCCGGCAGGACCGTGGCTGCGCGGCACCATCCGAACCGGCGGAGCGAAGGATAGCATGAGCGCCAACTCGACGATCAAGGTCTCCCGCCGTAGCGCGATCGACCCGTTCATCGTGATGGAGGTGATGGCTGCCGCCAATGCCCGCGCGCGGCGGGGCGGCGACGTGCTGCATCTCGAGGTTGGCGAGCCCGCCGCCGGTGCGCCGCCTGCGGCGCTCGAGGCGGTCCGAACGGCCATGGCGGGAGGCCCGTGCGGCTATACCGAGGCGTTCGGGCTGCCCATGCTCCGCCACGCCCTCGCGGAGCAGTACCGGCGCCAGTACCAGGTCTCGGCCGCGCCGGCCCGCATCGCCCTGACCGTCGGCGCCTCGGGCGCCTTCATCCTGGCGTTTCTCGCCGCGTTCGATGCGGGGGATCGCGTGATCGTGACCGAGCCAGGCTATCCGGCCTACCGGAACATCCTCTCGGCGCTCGGCATCGAGGTCGTATCGGTGCCGACCGATCTTGCGACCGGTTTCCAGCCCACGCCCGAGCTCCTGGACCGGGTCCAGGGGCCGATTGCAGGGCTTGTCCTGGCGAGCCCGTCGAACCCGACCGGTTCCGTCCTGTCGCGGACGGGGCTCGCGCGGGTATCCGCCTGGTGCGCGCAACGGGGTGTCCGGATCATCTCGGACGAGATCTATCACGGCATCACCTACGACGAACCGGCGGACACGATCCTGGCCTTCGCGCCGGACGCCATCGTCGTGAACAGCTTCTCGAAGTTCTACGGCATGACCGGCTGGCGGCTCGGCTGGCTGGTCTTGCCGCAGGAGCTGGTGGCTCCGGTGACCCGGCTCGCGCAGAACCTGTTCATCTCCGCCCCGGCCATCGCGCAGCACGCGGCGCTCGGCGCGATGTCGGACCTGCCGGAGCTGCAACGCCGGCTCGAGCACTACCGCCGCAACCGCGCGCTCCTGCTCGACCGGCTGCCGCGCATGGGCCTGTCGCGGATGGCCCCGCCCGACGGCGCGTTCTATCTCTATGTCGATATCGGCCATCTCGGCCTCGGCTCGGTCGAGCTGTGCCGCAAGCTGCTGGACGACACCGGCGTCGCGCTGACGCCGGGCGTCGACTTCGATCCCGGCCGCGGCGACCGGTATGTCAGACTCTCCTTCGCCGGGGCGGAGAACGACGTCGCCGAGGCCGCCCGGCGCATGGAGGGGTGGTTCGGGACTCCGGCACCCCGGCTGGAGCAGGAGCCGCGCTTCGCCGGCGCCCGCGTCTGAACCGCAGAGCGCCGGCGCCACATCACCGCACCCAGCGGCTCCACCAGCCCTGGCGCTGGGGCTGCTCCTCCTGGGGCGGGGCGGCCTCCGCGCCCGCCGGCTCCGGCTCGGCCGGAATGGCGGGCTCGATCGGAGCCTCCTCCGCCGGGAGAGCGACCGACTCCTCGGGCAACGACGTCGGCGGCTCGGCCGACCCGTTGACCTGCGGCGCGGAAGGCGTTGCGTCCGCCGCATCCTCCGACGAAGGCACCTCGACAGGAGCCTCGGCGGGCTCGGCCGCCTTCTTCGTGGACGCGCGCGGCTTGCGTGGCTTGCGCGGGCGCGGTGTCTTGGCGGGCTTGGCAGGCTCCTCGGCCGGAGGGGCCTCCACCGCCGCCTCGATCTCGGGAGCGGCCCCGATCTCGGGCGCCGGCTCGACCTCGGGCGCCGGCGCAGGCTCGAAAACGGGCACCTCGGCGGGAAGGGCGTCCTCGAGTGTGGGCACCGCCTCCGCAGGGGAAGCTTCCTCCACCGGAGCGGCCGCTTCCGCGACCGTCACCGGCTCGTTCTCGGCCTCGGGCACGGACTCCTCGGCGCGCGCGTGGACCTCGGCGACATCCGCTTCCGGCGGAGCCTCGACCTGCTCGGCCTCGTCCTCCTCGCCGTCCTCCTCGCCCTCGAACTCGCCCTGGTCGAGCGCCTCGACACCGGTCAGCTCGGGTGCGTGCGCGCCGTCACCGGACCGCCTCCGCCTGCGCCGACGCTTGCGCCGCCGCCGCTGCTGGCCGTCCTCGCCCTCCTCGCCCGCGGCAGGGCGGGGCGACTGCGGAGCCGCGGCCTGGGCCGGCTGGCGCTGGCGCCGCGGTTCCTCCACGACCGGCTCCTCCTCCACCTCCTCGGCGGCCGGCTCGGCGCGCTCGGCGCGGACCGCTTCCATACGGTCGCGCCGCTCGGTGACCTCGAGCCTGGTCGCCGGGGGGACCAGATCGTGATCGATCAGGACGGTGACGCGCATCGCATAGGCCTGCTCGAGCCGGCCGAGCGCATCGCGCTTCTGATTGAGGAGATAGAGCGCCACCTCGGGAGGTGCGGTCAGGTTGAGGGCTGCCGCCTCGCCGCGGATGCCCTGCTCCTGGATCGCCCGCAGGGTCTGCAGGGCACAGCTCTCGGTCGAGCGCACCACGCCGAGCCCGGCGCAATGCGGGCAGATCTGACTCGACAGCTCCTGCAGGCTGGCACGCAGCCGCTGACGCGACAGCTCCATCAGCCCGAACTGGCTGATCCGGCCCATCTGGATGCGCGCGCGGTCCGCCTTCAGCGCGTCGCGCAGCCGCTTCTCGACCGCGCGCTGGTGGCGCCCTTCCGACATGTCGATGAAGTCGATCACGATCAGGCCGGCCAGATCGCGCAGCCTGAGCTGCCGGGCGACCTCGTCCGCCGCCTCGAGATTGGTCTTGACCGCGGTCTCGTCGATGTGGCGCTCGCGCGTCGACCGACCCGAATTGACGTCGATCGCGGTCAGCGCCTCGGTGGTGTGGATCACGATCGATCCGCCCGACGGCAGCTGCACGGTCGGGCTATGCATCCGGTCGAGCTGATCCTCGACCTTGTAGGCAAAGAAGAGCGGCATCTCCTCGCGATACTGCTTCACGAGCCGTGCCCGGCTCGGCATCAGCATCGACATCAGCCGCTTGGCGGAGCGGTAGCCCTCCTCGCCCTCGACCAGCACCTCCTCGATGTCGCGAGTGTAGAGGTCGCGCATCGCGCGTTTGATGAGGTCGCCTTCCTCGTAGATCATCTTCGGCGCCACGCTCTTGAGCGTGGTGTCGCGGATCTCGTTCCAGAGGCGGAGCAGATATTCGTAGTCGCGCTTGATCTCCGCCTTGCTCCGCTCCTGCCCGGCGGTGCGGATGATCAGGCCCATCCCGGTCGGGACCTCGAGCTCCTGCGCGATCTCCTTGAGCTTGCGCCGGTCCTCCTGCTGTACGATCTTGCGGCTGATCCCGCCGCCGCGTGGCGTGTTGGGCATCAGCACGCAATAGCGGCCGGCAAGCGACAGATAGGTGGTGAGTGCCGCCCCCTTGTTGCCGCGCTCCTCCTTGACGACCTGCACCAGCATGATCTGCCGGCGCTTGATCACCTCCTGGATCTTGTAGCTGCGCAGGAGCCGGGCGCGCCGCCGCGCCTGATCGGCCATCACCTCCGCCGTCTCCTCGTCGGCGTCGGTGGTGATCGTCTCCGCCGACGGGACGTCGCCGTTGGCGTGCTCGCCCTCGCCGTCCGGGGAGGACGGCTTGGTGGCCGTCTCGCGCTCGACGTCCTCGAGCAGCGCACGGTCGGCCTGCGGCACCTGATAGTAGTCGGGGTGGATCTCGCTGAAAGCGAGGAAGCCGTGGCGGTTGCCGCCATACTCGACGAACGCGGCCTGCAGCGAGGGCTCGACGCGCGTCACCTTGGCAAGGTAGATGTTGCCCTTGAGCTGAAGCTTGGTCGAGGTCTCGAAATCGAAATCGACGAGATAGCGGTCATCGAGCACCACCGCCCGGGTTTCCTCCGGGTGGTTGGCGTCGATCAGCATGCGCTTGACCATGTACGGAAAACTCCGGTAGCCGCCTGTCCGACCGCGTTGGCGGCACCCGGCAGTCGCGGCTCGATGTGGGGGCGACTGCAAGGACCCGGTGCGACAGGGCACGGACGGGGCCGGAGCGGCCGCGAGCGGAACAACGGATCGAGGCACGGCCACCGATCATGCCAGGCAACACGCGGCACGCGCGGTCTCGCCCCTGCATCTTCGGCCGGTCGGCCAGAGCCTGTTGGTTGAGAGGGCTGCGGCGCGGCGCTCGCTCGCGATCGGAGGTCTGTTCCGCCGTCGCGAACGATCCTTGCCTATACCGGGCCATCACGGCCTCGACTATAGAGCCTGTCCCGGCCAGCCACAATCGCGTAATCTCGATCTGAGATGAACAGGGCCGCCCCATTCCCCAGCCGCTTAAGCAGGGTCGCGCTCGGCATTCTGACCGCGTCCCTGCTCATCCTCTGCGCTTTCGTGGCCCGGGCCGCCACGCCGGCCGAGGCGACCGATCTTCGCTTCGGCGATCACGGCAACCGCACCCGGATCGTGATCGACTTCGACCGCGAGGTGAGCTTTGCGACCCGGACCGAGCTCGATCCCGACCGCCTCGAGCTCGATGTCGTCGACGTCGCGTGGCACCTCGGCGAGAATGCGGGGCGACCGCGGCGCGGGATGGCGCGCGGATACGATCTCGTTGCGACTCCGGACGGACAGTCCCGCCTGATCGTCGCACTGGCGCGACCGGCCCGCGTGGCCAGCGCGATCCTGCTGCCGCCCAACCGGGACAGTGCGAGCTATCGCCTCGTGCTCGATCTCGCAGCGGCCGAGCGGGAAGAGGTCGTCGCGGCCAAACCTGCGCTGACGGAGGCGGAGGCCGACGATTCGGCCCAGACCGTCTCACGCCCCGGTGCGCCCGTTCCGGCATCCAGGCCGGTCGCGCTCGCGGGGGCGGTCGGCAGCCAGCTCGACGGCCGGGTGCGCGCGTCGGCCGGCACGAACGGGCATGAGCTGCCGGTGGTGGTGCTCGATCCGGGGCATGGCGGCACCGATCCCGGCGCCATCTCGGTCAGCGGCCTCTATGAGAAGACCATCGTGCTGGAGATGGCGCGCGAGCTCGAGACCCTGATCGAGCGGAGCGGCCGCTACCGGGTCGCGCTCACCCGCGAGAGCGACGCGTACATTCCGCTGCGCGACCGGATCGCGAAGGCGCGCCGGCTCGGCGGCGACGTGTTCATCTCGCTGCACGCCGACAGCCTGCGCCTTGCCGACATGCGCGGCGCGTCGATCTACACCCTGTCGGAGAAGGCATCGGACGAGGAGGCCGCCAAGTTCGCCGCACAAGAGAACAAGGCCGACATCCTGGTCGACGCCGATCTGTCGCAACACGATGCCATGGTGGCGACGATCCTGATCGACCTGGCGCAGCGCGACACCAACAACCGGTCGATCGCTCTGGCCGACGCGCTGGCGGAGGAGCTGGCGCGGGTGACCTCCCTCGTGAAGCGTCATCGCCGGTTCGCCGGCTTCGCCGTGCTCAAATCGCCCGAAATGCCGTCGGTGTTGCTCGAACTGGGCTATCTTTCCAACCCGGATGACGAGCGCAATCTGGCGCAGCCCGACTATCGCGCCAAATTAGGGCAGGCGATCGTGCGGTCCCTGGACCGCTACTTCGGCGTGCCGCGGTCCTGACGGCCGCATGCGCACTCAGGCAGTGTCTGACGAGGATCGGTAGTCGTGAAGCGCCTTCTCCGCCTGCTGTCCGCCGCGATCATGGCGGTGACGCTCCTGGTCGTCCTGGGCGGCGCAGGGCTGCTCTATCTGGTCAACAACTATGGCGGCGGCCTCCCGGACCATCGTCAGCTCGCCGACTACGAGCCGCCGATGGCGACCAGAATCCACGCCGGCGACGGCAGGCTGCTCGCGGAGTATGCGCGGCAGAACCGGACCTACGTGCCGATCGAGGCCATTCCGGAGCGGGTCAAGAACGCCTTCGTCGCCGCCGAGGACCAGCACTTCTACAGTCATCCCGGCATCGACGTGTTCGGCATCGCCCGGGCGGTCGTGAGCAACCTGCAGCGCATCGGCGACAATCGGCGGCCTGAAGGAGCTTCGACCATCACCCAGCAGGTGGCGCGCAACTTCCTGCTGAGCGACGAGCTGTCCTACGAGCGCAAGCTCAAGGAGATGCTGCTCGCGCTGCGGATCGAGCGCGCCTTCGGCAAGGACCGCATCCTCGAGCTGTATCTGAACGAGATTTTCCTGGGGAACCGCTCCTACGGCATCGCGTCCGCGGCGTTGAACTATTTCGACAAGTCGCTCGACGAGCTGACCATCGGCGAGGCGGCGCTGCTCGCCGGGCTACCCAAGGCGCCCTCCTCCTACGACCCGGTCAGCAACCCCGAGGCGGCGTTGCAGCGACGCGATTACGTGCTCGGGCGCATGCTCGACGACGGCTACGTCACCGCCGACGAGGCCACCGCCGCCCGGGCGGAGCCGTTGGCGCTGCATCCGCGCTCGGCGACCCAGACCGCCGAGGCCGACTTCTTCATCGAGGAGGTTCGCCGCCGGCTCGTCAGCCGACTCGGCGAGGAGGGCTTCTACGAGGGCGGGCTGTCCGTCCGGGTGACGCTCCAGCCGGAGCTGCAGGCGGCGGCGGACCGGGCCCTGCGTCACGGCCTCGCCAGCTACGACCGGCGCCAGGGCTGGCGCGGCCCCCTCGGCCAGATCGATCTCGCCGAGGCCGGCGAGGACTGGCTGCTCCGTCTCCAGAAGTTCGATCCGGGCTTCGAGCTCGACGGCTGGCGGCGCGCCGTGGTGCTGTCGACTAAGTCGGGGCGGGTGGAGCTTGGCCTCGACGACGGATCGCAGCTGCCGCTGGATGCGGACGATGTCGCCTGGACCCGGCGCCAGCCGCTCGCGGTCGGCGATGCGGTGGTGATGGAGCAGGTGGGCGAGCCCGACAATCTGCACTGGATCCTGCGTCAGCGCCCGGCGGTGGAGGGTGCGGTGGTGGCGCTCGATCCGCATACCGGGCGCGTGCTCGCCATGTCCGGCGGCTTCAGCTACCGCCAGAGCAAGTTCAACCGCGCCACCCAGGCTCACCGCCAGCCCGGCTCGTCGTTCAAGCCGTTCGTCTATCTCTCCGCCCTCGAGGCCGGCATGACGCCGGTCACCATTATGGACGATTCGCCGATCTCGCTCGACCAGGGTGAGGGCCTGCCGCGCTGGGAGCCGGAGAACTTCAGCGAGGACTTTCTCGGCCCGATCACCCTGCGGGTCGGGCTTGAGCGCTCGCGCAACCTGATCTCCGTGCGCGTCGCCCAGCAGGTCGGCATGGACCACATCATCGAGACCGCGCGCCGGCTCGGCCTCGGCAGCCAGATGCAGCGCAACCTCGCCGCGGCACTGGGCACCAACGAGGTGACCCCGATCGAGCTTGCCGGCGCCTATGCCGAGCTGGTCAATGGCGGCCACAAGATCGAGCCGATCCTGATCGAGCGCATCCAGGACCGCCATGGCAAGACCATCATGCGCGCCGATCCGCGCCCATGCGACGGCTGCTCGGCGGTAGCCTGGGACGGCAGCTCGCCGCCGGCGATCCCCAACACCCGGCCGATCGTGGTCGATCCGCGCAATGCCTATCAGATGGTCTCGATGCTGGAAGGGGTGGTGGAACGGGGCACCGCCAAGGGGGCTCTGGAGCTGGGCAAGCCCCTGGCTGGCAAGACGGGCACCACCAACGACAGCAAGGATGTCTGGTTCGTCGGCTTCTCGCCGGATCTGGTCGTCGCCGTGTTCGTGGGCTACGACCAGCCGCGCTCGATGGGCAGGCGGGCGACCGGTGCGTCGGTGGCCCTGCCGATCTGGATCGACGTGATGCGCGACGCGCTCAAGGACAAGCCCGCGACGCCGTTCCGGACCCCGCCGGGTCTGAGCCTGGTCCGCGTCGACGCCACCACCGGCAGGCTCGCCCACGGCGGCAGGAATGTCATCGCCGAGGCCTTCATCCCTGGCACCGAGCCTGGCCGTGACCGCTCGATGGTCGAGGAGAGCACCGACAAGGACCCGTTCGCCGTCCCGAAAGGCTCGGGCCAAGCGGCGTCGCCCTCGTCGAGCGGCCTCTACTGAGCAACTCCGTTTCACAGGATCTTCGTCATGCGCGCCGACATCGCCAATCTCGCCGACTCGATCCGCGAGGGCCTCGAGCTGCAGCGGAGGCATCTTTGACTGGGACAATGCACTGCTGCGCCTCGATGAGCTGAACTCGCTCTCCGAGGACCCGAAGCTCTGGGAGAACGCCGAGAAGGCGCAGACCGTCATGAGCGAGCGCAATCGGCTGGCGGCGGCGATCGACCGTCAGCGCGCGCTCGAGCAGGGGCTGGCCGATGCGCTGGGGCTCGCCGAGCTGGCCGAGGAGGAGGGCGACGAGGGCACCGCCGACGAGGTCGTCCGCGATCTCGGGCAGATGAAGGAGCAGGTCGACCGGCTGCAGCTCGAATCCATGCTCTCGGGCGAGGCCGACCAGAACGACGCCTTCCTCCAGGTCGCGGCCGGTGCGGGCGGCACCGAGAGCCAGGACTGGGCCGAGATGCTGTTGCGCATGTATCTGCGCTGGGCCGAGCAGCACGGCTACAAGGCGGAGTGGATCGAGGAGAGCGAGGGCGAGGAGGCCGGCATCAAGTCGGCCACGGTCAAGATCGTCGGCGAGAACGCCTATGGCTGGCTGAAGACCGAGGCCGGCGTGCACCGTCTGGTCCGGATCTCGCCCTTCGACAGCAATGCCCGCCGGCACACGAGCTTCGCCTCGGTCACGGTCTCGCCGGTAATTGACGACCGGATCGAGATCGAGATCCTGGACAAGGACCTCAAGGTCGACACCTACCGCGCCTCCGGTGCCGGCGGCCAGCACGTCAACCGGACCGATTCCGCGGTCCGCCTGACCCATCTGCCGACCGGAATCGTCGCCGCCTGCCAGAACGACCGCTCGCAGCACCGCAACCGCGCCCAGGCCATGGATATGCTGCGGGCCAAGCTCTACGAGCTCGAGCTGGCCAAGCGCCGCGCGGTCTCGGACGCCGCGGAGGCGCAGAAGATGGACACCAGCTTCGGCTCGCAGATCCGCAACTATGTCCTGCACCCCTACAAGATGGTGAAGGACCTGCGCACCGGGATCGAGAGCGGCAACCCGCAGGGCGTGCTCGACGGCGATCTCGACAAGTTCCTCGAGGCCTCGCTGGCGCAGGGTGCCGGCGACCGGCGGCCGGAGGCGGTGAGCTAGCAAGGCATGCGGCTCGAATCGGTCCGCGCGCTCAAGCAGGAGGTGGCGGTCGAGCTCGTCGGGCCGGCGGTCGCTAGCGCCTTCGCGCTCGGCCGTGCCGGCGTCGCCGCCGGCACGGCACGGACCAGGACCGGGCCGGAGCGTGCGGTCGCGCTGGGCATCGCCGCGGGCGCGCGCAAGGGCCAGTACCGGCTGGCGGTGCGCATCCAGCGCCACGAGCTGCGGCCCGAGACCGACGGCGAGCTCCACGATCGCCTGCGCCGGCTCTGCCGGGGCGGGCTCGATGTCCGCTATGTCGGGCGGCTGTTCAAGCAGGCCGGGCCGGAGGCGCCGTGGCAGCAGCGCCGGCACAGGCCGCTGCGGATCGGCACCTCGGTCGGCCATGTCGCCGTCACCGCCGGCACGCTGGGTTCGTTCGCACTGCATCGGGCCACCGGCGAGACGGTCATTCTGAGCGCCAACCACGTGCTCGCCAACGAGAACCGGGCCAAGACCGGCCAGGCGATCCTCCAGCCAGGCAGGTTTGATGGCGGCCGCCGCGCACGCGACCGTGTCGGTGCCTTGCTCGCCTTCGTGCCGCTGCAGCGACAGGCGAACGGGGTGGATGCGGCGGTCGCCGCGATTGCCGCAGGGATCGAGGCGGAGGTGCGGACGATCGAGGGCCTCGGCCCGATCGCCGGCATCGCCGAGGAGCCGCTCGAGCCCGGGGACATGGTGGCGAAACTCGGCCGCACGACCGGGCTGACGCGCGGGCGGGTCACGGCGGTGGAGCTCGACGAAGTCGTGATCACCTACGAGACCGGCAATCTGTCCTTCGACCATCAGATCGAGATCGAGGGCGAGGCGGGCGCGCCATTCAGCCGAGGTGGCGACAGCGGCGCCCTCGTCGTCGATTCCCGGCTCCGCGCGGCGGCGCTCCTGTTCGCGGGTGGCGACCAGGGTGGCAGCCAGGGTCAGGGGCTGACCTACGCCAGCCCGATCGGCCCCGTGTATGAGGCGTTGGATCTGGCGCTGGCCACCTGAGGCGCCGATGACTATGTTCGGGCTATGACGGACGTGTCGCGCGCCCAGGCGGAACAGGCCAAGCGGCTGGTGCAGGAGGTGGTCTCCGGCCTCCAGGGTGTCGTCGGCATCGGGCTGACCAAGGTCGGCCCGGACTGGGCGGTCAAGGTGAACCTCGCCACGCCGCCGGAAGACGGCCCGGATTTGCCGACCGCGGTGCATGGCGTGCCCGTCTGTTTCGAGGTGGTCGGCAAGATCCGCGCATCGCTCGGCATGCGTTGAGCCGGCAGCCTGCTCTGCCGTCACCCCGATGCCCTGGAGATCTAGCTGGCCCAGGGAGCGCGGCCGAGCCGCCGTTGCCGCGATGGGAGGGAATTGATGGCGATCAAAGTCGGAACCGAGGGCGACGATGTCCTGATCGGCACTGGCACTCGAGACGTGATCTCCGGTCTCGGGGGCGCCGACCTGCTCCTGGGTCTCGCCGGCAACGACGACCTTGACGGCGGACTCGGGGACGACGTCCTGCTCGGCGGCGACGGGAACGACGCGCTGTTTGATGCGGAGGGCGACAACAGTCTCGTCGGAGGTGCTGGAGACGACATCCTGACCGGCGGGAGCGGTACCGACAATCTGCTCGGCGAGGCGGGTGCGGACATTCTCGTCGGTGGTCTCGGCAACGACATCCTGCTCGGCGGCGACGGCAACGACCAGCTCGACGGCAGTGCCGGCGGCGACCAGCTCGACGGCGGTCTCGGCAACGACATCCTGGGCGGCGGCGATGACGGCGACCGGCTCTCGGGCAACTCGGGCAACGACATCGTCGATGGCCAGCGCGGCGCGGACGTGCTGCTCGGCGGCTCGGGCATCGACGTGCTCTCGGGCGGCGATGGCCGAGACAGCCTCAACGGCGGCTCGGGCAACGACGTGCTGTTCGGCGGCACCGGGGCCGACCAGCTGGTCGGCGGCTCGAGCAACGACGTGCTGTTCGGCGAGTCGGGCCGGGACGAGCTGACCGGCGGGTCGGGCAACGACTCACTGGCCGGCGGCACGGACGCGGACCGGTTGGAGGGTGGCTCGGGCAACGACGAGCTCGAAGGCGGCGGCGGTGCCGACCGCTTCGCGTTCGCCGTCGGCAGCGGACTCGACAGGATCGCCGACTTCGCCCGGGGTGCCGACCTGATCGACCTGCGCGGCTATGGCGACATCCACGCCTTCGGCGATCTCGCCCGTTTCACCAGCGCCGGCAGCACGGTCATCGACCTCGGCCTGTCCAACGGTGGTGCCGCGGGCGTGGACGTGCTCACCGTGGCGGACGTGCTCGGCCTCGCCGCCACCGATTTCGTCTTCGCATGACCACCGCTCGGTTTGCCGGCACCGGGCGCCATGTCGCGCACGACGGCGACCTCGCACTTCTGGTCGTAGGGAACCTACCAAACCTCATCGATGGAAAGGGCGCCCTACGCGGGCGAACCGGCATTCGCGCCGATACGACGTTCGTTCGGGCCAGAGGATCTCGCGCCCGAGCGCGCGGCGGCAGGCGTGGGGGCGACCATCGCGGTCGAGGCGGCCGACTGATGTTCGGCAGCGACTGGCCCGTCGCGTTGCTCCGCGGCGGCTACGCCAAGGTGTGGAGCGAGACCGGCGCCTTGCTATCCGGCCTGTCTCCGGCCGAGCGGGAACGGGTTCTGGGTGGGACTGCGGTCGAGGCATACCGACTTTCGACCTCGCCGCCGGCTTAGGGGTTGGGCGAGGCTAGAGCGTGCCATTGTCTCGGCGTCGCGGACCATGCCCGATATGCCGTTCGGCAACGAAGCCCGCTATCGCTCCCCGATCCGTTGCCGGGCACTTGGCGTCCACCTCATGTGCAGTATGGTGCGCGCAGATCCACGGGCAGTCGCCCAGCGAGTCCGCGCCGCGCGGGGCTCCGCCATGAACCCGAGCTGTGAGGGCCGCCCCGGATGGGCTTCACGGGCACCGAGCGCTACATCGCGACCGAGGAGCTGCAGCTCGCGGTGCGGGCTGCCGTCGCCCTGCAGAAGCCGCTGCTGGTCAAGGGCGAGCCCGGCACCGGCAAGACCATGCTGGCCGAGGAGGTGGCGGCGGCACTGGGCATGCCGCTCCACCGCTGGCACATCAAGTCGACCACCAAGGCGCAGCAGGGGCTCTACGAATATGATGCGGTCTCGCGGCTGCGCGACAGCCAGCTCGGCGATCCGCGCGTCCAGGACATCCGGCACTACATCCGCAAGGGCGTGCTCTGGCAGGCCTTCGCCGGCGAGGATCGTGCGGTCGTCCTGATCGACGAGATCGACAAGGCCGACATCGAGTTCCCGAACGATCTCCTGCTCGAGCTCGATCGGATGGAGTTCGTGGTCTACGAGAC
>JBFWWD010000130.1:0-15303 GCA_050246385.1 Geminicoccaceae bacterium
CCTCGATCGTGGGCTCGATCGGCGTGATCAGCGCCGGCTTCGGCTTCGAGGACGCCCTCGCCAGGCTGGGGATCGAGCGCCGGGTGCACGCGACCGGCGAGCACAAGGGCATGCTCGACCCCTTCCGCCCGGAGCGCCCGGGCGACCTCGAGCTGCTGCGGGCCATCCATGCCGACATCCTACAGGGCTTCGTCGCGCATGTCCGTGCGCGGCGCGGCGACCGGCTGGCGGCGGACGACGCCGATCTGTTCGACGGCCGGGTCTGGACCGGGACCGCGGCGCTGCCGCTCGGGCTGATCGACGGGCTGGGCGAGGCGCGCGCGGTGATCCGGCGGCGCTTCGGCGCGAAGGCCCGGCTGGTGGTCGCCAACCCGCGGCGCGGCCTGCTGCGCCGGTTGCGCTCGCGCACGGAGCCCGCTCATGCTTTAGAGGAGCTCTTCGCGGCTCTCGAGGCGCGCGCGCTCTGGCGCCGCTATGGACTCTAGCCGCTCGGACGACAGGGCCGATGTTCACGCTCAGCTTCAGCAAGATCCTGATGACCGTCGCGATCGCCGTCATAGCGTGGCGCGGATGGCGCATGTACCAGAGCATGCAGGCCAAGCTCGCGGCGGCGAGCGAGCGGGCGACTCAGAGCAAGCCGGCGGCGCGCGCCACCGATCTCGTCGAATGCGTGCGCTGCGGCATGTTCGTGCCCAACGGGACCGTCTGTCGCAGCGTCGAGGAATGCCAGTTCCGACGCGGCTGAGCCGCCCCGCTCGCCTTGACCCCGCAGGAGCCGCTGTCTAGACGTTGCGCTGCAACATGGATAGTCGACCCAGAACACTCGTGGCTCCCGACCGCCCGCCCAGCTTTCAGGATCTGATCCTGCGCCTGCAGGGCTATTGGGCCGAGCGCGGCTGCGTCATCCTGCAGCCCTACGACGTCGAGGTCGGCGCCGGCACCTTCCATCCCGCGACCACCTTGCGCGCCCTCGGGCCGGAGCCGTGGAACGCGGCCTACGTCCAGCCCTCGCGCCGCCCGACCGACGGGCGCTACGGCGAGAATCCCAACCGGCTGCAGCACTATTACCAGTTCCAGGTGATCATGAAGCCGTCGCCGCCGGGCTTCCAGGACCTCTATCTCGGCAGCCTGCTGGCGCTCGGGATCGATCCCGCCCTGCACGATCTGCGCTTCGTCGAGGACGACTGGGAGAGCCCGACCCTCGGCGCCTGGGGCCTGGGCTGGGAGGTCTGGTGCGACGGGATGGAGGTGTCGCAGTTCACCTACTTCCAGCAGGTCGGCGGCTTCGACTGCCGGCCGGTCTCGGGCGAGCTGACCTACGGGCTCGAGCGGCTGGCGATGTACGTCCAGGGGATCGAGAACGTCTACGATCTCGACTTCAACGGCCAGGGCGTGACCTACGGCGACGTCTTCCTGCAGGCGGAGCGGGAATATTCGGCGTTCAACTTCGAGGTCGCCGACACCGAGCTGCTGTTCCGTCACTTCGCCGACGCCGAACGCCACTGCCGGCTGGTCCTGGAGCGCAGTCTGCCGCTGCCGGCCTACGACCAATGTCTCAAGGCCAGCCACCTGTTCAACCTGCTCGACGCGCGCGGCGTGATCAGCGTGACCGAGCGCGCAGCCTATATCGGGCGCGTGCGAGCGCTGGCGAAGGCCTGCGCCGAGGCCTGGCTCGTCTCCCGCGGCCACGGTCCGGCGGCCTGAGGCGATGGCGGAGCTGCTGCTCGAGCTCCTCTCCGAGGAGATCCCGGCACGGATGCAGGACCGGGCGCGCGAGGATCTCGCCCGCGGCATCGCCGAGGCACTGACCGCGGCCGGAATCGCGTTCGAGGCGCCGGCCCGCTCCTACGCCACCCCGCGCCGGCTGACGGTCGTGATCGCCGGCCTGCCGCTGCGCCAGGACGACCGCGTGGTCGAGCGCAAGGGGCCGCGCGCGGACGCTCCCGAGCAGGCGCGCGCCGGCTTTTTGCGCGGGCTCGCCGGGCTCGACTACGAGATCGAGGAACGCCAGGACCGCAAATCGCGGGTCCTGTTCGCGCTCGTGCGCGAGACCGGCAGGGCCACGGCCGAGCTGCTGGCCGAGCTGGTGCCGGCGGTGATCGAGCGCGTGCCGTGGCCGAAGTCGATGCGCTGGGGTACGGGCGAGTTCCGCTGGGTGCGGCCGCTGCAGTCGATCCTGTGCCTGTTCGACGGAGCGGTCGTCCCGTTCACTCTGGCCGGCCTCGCGTCGGGCAGCGAGACACGCGGGCACCGCTTCATGGCGCCCGAGCCGTTCGCGGTGCGGAATTTCGCCGACTACGTGGTCCGGCTGCGCGACGCGAAGGTCGTCCTCGACGGATCGGAGCGGCGAGAGCTGATTGCCCGCCGCGCGGAGGCGCTGGCCGCGGAGCAGGGACTCGCCCTCGCCGACGACCCGGCGCTGCTCGACGAGGTGAAGGGCCTGGTCGAATGGCCCGTGCCGCTGCTCGGCGCGATCGACGAGCCGTTCATGACCGTGCCGCCCGAGGTCCTGGTCACGACCATGCGCAACAACCAGAAATATCTGGCGTTGCACCATCCCGACGGCTCGCTGGCACGGCGCTTCGTGCTGGTAGCCAATCTCGAGGCCCGCGACGGAGGTGCCGCGATCGTCGCCGGCAACGAGCGGGTGCTGCGCGCGCGGCTGTGGGACGCGCGCTTCTTCTGGGAGCTGGACCGCAAGGCGTCACTCGAGAGCCGCCTGCCGGCTCTGGCCAGGATGGTGTTCCACGCCGAGCTCGGCTCGCAGGGCGAGCGGGTCGAGCGGCTGGTGGCCCTGGCCAGCGCGCTGGTCTCCCACGTCCCGGGCGCCGACCGCACCCTCGCCGAGCGCGCGGCGCTGCTCGCCAAGGCCGACCTGGTCACCGGCATGGTCGGCGAGTTCCCCGAGCTGCAGGGGATCATGGGCGGCCACTATGCCGCGGCCCAGGGCGAGCCCGAGCGCGTGGCGACGGCGATCCGCGAGCATTATGCGCCCAAGGGCCCCGAGGACCGCTGCCCGACCGCACCCGAGAGCGTGGTCGTGGCGCTGGCCGACAAGCTCGACACGCTGGTGGGCTTCTTCGCCGCCGGCATCCGGCCGACCGGGGCGAAGGACCCGTTCGCCCTGCGTCGCGCCGGGCTCGGCGTCATCCGGCTGGTGTTCGAGAATCGTCTCCGCCTCCCGCTGCGGCCGGTGATCGCGGCGGCGGCCGCGGCCCATGGCGGCCGCTTTGCCGGCTTCGCGCCGCAGGAGCTGATCGCGTTCCTGGCCGACCGGCTGAAGGTCCATCTCCGCGAGCGTGGCGTGCGGCACGACCTGATCGCCGCCGCCTTTGCCGTCGGCGACGAGGACGATCTCCTGCGTCTGGCCGCCAGGGCCGAGGCGCTGCAGGGGTTCATCGACAGCGAGGATGGCCGCAACCTGCTGACCGCCTTTCGCCGCGCCGCGAACATCGTCGCCATCGAGGAGCGCAAGGACGGCCGGCGCTATGACGGCCATCCGGTCCTCGGCCTGCTGGTCGAGGCCGAGGAGGAGACGCTGTTCGCGGCGCTCGATTCCGCCGGCGGCGCGATCGAGGCGGCGCTGGCGCGCGAAGACTACGCTGCGGCGATGGCGGCGCTCGCCGCCTTGCGTGCGCCGCTGGACGCATTTTTTGCCGCGGTGATGGTCAATGCGCCGGAACCCGACCTGCGCCTCAACCGCTTGCTGTTGCTGGCACGGATAAGCTCAAGCCTTGCGAGCGTCGCGGATTTCGCGCTGATCGAGGACACGGGCCGTCCGTCCGGCTGAGCGGCCTTGGTCCGATTCGGGGTGACGATCGATGACGAAGTGGGTGTACGGGTTCGGTGGCGGCCGGGCCGAAGGCAGGGCGCAGATGCGGGCGCTGCTCGGCGGGAAGGGTGCCAACCTCGCCGAGATGAGCAATCTCGGCCTGCCGGTGCCCCCGGGCTTCACCATCTCGACCGAGGTCTGCAGCTGGTTCTATGCCCACGACCGCTCCTATCCGGACGACCTCGCGCCACAGGTCGACGCGGCTCTGGGAGCACTCGAGGCCGAGCTCGGCAGCCGGTTCGGCGACCCGGCGGACCCGCTTCTGGTCTCGGTGCGCTCCGGCGCGCCGGTCTCGATGCCGGGCATGATGGACACGGTGCTCAATCTCGGCCTCAACGACGCGACGGTCGAGGGCCTGGCCGCCGCGAGCGGCGACGCCCGCTTCGCCTATGACAGCTACCGGCGCTTCATCCAGATGTATGCCGACGTGGTGCTGGGCGCGGACCACTATCTGTTCGAGGAGGCGCTCGAGGACCTCAAGCAGGCGCGCGGCTGCCGCTTCGACACCGAGCTGGATGCCGACGCGCTCAAGGCGCTGGTCAGGACCTATGCCGGCATCGTCGCCAAGGCGACCGGCGAGCCGTTCCCGCAGAACCCGAAGGAGCAGCTCTGGGGGGCGATCGGTGCCGTGTTCGGCTCCTGGGACACGCCGCGCGCCATCACCTACCGCCGCCTGAACAACATCGCGGGCGACATGGGCACGGCCGTCAACGTGCAGGCCATGGTGTTCGGCAACATGGGCGACGACTGCGCCACCGGCGTCGCCTTCACCCGCAACCCCTCCACCGGCGAGCAGGCATTCTACGGCGAGTTCCTGGTCAACGCGCAGGGCGAGGACGTGGTCGCCGGCATCCGCACGCCGCAGCCGCTCACCCGCGCCATGGCGACCGGCAGCGGCGCGACCGGCGCGCCCATGGAGGAGGTCCTGCCGCAGGCCTTCGCCGAGCTCGCCGAGGTGTTCCGCAAGCTCGAGGCGCACTATCGCGAGATGCAGGACATCGAGTTCACCATCCAGCGCGGCAAGCTGTTCATCCTGCAGACCCGCACCGGCAAGCGCACCGCCCCGGCGGCCCTGAAGATCGCGGTCGACATGGCCGGCGAGGGGCTGGTCACGCAGGAGGAGGCGGTGCTGCGGGTCGACCCGGCCTCGCTCGACCAGCTCCTCCATCCGACCCTGGACCCAAAGGCCGAGCGCAAGATCATCGCCAAGGGCCTGCCGGCCTCGCCGGGTGCGGTCTCGGGCAAGGTGGTGTTCAGCGCCGACCATGCCGAGCGGATGGCGGCCGCGGGCGAATCGGTGATCCTGGTGCGGATCGAGACCTCGCCCGATGACATCCACGGCATGCACGCCGCCAAGGGCATCCTCACCTCGCGCGGCGGCATGACCAGCCATGCCGCCGTGGTCGCCCGCGGCATGGGCAAGGCCTGCGTCTGCGGCGCCGGGGATCTCGCCATCTCCTATTCGGAGAAGGCGGTCACTGCGAAGGGTGGCGTGCGCCTGACGGAAGGCGACGTGATCACCCTCGACGGCGCCGAGGGCACGGTCATGCTCGGTGCCGTACCGACCGTCGACCCGCAGCTCTCGGGGGATTTCGCGACCCTGATGGAATGGGCGGATGCCAACCGGCGGCTCAAGGTGCGCACCAACGCCGAGACCCCGCTGGATGCGCGCACGGCGGTCAGGTTCGGGGCCGAGGGCATCGGCCTGTGCCGCACCGAGCACATGTTCTTCCAGCCCGACCGCATCCTCGCCATGCAGGAGATGATCCTGGCCGACGATGCCGAGGGGCGGCGGAAGGCGCTGGCCAAGATCCTGCCGATGCAGCGCGCCGACTTCGTCGAGCTGTTCGAGATCATGGCCGGGCTGCCGGTCACGATCCGGCTGCTCGACCCGCCGCTGCACGAGTTCCTGCCGCACGAGGATTCGGAGCTGGCCGAGGTCGCCTCCTCGGCCGGGGTGGACATCCGCATCGTCCGGCGCCGGCTCGCCGATCTCAAGGAGAGCAATCCGATGCTCGGGCTGCGCGGCTGCCGGCTGGGCATCCTGTTCCCCGAGATCTACGAGATGCAGGCGCGCGCCATCTTCGAGGCGGCGTTCGAGGTCGAGCGGCGCACCGGCCGGACCGTCGTCCCCGAGGTGATGATCCCGCTCGTGCTCGCCGCGCGTGAGCTGCAGATGATCAAGCAGCGGATCGACGCCGTCGCGGCCGAGGTCGGCAAGGAGCGCGGCGGCGATCTGCACTATCAGGTCGGCACCATGATCGAGCTGCCGCGCGCCGCGCTGCGCGCGGGCGAGATCGCGGAGCACGCCGAGTTCTTCAGCTTCGGCACCAACGACCTGACCCAGATGACGCTCGGCCTGTCGCGCGACGATTCGGGCAAGTTCCTCGAGCCCTACATCCGCGCCGACATCTTCGACGGCGATCCATTCCAGACGCTCGACACCGTGGGCGTGGGCGAGCTGGTCCGGCTCGCCGCCGAGCGCGGCCGCGCGGTGCGCTCCGAGATCAAGCTCGGCATCTGCGGCGAGCATGGCGGCGATCCGGCCTCGGTCGCGTTCTGCGAGACCGTCGGCCTCGATTACGTCTCCTGCTCGCCCTACCGCGTGCCGATCGCGCGCCTCGCCGCGGCGCAGGCGGCGCTCAGGGCCAAGCGGGCGCATTGAGCGGGCCGCTCGCCGAGCTGCGGCTGGGCGGCAAGGCCGCGCTGGCGCGGGCGCTGGCCCGGGCCGAGGCGGCGCCGCAGGACGAGGCGACGCTGGAGCTGCTCGACGCGGCCTGGGCAGCACCCCGCGCCGCGGTGATCGGCCTGACCGGCCCGCCCGGCGTCGGCAAGTCGACGCTGGTCTCGGCACTCGTGCGCGCCTGGCGCGCGGCCGGCAGGACGGTCGGCGTGATCGCGGTCGATCCGTCCTCGCGCCGGACGGGCGGCGCCCTCTTGGGCGACCGGACCCGGATCGACGCCGACCCCGAGGACCAGGGTGTGTTCGTCCGCTCGCTCGCGGCCCGCGAGCGGCTGGGCGGGCTCGCCGATCTCGCCGCCGCCGCCATGGTGCTGATGCGCGCGGTCTACGACGTCGTGCTGGTCGAGACCGTGGGCGTCGGCCAGTCCGAGACCGAGATCGCGGAGATCGCGGACACGGTGGTGTTCGCCGTCCAGCCGGGCTCGGGCGACAGCCTGCAGTTCATGAAGGCCGGCATCGTCGAGATCCCCGACGTGGCGCTGGTCACCAAGGCCGATCTCGGCGCCATCGCCGAGCGCGCCAGACGCGATCTCAAAGGTGCGCTGGGCATCGTGCCGGGCGGCGGCGAGTGGAAGCCTCCGGTGCTGCTGGTCTCGGCGACGACGGGGCAGGGGATGGATGCCGCGCTCGACGCGATCGGACGTCACCAGACGTTTTTGGCCCCGAGCCTCGCGGCCCGTCGCGCCGCGCAGGACGAGGCGTGGCTGACCCGCTGGGTGCACGAGGAGTTCGGCCGCCGCGGCGCGGCACGGCTCGGAGCCGGCCGTCCGGGCGGCGCAGGCTCGCCGTTCAGACGCCTGGCACGCCTCGGCGGGGATGCGGCGAACCCCGTGCGTCCGTAGGCTCCGCCGTCACCGCCGCCGCTCGAGCGCCGCCATGGGCAGCCAGGGCGGCGGTGCCGGGGTCAGGACGGCGTCGCCCGCCATGAGCGGCTCGCCATCGGCCGCGAGCTGCTCCAGCCGCAGCAACGCCAAAGCGAGCTCGCCCTCGCCGGACCTCACCTCGCCGGCATCCTTGCCGGCGCGCGTGACCTGCGTTCCGGGCGGAGGGAGAGGGCCGTCCACGCGCACCGGCAACAGGCGGCGCTTGATCAGGCCGCGGTGCTTGGTCCGCGCGGTGAGCTCCTGGCCGACGAAGCAGCCTTTGTCGAAGCTCACCCCGTGCAGCTCCTCGAAGCCGCTTTCCAGCAGCAGGGAGCGGTCGACCAGCAGATCGCGGCTGCCGTCCGGCACGCCGAGGCCGAGCCGCAGGCGCTCGTATTGCCCGCGGTCGGCCCGCTCCAGCCCATGGCGCTCGACGAAGGCGTCGACCTCCGCGCGCGGCAGCACGACCCGAAGGCCCAGCTCGGGCAGGCGCGGATCGGGCACGGCGCCGGATGAGGGCAGGGCGGAGGCGTCGATCGCCTTCCGGTCGAACACGGCGAGCACGGCGAGCTCGCCCGTGACGTCCTCGAGGGTCACCTTCGAGCGCAGACGGTACAGCGTCAGCCGGCGCAGGAGATCGCCGAGCCGGCCTCTCTCGCCGTCGAGCAGCAGGTGATCGCCGCGGTCGTGGAGCAGGAAATCGAACAGGAACTTGCCCTGCGGCGTCAGGAGAGCGGCGTAAAGGGCTGAATCTGGGCGCAGGATGTCCATATCATTGCTGATCAGCCCCTGCAGGAAGGGGCGCGCGTCGGGTCCGCCGATGCGAATCAGCCCGCGGTCGTCGAGCGGGAGGCAGCGATAGTCTGGCATGGGCACTTTGTCACTGGTGGCACGCACTGCCCGTTACGCATTGAACGAGGAACCGCCCGTGGACAAGGTGCTAGTGCCGCCATTGCTGAACTTCTCCGAGCACGCGCTGTTCCTGGACTATGACGGTACGTTGGCCGAAATCGCCGCGACGCCGGGCGAGGCGGTGCCGGACGCCGGTCTGCCCGGTCTGCTGGCGCGGCTGGAGGAGAGGCTCGACGGTGCGCTCGCGATCGTGACCGGTCGGCCGGTGGCCGACATCGACGGGTTTCTGCACCCTCTGCGGCTGACCGTGGCGGGCCTGCACGGGCTGACCCTGCGCCGCAGCGACGGGAGCGTCGTGGCACCGGACGGATCGGGTGCCGCGCTCGACCCGGTTCGCGAGGCATTCAGCGCGTTTACTGTCGAGCATCCCGGAACGAACGTAGAAGACAAGGGTTTATCTGTAGCGCTGCATTTTCGCGGCGCGCCTTCCTCGAGCGCCGCAGCCGACGCGCTGGCGCGCAGGATCGCGGCAGAGGAGGGCAGGCTGAAACTGCAGCGGGGAAAGATGGTGGTGGAGCTCTTGCCGGCGGGGACGGACAAGGGAACGGCGATCGCAGCGCTCATGACCGAGCGGCCGTTCGTTTCGCGTCGGCCGGTGTTCGTGGGCGACGACATCACCGACGAAGCGGGTTTCGTCACGGTCAACGGGCAGGGCGGCATGAGCGTCAGAGTGGGGAGCGGCCCGACCGCCGCCAGATTTCAGCTGCGCGATACCGTCGCCGTGCAGGAATGGCTGCGCCAGGGGCTCGGCGCATGAGCCGTCTCGTCGTCGTCTCGAACCGCGTCCCGAGCCCGCGCAGCAAGCATTCGGCCGGCGGCTTGGCGGTCGGTGTGCTCTCGGCACTGCGCGAGAAGGGCGGGGTGTGGTTCGGCTGGAGCGGCGATCTGGTCGCCGATCCCGCGGAGCGGCGCCTCGATATCGTCGAGCGCGGCAAGCTCACCTATGCGCTGGTCGACCTGACCGAGGCCGAGCACGCCGGCCACTATGCCGGCATGGCCAACCGCACCCTGTGGCCGCTGTTCCACTACCGCATCGACCTGACCTCGTTCGAGCACGAATGGTATGCGACCTATCGCGAGGTGGCGCGCCTGTTCGCCGAGCGGCTCCTGCCGCTGCTGCGGCCCGACGACCGGATCTGGGTGCACGACTTCCACCTGATCCCGCTCGGCACCGAGCTGCGCCGTCTCGGCTGGCAGGGCCGGCTCGCCTTCTTCCTGCACATTCCCTTCCCGCCGACGCAGCTCTACGTGACCATGCCGTGGCATGGGGAGCTGGGAGCCGACCTCACGGCCTACGACGCCGTCGGCTTCCAGACCCCGACCGATCGCGAGCATTTCGTCGACTATGCGGTGCGCGAGCTGTGGGCCGAGGTGCTCGACGGCCAGTGGATCCGCGCCGAAGGGCGGCCGATCGAGGTCCATGCGACGCCGATCGGCGTCGACCTGAAAGAGATGCAGCGGCTGTCCGGGTCGGCCGAGGCCCGCAGGCAGTACGACACGATCCGCAACCATCTGGCCGATCGGGCGCTGATCGTCGGCGTCGACCGCCTCGACTACAGCAAGGGCATCCCCGAGCGCCTGCGCGGCTTCCAGGCCCTGCTCGAGCGCTATCCGCAGCATCGCCGCAACAGCGTGCTCATGCAGATCTCCGCACCCAGCCGCGAGGACCTGCCCGAATATCGCGATCTGCGACGCACCACGGAGCGTCTCACGGGCCACATCATCGGCCGCTTCGGCGAGCCGGACTGGATGCCGCTGCGCTACATCAACCGCACGCAGTCGCGCCGGACGCTGGCGGGGTTCTACCGGGCCGCCCGCGCGGGTCTGGTCACACCGCTCCGCGACGGCCTCAATCTCGTGGCGGAGGAGTTCGTCGCGGTCCAGGAGCCGGAGGATCCCGGCATGCTGGTCCTGTCGCGCTTCGCGGGCGCCGCGTTCCTGCTCGACGGTGCCCTGATCGTGAACCCGTATGACGTCTACGACGTGGCCGCGGCGCTCGACCGGGCTCTGACCATGCCGCTCGCCGAGCGGCAGGAGCGTCACGCGCGCCAGCTGGCGGCCCTGCAGCAGAACGACATCGTGGCGTGGCGCCGCCATTGTCTGGCGGCGCTGGACGGCAATCCCGTCCCGGGCGAGGGGCAAGGCGCGGAGGCCGGGCCGGCCGGAGAGCGCACCACGGCCGAGCGCTACCTCGACCAGGCTGCGGGGCTCGCCGCGGCGTAACCGTCCGGGCGGCTCCCGCCCGTCGTCCGACCGATCTCACTGACGCTGCGGCAGCCACGGTCCGGCTGCCCCACGATCCTGTGCGGCGGACGCGCTGCGACCTCGTCCGATCCCCGGGCGCTGCACGCTCGCGACATGTGAGCTTATCGCATGCGCCCCATCGCGATTTCCGCGTTTGACCTACAAGACATGTAATAGCATCTTATTGCCGATCTCTGGATGTAGCTCCTTATGAATTACATTCAGAAATTGGAGATTTCGCCATGGCCCTGCACCAGATCGTGGACGACCGTCGCGATGCGATCGGCGGAGTCATCCCGTCACCGGACTGGCCCACCGGGCGGGCGGCAGCTGCACCGATGGATGGCGTCGCCGCTCTCCGTCGTCGCTTCGGTGCGCTGGACGGCCTGCCGCTCCTGCGGGCGCTGCTCGGGCCGGACGGCCCTTTGCGCGGACGCACGGCGCTCGTGTCCTCGTTCGGCGCCGAGAGCGTCGTTCTCCTGCACATGGCGGCCACGGTCGATCCGGCGCTCCCGGTGATCTTCCTCGACACCGGGCGGCACTTCCCGGAGACGCTGGCCTATCGCGACCAGCTCGTCGATCGGCTGGGCCTCACCGACGTCCGCAGCGCCTACCCCGATCGCGCGGCACTCCTGCGGTACGATCGCGCGGGGCGGCTCTACGCGCAGGATCCGGACCTGTGCTGCGACATCCGCAAGACCGAGCCGCTCGCCGAGGCGCTGGCGGAGTTCGATGCCTGGATCACCGGCCGCAAGCGCTTCCAGGGCGGCCTGCGGGCCGACCTCGAGACCATCGAGCCGGCACCGGGAACGGACCAGCTCAAGCTGAATCCGCTCGCACGCTGGGGCGAGGAGCGGATCGAGGCCTACCGGCTGGCGCATGGCCTGCCGCCGCACCCGCTCGTGGCCAAGGGCTACCGCTCGATCGGCTGCGCCACCTGCACCCGGCCCACCGCACCGGGCGAGCATGCCCGTTCCGGGCGCTGGTCCGGCCTCGACAAGACCGAATGCGGCATCCACCTGCCGACGCCTTACGGAGACAACATATGAGCGCCGTGCGCGGCAATCTCGCCCTGCGCCTGCCCGAGGGCGCCCCGTTCGCTCCGGAGGAGCGCAGCGCGCTCGACGGCATTCTGGGTCGCGCCTCCGGCGAGCAGCGGGCCTGGCTCGCCGGCTTCCTCGCCGGTCTCGCCGCGCGCGACGGAACGCAGCGCGCCGAGCCCCAGGCGGCGCCCCGCGCGGCCGAGCCGCTCCTGATCCTCTACGCTTCCGAATCGGGCAATGCCGAGGGCGTGGCCGCCAAGGTCGCCGCCAACGCCAAGCGGCAGGGCTTCAAGGCGACGATCGCGGATGTGGCCGACGCCGATCTCGCCCAGGTGGCCCGAGCGAAGAATCTGCTCGTCGTGGCCGCGACCTGGGGCGAAGGGGACCCGCCGGCCCGCGCGGTGCCGTTCATGCGGGCGCTTCTGGGCGAGGGTACGCCACGCTTCGAGGGCGTGCGCTTCTCGGTCCTGGCGCTGGGCGACCGGGCCTACGTCAATTTCTGCGCCACCGGCCGCGAGATCGACCAGCGCCTGGAGGCGCTTGGTGGCGTGCGGGTGGCGCCGCGGGTCGATGCCGACCTGGACTTCGCCAAGCCCGCCGCGGCCTGGGAGAAGCAGGCGCTGGAGGCGCTGCGGCCGGCCACACCCGCCGAGGCCGGGGCCGAGATCATCCATCTCGACTTCCCGCAGGCGGCACCCGAGCCCGCCTGGTCGCGCGAGCGGCCGTTCATGGCCACCGTCACCGAGCAGACGATCCTCTCCAGCTCGCGCTCGGAGAAGGTGACCGCCCACCTCGAGCTGTCGCTCGAAGGCTCGGGTCTGGCGTTCGAGCCGGGCGACGCGATGATGCTGGTGCCGGAGAACGCTCAGGCGAGTGTCGACGCCCTGCTCGCCGCGGCCGGCATCAGCGCGGACGAGGCGCTCGCCGAGCGGCTGCGGCGCGAGCTCGACGTCACCACCCTGTCGCGGCCGGCGCTCGAGACCTACCAGGCGCTGCGCCCGCAGCCCGAGCTGGAATCCCTGCTCGCGGGCGACGGCTGGCGCGGCTGGGTCGAGGGCCGGCAGCTCGTCGACCTTCTGGAGGCCTTTCCGAGCCGGCTCGAGGCCGAGGAGCTGACGCGCCTGCTGCGGCCGCTGCCGGCGCGCGCCTACTCGATCGCCAGCTCGCCCCTGGCCTTTCCCGACGAGGCGCATCTCCTCGTCGGCCTGGTCGCCTACGAGACGCACGGACGCCAGCGGCAGGGCGTCGCCTCGGGCCATGTCGCGCAGCGTCTCGCGAAAGGGCAGGGGATCGGCGTCTATCTCCGCCCGAATCGCCATTTCCGGCTGCCGGAGGACGGCGGCACGCCGATCGTGATGGTCGGTCCCGGCACCGGCGTGGCGCCGTTCCGCGGCTTCCTCCAGCATCGCCGCGAGCAGGGGGCCACGGGCAGGAGCTGGCTGTTCTTCGGCGAGCAGCGCTTCACCCACGACTTCCTCTATCAGCTCGAGTGGCAGGAGCTGGTGGCCGAGGGGGCGCTCACCCGTATGGACGTCGCCTTCTCGCGCGACCAGCCCGAGAAGGTCTATGTCCAGCATCGCCTGTGGGAGCAGCGCGCCGAGCTGTGGTCCTGGCTGCAGCACGGGGCGATCCTCTATCTCTGCGGCGACGCCACCCGCATGGCCAAGGACGTCGACGCGATGCTGGCCCGGATCGCCCAGGACCAGGGTGCGATGACGGCGGACCAGGCCACCGGCTGGCTCGAGGACCTCGTGCGTCAGCGCCGTTTCCGCAAGGATGTCTATTGATGACGCAGACCACCAGCGAGCTCAGCCGCAACGAGCGGATCAAGGAGGCGAGCGCCTATCTGCGCGGCACGATCGCGGACGGGCTGGCGGCACCGCTGACCGGGTCGATCGCGGAGGAGGACACGCAGCTCACCAAGTTCCACGGGCTCTATCTCCAGGACGACCGTGATCTGCGGCCCGAGCGGCGCAAAAAGCGCATGGAGCCGGCCTTCGCCTTCATGGCGCGGGTGCGGCTGCCGGGTGGCGTGTGCACGCCCGAGCAGTGGCTGAAGCTCGACCGGATCGCGGGCGACTTCGCCAACGGCACGCTGCGGGTCACGACCCGGCAGACCTTCCAGTTCCACGGCCTGATCAAGCAGAATCTGCGCCGCGCCCTGCAGGCGCTCGATGCCGCCTGCCTCGACACGCTGGCGGCCTGCGGCGACGTGAACCGGAACGTGGTGGCGAGCTCGAACTCGCGCGCCTCGACCACGCACCGGGCGGCGCTGGAGCTGGCGACGGCGATCAGCGCCCATCTCCTGCCCAGGACGCAGGCCTATCGCGAGATCTGGATCGAGGGCGAGAAGGTGGTGGCCGACGAGCCCAAGGACGAGCCGATCTACGGCCGGACCTATCTGCCCAGGAAATTCAAGATCGTGGTCGCGGTGCCGCCCGACAACGACGTCGACGTGTTCGCCCACGATCTGGGATTCGTCGCCGTCACCGACGGGGAGGGGCGTCTGGAGGGCTGGAACGTCACCGTCGGCGGCGGCATGGGCATGACCCACGGCGAGCCGCAGACTTTCCCGCGGCTGGCCGACGTGATGGCCTTCTGCACGCCCGAGCAGGCGGTGGCGGTGGCGGAGAAGGTGCTGCTGGTCCAGCGCGACTTCGGTGACCGGGTCGACCGCAAGCACGCGCGGCTCAAATACACGATCGAGGATCGCGGGCTCGCCTGGTTCCGCGCCGAGGTCGAGCGGCGCCTGGGCTACCCGCTCAGGGACCCGGTGCCGGTCCGCTTCGAGCGCACCGGCGACCGCTATGGCTGGCGCCAGGACGACGCGGGCAACTGGCACTTCACCCTGTTCATCGAGAACGGCCGGGTCGCGGACCGGCCCGGCCGCGCGCTGCGCACGGGCCTGCGGAAGATCGCGGAGGTGCACAAGGGCGAGTTCCGCATGACCCCCAACCAGCACGTGGTCATCGCCGACGTCCCCGCACGGCAGCGCAGGCGGATCGAGGCGCTGCTCGCGGAGCATGGCGTTGGCAATGAGGGCCGCTCCGGCCTTCGCTTGAATGCCATGGCCTGCGTGGCCTTGCCGACCTGCGGCCTGGCGCTGGCCGAGAGCGAGCGCTACCTGCCGACGCTGGTCGACGCGCTCGACGAGGTGCTCGACGAGGCGGGCCTGCGCGAGGACGAGATCACCATCCGCATGACCGGCTGCCCCAATGGCTGCGCGCGCCCCTACATCGCCGAGATCGGCCTCGTCGGCCGCGGCCCCGGCACCTACAACCTCTATCTCGGCGCCGCCTTCGACGGCACGCGCATGAACAAGCTCTATCGCCAGGACGTGGATCACGCCGCCATCGTCGAGGCGCTGCGGCCCTTGCTGCTGCGCTACGCCAAGGAGCGCGAGCCGGGCGAGCGGTTCGGCGACTTCGCGATCCGGCAGCAGGTGGTGAAGGCGACCCGGCAGGGGCCGGATTTCCACGACGCCTGACACGCCCGGCGTTGGCAGCGGCGGATGGTCTTGATATCCCGCTGCTGAGCCAGGGAGAGCAGGATGCAGCTGGGCGTGGTGGGTCTCGGCCGGATGGGTGGCAACATCGTCCGGCGGCTGCAGGGTCGCGGGCATGCCTGCGTGGTGTACGATGCGCGGCCGGAGGCGGTCGCGGCGCT
>JBFWWD010000131.1:0-15201 GCA_050246385.1 Geminicoccaceae bacterium
GGCTACGATGCACGAGCCGCTTGCGCCGCAGCTCCCGAGTCTCGTCCATGGGACCTCCTCAGTCCGCCGACACGCAGGCAGTCCCGATCGGGAACCGCGATCGAGCCGAAACACTCGCGGCGGCCAAGCAGCGCGCGAACGATCTGCGGCCACCGCTCCTGCATCCGCTGTTCGTGCCGGTGACGACGCTGCCGGGCGTTGGTCCGGCGGTTGCCGCTGCGCTCGGACGACTGCTCGGACGTCCCGATCCCAGGACGATCGAGCTTGCGGCCCATCTGCCCAGTGGCGGGATCGACCCGACGCCGCGCGCGAGGCTGATCGATGCGGACGAAGGAGAGATGGTGACGCTGCGGGTCGAGATCGAGCGCCACGAGGAGCCTCCTCGCGGCGGCCGAGCGCCGCACCGCGTACACGCTCGTCTGGGCGATGAGCCGATCGAACTCGTGTTCTTCGGCTCGCGCGGACCCCAGCTCACGGCGCGCTACCCCGTCGGCAAGCCGGTATTGCTGCACGGCCGCCTCGCCCGCTTCGGCGGGCGGTGGCAGATCGCCCACCCCGAGCCGATCGAAGGCGACCTGTCCGGGCTCGGGGCGATCCCGCTCTATCCCCTGGTGCAGGGCCTCGGCCAGCGGCGGCTGCGGCGGCTGCTCGACGGACTGCTCGGTCAGATCCCGGAGCTGCCCGAGTGGCTGCCCGACGCGCTGCTTGGACAGAGGGGGTGGCCCTCATGGGCGGCGGCGGCGCGCCTCGTTCATCGACCGGAGGCGCTGGCGGGGCTGGCACCCGAGGCGCCGGCGCGCCGCCGGCTGGCCTGCGACGAGCTTCTCGCGAGCCAGCTCGCCCTGGGCCTGATGCGCCGTGCCCGCGAGGGCCGGCCCGGCCGCGCGCTCCGTGGCGACAAGCGCCTGTCTGCGAAGCTGGCGGCCGCCCTGCCCTTCGACCTGACCTCGTGCCAACGGACGGCGATCACTGAGATCAGCGCCGACCTGGCTGCGTCCGGCCCGATGCTGCGGCTGCTGCAAGGTGATGTCGGCAGCGGCAAGACCCTCGTGGCGACGATGGCGCTGCTGCAGGCGATCGAGGCCGGAACGCAGGCGGCCGTCATGGCGCCGACCGAGGTTCTCGCCCGCCAGCACGCCATCACGCTCGAGCGCCTGCTCGGTCCGCTCGACATCGGTGTCGTGCTGCTGGTCGGCCGTGACTCTGCGGCGCGCCGCCGGGCAGCCCTGGCCGATCTCGCCCATGGCCGCGCGGACATCGCGGTCGGCACCCATGCGCTGCTCGAGGAGGGCGTGGAGTTCCGCGACCTCGGATTGGTGGTGATCGACGAGCAGCACCGCTTCGGCGTCGGGCAGCGGCTCGATCTCGTCGTCAAGGGACGCGGCGTCGACGTTCTGGTGATGACCGCGACGCCGATCCCGCGCAGCCTGGTGCTTGCGGCCTACGGCGATCTCCCGGTGTCGCAGCTGCGGACCAAGCCGCCCGGCCGCCAGCCGATCGTCACCCGGGTCGTTCCCTCCGGGCGACTGGACGAGGTCCTGGAGGCGATCGGCCGCGCCCTCGACCGCGGCGAGCGGATCTACTGGATCTGTCCCGCCATCGATGGCGACGAGACGAACCCGGTTGCGGCGGTGGTCGACCGCCACCGACTGCTCACGGAGCGCTTCGGCACGATCGTCGGTCTGGCGCACGGCCGGTTGCCAGGCCCGGCCAAGGCAGCGGCGCTCGAAGCATTCGCCGCGGGCGACACGCGACTGCTCGTCGCGACCACGGTCGTCGAGGTCGGCGTCGACGTGACCGAGGCCAGCATCATGGTGATCGAGCACGCCGAGCGCTACGGTCTCGCCCAGCTTCATCAGCTGCGCGGACGCGTCGGCCGCGGCGAGCGCCCGTCCTCGTGCCTGCTGCTCTACCAGTCGCCCTTGGGCCGGGCGGCGAGTGCCCGGCTCGCGATCGTGCGGCGCAGTGAGGACGGCTTCCGGATCGCCGAGGAGGATCTTCGTCTCCGGGGGCCGGGCGAGGTTCTGGGCCTGCGCCAGAGCGGGCTGCCGGCCTTCAGGTTTGCGGACCTCGCCCATCATGCCGATCTGCTGTCCGTGGCGCGCGAACTCGCCGAGCGCGCACTCACCCGCGATCCCGGACTCGGCGCGCCCGAAAGCGAGCGGCTCCGGCTACTGCTCCATCTCTTCGAGCGCCACGACGCGGTCCGACTGCTGGCTGCGGGGTGAGGGCATGGCCGGCGCCGGCGGACGTGCGGGCGGCACGACGATGCCGCCCGAGATGACCAGCTTCATCCCTTCTTCCACAGTCATGTCGAGTACCATGGCGTCCTTGCGCGGCAGGTACATGAGAAACCCGTAGGCCGGAATCGGCGTCGTCGGCACGAAGACGCTGATCAGCTCGCCCGGATGGGCCCGCGCGATATCGGCCGAGGGCTCGCCCGTGACGAACCCGACGGACCAGATCCCCCGACGGGGATACTCGATCAGCACCACCTCACGAAAAGATCGTGAGGATTGCGAAAGGGCCGTCTCGAACAGCTGCTTGAGCATCGAGTAGATGCCGCGCACGATCGGGGTGCGATCAAGCAGCTGCTCGCCGGTTCGCATGATGGTGGTTCCGACCATGCCGGCGGCAGCCCAGCCGATCAGGATCAGAAGACCCAGCATGACGAGCAGTCCGATGCCGGGCAGGCCGAAGGGCAGATAGTTCGCCGGATTGTACGCTGCCGGAATGAACGGCGTCACCGTTCGATCGACGTAGCCGAGCACCTGCCAGACGATGAACAGAGTGATCGTGATCGGAGCCGAGATGACGATGCCGGCGAGGAGATAGTTCCGTAACCGATGGGTCAGGCCGCCCGACGGTATCCGCTCCAAACCATACGCCTCCAGCGTTGCGACCATCGACGCCGTCGAGCATAGCGGCACCCACGGCGCCTGCAACCAACCTGCCTCAGGCCGCCTGCCGCAAATTGGGTAAAATTTTAGTGAAATGCGTGGAGAGGAATTTGCATAAAATTGAATCATTCTTTTAGATAGATTCATGCGAAGCTCATCGCTTTATTACACTATTGACAGAAGCGTCGGCTCTGCATTACTGCGAAATCAATATCCAGTGTCTCAGCATGTGATTCGTCTCCAGGTAGATTGGAGGCGGATGTTGCAGCACCAGGGGCAGGCGGCCGCGGACGGAGAGGAAGAATGACGGTTATCGCGAGCACAACGCTGCTGATCCGCAGGATCGCCGAGGTCCGGCGTCGCCGGGACGTCCTCGTCGACCGGCAGGAGCGGCTCCGCGGCAATTTGCCCGAATGGGCATTGGCGCCGCTGCAGCTGGTCGGGCTCACCGCCGACGAGATCAAGAGCCTGATGAGCGACCTCTCCGAGGCCGAGAAGCAGGCAGGTCTCGACGACATCGACCACGAGATCGAGCAGCTCGATCAGCAGATCGAGGAGCTCGAGAACCTGCTGCTGACCACGCCTTCGCGCTCGCTGGATGGCATCCACGCGGTACTGGACATGGCCGTGACACGGTTCCGCGCCCAGACCGTCACCGATCCGAGCGACGTGTTCTACGACTACGGCGACGCTCGCATCCTGGTGTTCCTCGAGCGGGCGTCGGAGGATCTGCGGGCTCTCATGTCCGAGACCCAGCGTCAGGCCAGCTGACGTTATTCCGGCCCTCAGCCCTCTCCGCTCTGCCAGCGGCCGCCCGGGGCGGCCGCTTCCTCCCTCAGCTTCTCGCGTGCCGTCAGCGAGAGCTGGATATTCAGCTCCTTGAGCTGCTTCTCGCCCACTGGCCCCGGCGCACCGAGCAACAGCTCCTCGGCCCTCTGTGACAGCGGGAAGGCCGTCACCTCGCGCAGATTGGGCGTGTCCGCCAGCAACATCACGATCCGGTCCACGCCCGGGGCGATGCCGCCATGGGGCGGCGCCCCATAGTGCAGCGCCCGGAACATGCCGCCGAACCGCTGCTCCAGGACCTCCGGCCCGTAACCTGCGATGGCGAAGGCCTTGGCCATGATGTCGGGGCGGTGATTGCGGATCGCGCCCGAGCTCAACTCGATCCCATTGCAGACGATGTCGTACTGATAGGCGAGGATCGTCAGTGGATCCCTGCCCTCCAAAGCCTCCATCCCGCCCTGCGGCATGGAGAAGGGGTTGTGTGAGAAGGCCACGGCCTTGGCCTCCTCGTCCCACTCGTACATCGGGAAATCGACGATCCAACAGAACCGGTAGCAGTTCTGGGCGATCAGGCCGAGCTCCTCACCCACTCGGGTGCGCACCTGCCCCGCGAGCTTGGCGGCCGGTTCCGCCTGGTCGCAGACGAAGAACACCGCGTCCCCGTCCCGCAATCCGGCCAGGGAGCGCAGCGCTGCCAGCCGTTCGGGGTCGAGGAACTTGGCGATCGGGCCTCTGGCCTCCCCCTCGCCGAGCGTCACCCATCCCAGGCCGGGCGCGCCCAGACCTTGCGCGAAGACCACCATCTGATCGAAGAAGCTGCGCGGACGCCCGACCGCAGTCGGCGCCGGCACGGCCCGCACGACCGCACCCTTCTCGATCGCGCCCGCGAACACCTTGAAGCCCGAGCCACGGAACGCCTCGGTGACGTCCGCGATCTCCACGGGATTGCGGAGATCGGGCTTGTCGGTGCCGAAGCGGAGCATCGCGTCGGCGAAGGTGATGCGTGGGAACGGCGCGGGCGTCACCTCCCAGTCCGAGAACTCGGCGAACAGGCCGTGCATCACCGGCTCGACCGCGGCGAACACATCCTCCTGGGTGACGAAGCTCATCTCGATGTCGAGCTGATAGAACTCCCCCGGGCTGCGATCGGCGCGGGCGTCCTCGTCGCGAAAGCACGGCGCGATCTGGAAGTACCGGTCGAACCCGGAGATCATGTAGAGCTGCTTGTACTGCTGCGGCGCCTGCGGCAGGGCATAGAAGTTGCCCGGATGCAGGCGCGACGGGACCAGGAAGTCGCGCGCACCCTCGGGCGAGGACGCGGTCAGGATCGGCGTCTGGTACTCGGTGAAGCCCTGCTCGATCATCCGCCGCCGGATGCTGGCGATGATCTGCGAGCGCAGCACGATGTTGCGCTGCATCCGTTCGCGGCGCAGGTCGAGGAACCGGTACTTCAGGCGGGTTTCTTCGGGATAGTCGCGCTCGGCGTTGACCTGCAGCGGCAGGGCCTCGGCGGCCGAGTCCACCACGCAGTCCGCAACCAGAAGCTCGACCTCTCCGGTCGGCAGGGAGGAATTGACGGTTTCGGGCGTGCGCGCCACCACCTTGCCGGTCACCGTCAGCACGCTCTCGAGCCGGACGGTCTCGGCGACGGCGAACGGCGCGGTGCCGGGCTGAAACACGAGCTGGGCGATGCCCGCATGATCACGCAGGTCGATGAAGAGCAGCTGGCCGTGATCGCGCTTCCGGTGTACCCATCCGCTGAGCCGCGCTTCGCTGCCGACGTCATTCCGACGCAGATCGCCGCAACGATGCGTACGATAAGGATGCATGCTGGTTCCCGTTGCTGACCGACGGCCCGCGCCCGGCGAGCCGGCGCGCACAGGGCACGAGAGGCCCGGCCGAGTCAAGCGAGGGGCCGGCAAGGAGATGTTCCCCAACCCATGAGCCTGATCACGGACAACGAAGCGCTCGCCGCCTTCTGTCGCCGGATGCACGGCGAGCGGTTCGTCACCATCGACACCGAGTTCATGCGCGACCGTACCTATTACCCGAAGCTCTGCCTGGTGCAGGTCGCGGGCGATCAGGAGGCGGTCGCCATCGACCCGCTCGCGCCCGGACTGGATCTGGCGCCGCTGCTTGCCGTGCTCGCCGACGAAACGGTGCTGAAGGTGATGCACGCGGCGCGCCAGGATCTCGAGATCTTCCACAATCTCGGCCAGCTTCCTGCGCCATTCTTCGACACCCAGGTCGCCGCCATGGTGTGCGGCTTCGGCGAGGAGGTCGCCTACGACACGCTGGTGAGCAAGCTCGCCGGCGCACATCTCGACAAGAGCTCGCGCTTCACCGACTGGAGTCGCCGGCCCTTGTCCGAGGCGCAGGTCCGCTATGCGCTAGGCGATGTCACCCACCTGCGGGTGATCTACGCCAGGCTTGCCGAGCGGATCGAGAAGGCCGGCCGCATGGGCTGGGTCGCCGAGGAGCTGCAGGCGCTGCTCGATCCGGCGGTGTACGCGCAGCCGCCGGAGGAGGCGTGGCGGCGGCTCAAGATGCGCACGCGAGACGCGCGCTTCGTCGCCATCGTCCAGGCGCTGGCGGCCTGGCGCGAGCGCGAGGCGCAGCGTCGCGATCTCCCGCGTGCCCGCATCCTGCGCGACGATCTGCTGATGGAGGTCGCCGCCAACCGGCCCCAGTCCGTGGAGGCCCTGCGCGCCCTGGACCGGGTGAACCTGGACCGGGACAGCCTCGCCGGTGTGGTCGCTGCCGTTCGGGGCGCCATGGCGCTGCCCAAGGCCGAGCTGCCCGACGTACCGGAGCAGGTCGCCCTCCCCCGTGGGATCGGTCCCACGGTCGACCTTCTACGCGTGCTGCTCAAGCACCGCAGCGAGGAGTCCGGCGTGGCTCAACGGCTGATCGCCAACACGGCCGAACTCGAGGCGATCGCGGTCGACGACTACGCCGACGTACCGGCTCTGCATGGGTGGCGCCGCGAGATCTTCGGCGAGGATGCGCTCGCATTGAAGGCCGGCCGGATCGCGCTGGCGGTGCGCGATCGCAAGCCCGTCGTGATCCGCCTGAACGGCGACGGGACGTAGCAGCCCAGTCCTATCTGATCTGACCATCCGGCGGCCGGGAACCGGGCCGACGACGCCGATTATCTGTGCCCGCAGCGAGATAGGCAGAGATCTAGATGGGTGAGACCTGGCTGCGGCTCGGCCAAACCCCTGCCGCCGTTTGGCGCTCCACTCCGCCTGACGCTTTGCCAGCGCCCAAGGCCGCACCATGACGCAAGTTCAGTAGAGTCGCGATCGCTCTCAAATCTCTAAAGATACATTCTGTAACACTATGTGATGAGATTGGAGCGCTTACTCTGTGCAATATGATGAGTTGAGCGACTTACTGCCTGCATCATGTACGAAAGCTTACGTCCATGTGCGGAATTGCCGGATACGTTGATCAACGTCCAAGCACCGGCATTAACGAATATACAGAATCCCTGTCGGCTATGGTAATGCCATTGCGTCATCGGGGTCCGGACGACGCAGGCTACTGGACCGATCCTGCCGCCGGTGTTGCCCTCGCGCACCGGCGCCTGTCCGTGGTGGATCTGTCCGCAGCAGGTCATCAGCCGATGGAGTCCTCCTGCGGGCGCTGCGTGCTGACCTACAATGGCGAGATCTACAACCATGCCGAGCTGCGGGCCGAGCTGTCCACGGCGGGGCGGGCGTTTCGCGGGCACTCGGACACCGAGGTGCTGATCGAGGCGTGCGCGACGTGGGGAGTCGAGGCGACGCTGCGCCGACTGATCGGCATGTTCGCGTTTGCGCTGTGGGATCGTGAAAGCCGGGCCCTGACGCTGGCCCGCGACCGCATCGGCAAGAAGCCGCTCTACTGGGGCCGCTTCGGCGAGCTGTTCCTGTTCGCCTCCGAGATCAAAAGCCTGCGCGGACATCCGGGCTGGGCGCCGGAGATCGACCCCGCGAGTTTCGGCGCGTTCTTGCGCTGGGGCTATGTCCCCGCCCCGTTCTGCATTCTTCGCGGCCTGCACAAACTGATGCCCGGACATCTCCTGGTGGTCGCGGCCGGCAAAGAGCCCACGGTTTCGAGCTACTGGAATCCCGAGCAGGTCGCTTCGGCGGCGCAGTCGGCGCGGCTCGATCTAAACGAGCCCGAGGCGCTGGATGCGCTGGAGGCCCTTCTTTCCGATGCGGTGGCCCGGCGCATGCTCGCGGACGTGCCCTTGGGTGCGTTCCTTTCCGGAGGCATCGACTCGTCCATGATCGTCGCTCTCATGCGGGCGCACAGCACCCGACCGGTCAAGACCTTCGCCGTGGGGTTCGAGGAGCGGCGCTACGACGAGGCGTCCCATGCCCGCGCCGTCGCGCAGCATCTGGATACCGATCACTCGGAGATCGTGATCACGGCCAACGACGCGCTCAAGCTCGTCCCCGAGCTGCCCTACTGGTTCGACGAGCCGTTCGCGATCCGCTCGCAGGTTCCGGCCATGATGGTCTCGCGGCTGGCACGCCGCCAGGTCACCGTCGCGCTGTCGGGCGACGGCGGCGACGAGCTGTTCGGCGGCTATCCCGGCTATTTCATCGTGCGCGCCGTCCATGGCGCGACGGCCGGCCTGTCACCCGCCATGCGCCGGTTGACGGCAGGCACGGTCGACGGCCTGGTCGGCGGCATCGCCGCGGCCTACGGCGCGATTCCGATCGCGCGCCGACCCGGTCTGTGGGCCAATCGCGTCAGGCAGATCACCGGCGTGGTGCGCGACGGCGGAGGCATCAGCGAGCTCTATGCCCAGCTCTACAGCTCCTTCGTGGCCCGCGCGCCGCTGACCAGCCCGGCGGGCGAGCATCCGATGCGCTGGCAGGCACCGCAGCATCGCGACGTGGTGGAGGATCCCATCGACCGCATGGGCTACTTCGCCCTGCTCGGCACCCTGTCGGACGGCACGCTGGCCAAATGGGACCGGGCCAGCATGGCCTACAGCCTGGAGGTGCGCGTTCCCTTTCTCGACCACCGCATCGTCGAGTTCGCGTGGCGGCTGCGTCCCGCGCTCAAATACAACAAGCAGGGCGGGAGCAAGCGCCTGCTGCGCCAGCTTCTCTACCGCCATGTGCCGCCGGAGCTGGTCGATCGGCCGAAGATGGGCTTCTCGAGCCCATTGCCGGTCTGGCTGCGCGGGCCGCTGCGCGATTGGGCGGAAGAGCTGCTGGACGAGCGCCAGCTCAGGGCGGAAGGGCTCTTCGACCCTGCCATCGTGCGCGCATGCTGGCAGCAGCACCTCGCGGCCACCGGCGACCATTGGCAGCTGCTCTGGATCATTCTGATGTTTCGGCAATGGCTCCGCTGTTGGCCATCGGCCCATGCCCACCAGCCCGAGGTCGCAGCCCTGCCGGGGCCGCCGGAACAGGCCGCGCGCGCTCGCGCGGCGTGATCGGCGGAATGCCGCGGCCGGTCAGGCAGCAGCCCTTGGCCGCCCGATTTCGCCCAGCACTGCCTCGACGGTCGGGGCCGAGGCCAGGTGTTCGAACGTGTCCGGCCGGAGATGCCCCCGTGCCATCTCCTCGCGCAGAAGCGGCTCGGTCACCGCACCGTCATCAAGGCTCTCGTGCAACAGCGCCCAGAACAGCGCCTCCTGCCGCTGGTCCGGGTGGCGGCGATACCTGCCGAGAAAGGCGTAGTCTCCGAACAGCCGGCGTCGCGCCTTCATCAGCCAGCCGAACGGCGGGAACAGGGGGAAGGTCTCGACCGGCAGGAAGTCGACCTGCAGCCCGGTCTTCCAGGGCTGCGTCATGCGACGCGTGTTGTGCAGGAGCCGGGTCTCCGCGCCGAGATGGTCGAAATCGTTCCAGCCGTCCTCGATCGCGCCGATCGTGGTCGGGTCCTCGTAGCCCAGGCTCATCCAGGTCTGATAGTCGCGGGTGAAGGCGAACAGCGCGTCGAACTGCTTCTCGGTTCGCCAGTGCGCGAGTCGGGCGCAGTCGAGCAGCATCACCGAGGTCGCATAGGTCCCGCGCACCGTACGCTTCACGCCGGCATGGACGCGGCACAGGACAGCGCTGCCCTTCATGTCCCGAGACAGGAGCGGCCACACGTCCGCGACCGCGAACACGTCGGGATCGACCACGAGCGCCCGGCCCTCGTACCCCATCAGCTCTGGCGGCATGAATCGCAGCGGCGTGAAGGACTGAAGGTCATCGTTGCGCCAGGGGATCTTGCTGCCAGCGCGCAGATAGAGCTCGCCTTCGTGCCGTGCGAAGAACGCATGGTCGCCGTGATTGATGATCTCGACGTCGAACCGGTCGGCAAAGCGCGAGCGTCGCCGGAAGGAGTGGGCGGAGACGAGCGCCCCGACAAGCTGGCGGTGATTGGTGTGCACGAACACGCAAGGACGCATGAGCATAGCCGCCTACGGTCCCGCTCGGCTCTCCGAGCGAACAGGAGCCCCAGGTCGCCGATCCTCGCTCCGGGCTCCCCGGCACGCAACGAACTTCGCCGGCCTTTCCGATCAGGACACCGGCGAGTGCCGCCGCATGCTCCGGGGACCGCGTCCAGCCGATGGCGGCCGGATCCGCGCGTTGCTCGACCTCCGCGCCGAGCGCGGCCGCATCGGTTGAGCTAGAACGCGTACTCGGCGAACACCGGGTCGACCTTGCCGCCCCACGCCTCGCGGAAGCGGCCCAGTTTCTCCTCCGCGGGCGTGCGGCCGTCGGCAGCGATCTGCTCGAGCCGGTTCAGGTAGCGGGTCTCGTCCTGCCCATCCCAGTCGATCCTCGCGCGCGCGGCGAGGCCCGCCTTGGCGATTGCCACCACCTCGCGCGCGACGTCGCCGACGGTGCCCGCACGGAACCGCGTCGCCAGGGCCGTCTTCGGTACCTCCGTGCGGAGCCAGGCCACCTCCTCGGGAGTCCAGTCGCGGACGAGCTCGGCCGCCGCATCCAACGCCGAATCGGCGTAGAGCAGCCCGGTCCACAGCGCCGGCAGCCCGCACAGCGCCCGCCACGAGCCGGCGTCGGCGCCGCGCATTTCGAGGTAGCGCTTGAGCCGCACCTCGGGGAAGGCCGTGGTCAGGTGGTCGGACCAGTCGCTGATCGTGGGCAGCTCGCCCGGCAGCGCCGGCAGCCTGCCGGCCATGAAGTCGCGGAACGACTGGCCGCTTGCGTCGATGTATTGCCCGTCGCGGTAGACGAAGTACATCGGCACGTCGAGCACCCAGTCGACATACCGCTCGAAGCCCATCCCGTGCTCGAACGCGAACGGCAGGATACCCGAGCGCCCGTTGTCGGTGTCGGACCAGATCTGGCTGCGGTAGCTGAGATAGCCCACCGGCCTGCCCTCGACGAAGGGCGAGTTGGCGAACAGGGCGGTGGCGACCGGCTGCAAGGCCATGCTGACCCGGAACTTGCGCACCATGTCCGCCTCGGAGGCAAAGTCCAGGTTCACCTGGACCGTGCAGGTGCGCAGCATCATGTCCAGGCCCAGCTTGCCGACCTTGGGCATGTATTCGCGCATGATCTTGTACCGGCCCTTGGGCATCCAGGAGACGTCCTCGCGCCGCCACTTGGGCTGGAAGCCCATGCCGAGCATCCCGATGCCGAGCGGCTCGGCGACCTTCTTCACCTCGTCGAGGTGCGTGTGCACCTCGCAGCAGGTCTGGTGCAGCGTCTCGAGCGGCGCGCCGCTCAGCTCGAACTGGCCGCCCGGCTCGAGGCTGATGTTGCAGCCCTGCTTCGTGAGCGCGATCGGCTGGCCGTTCTCCAGCACCGGCTGCCAGCCGAACCGAGCCACCATGCCCTCGAGCAGCGCCCTGATCCCACGTGGGCCGTCATAGGGCAGCGGCCGCAGGTCCTCGCGCGTGAAGCCGAACTTCTCGTGCTCGGTGCCGATCCGCCACGCGGCGCGCGGCTTGCAGCCCTGCTCGAGATATTCGACCAGCTCGCGCTTGCCGGTGATCGGCTCGCCTTTGCCGCTCGGAGGTGCCGACATGCCACGCCCTTTCCCGCCGCGCGCCACCCAGGCACGGGCATCCGGCAGATAATGCCTTCGACGCGCTGCGGCAACAGAGGGCGGCATCGAGGTCCCGCGGCACGAGGGCCGGCGCCGACCGCTTCTGTCCAAGTCTAGGGAGGTCGACGACCTCCGGTCCGGGCAAGCTCTTCTTGGCCGCCGACCCGGAAATCCTGGCTGTACTCGCTCTCCCAGCCCTCCTCGCACACGAACCAGCGCTCGCGCGCCGCGGGCTCCGCCCAGGCCAGGAGGACCTGCGCAGGCGGAACCGGATAGCTCCGGTCGATCCGGATCGTGTCGTGCCGAATGCTCATCGCTCGCTCCCTCCCCTTGCATCGCCTCCGGCGAGTATCTCGCCAGCCGACCAGATCGACGCCTCCGGAGAACGCGCCTCCTCGTGACCCAGTCTTCGGCGAACCTCGACACCTCAAAAGGCCTCTCTCGGTCCGTACGCGACCAACTTCGCCGACCCAATCCGCCCGCTGGCTCGAGCACCCGCAGACCGTCGAGCAGGAAGCGTTTGGGTGAGCAAGAGTCCGCGAGGCCTCTCAGCACCCGCGGACGACTGCAGCCAGCCCAGTACCAGTAAGGTATTCTGAAATCAGTGGCGCGCTCCTTCGGTCTGGGATTCAGGGCAGTTTCGATCGCAGGCCGGGGCGTGGCGCCGCGAAGCTCTACCCCGGGGAGACTGCATGGCGGCGGCGACTCGGGCGGAACGGCGACTGGCGGCGATTCTGGTGGCCGACATTGTCGGCTACTCGAGGCTTGTCGAGCAGGACGAGGCCGGCACGCTGGCCGCAATCCGCGCGCTGCGCAGTCAGCTGATCAATCCGCTCCTGGCCGAGCATCGTGGTCGCATCGTCAAGCTGATGGGCGACGGTGCGATCGTCGAGTTCGGCTCGGTGGTCGATGCGGTGGCGTGCGCCGTCGCGGTTCAGAACTCGCTGGCCGATCGTCAGAACGGGCTCACGCCAGGGCATCGGCTCATGATCCGGATTGGAATCAATCTCGGCGACGTCGCGGTGGAGGGCGACGATCTCCTCGGCGATGGCGTGAACGTCGCCGCCCGGCTGGAGCAGCTCTGCGAGCCGGGAGGCGTGCTGATCTCGGGCACAGTATTCGATCACCTCAAGGGGAAGCTCGACCTCACCCTCGAGCCGGCGGGCGAACGGCGGCTGAAGAACATTGCGGAGCGCGTACGAACCTACCGGGTGCGGATTGGGACGACGCCTCATACCATCCGGCAGAGCCTGATCAGGTGGCGAGGCGCCACCACCGTTCTGCTGGTGCTGCTGGTTCTCGCCGGGCTTGCTGTCTGGCTGCAACCCTGGCGGGCGGAGATCGAGGTGGCGTCCGTCGAGCGGATGGTTTTCCCGCTGCCGGACAAGCCTTCGCTTGCAGTTCTACCATTCCAAAACATGAGTGGAGAGCCGGAGCAGGAATACTTCGTCGACGGGCTCACTGATGACCTGATTACCGATCTGTCCAAAGTCTCTGGGCTGTTTGTCATCGCCCGGGATTCGGCATTTCAGTTCAAAGACCAAGAGACGAACGCTCGGGATGTCGCGGAAAGTCTGGGGGTACGTCATGTTGTCAGCGGCGCGGTCCGTCGCGCCGGGAGCACCGTTCGGGTCAATGTGCAACTCGTCGACGCACTAACGGGAAAGCAGCTTTGGGCCGAACGCTATGACGGTTCACTCGACGACATCTTCACTCTACAAGACAGGCTCGTCCGCAGGATCGTCGACGCACTGGCGTTAAAGCTCTCAAAAGACGAGGAGCAGGAGATCGGCCAGGGGCAAACGCGCAACATCGATGCGCGTGAGGCATTCCAGAAAGGATGGAAACACGTTCTGCGGTATACAAGCGAAGACAACGCCTTGGCGATCACCGATCTTCGCCGAGCCATCGAGCTGGATCCGGACTACGGGCGAGCCTACAATGCCCTCGGCCTGGCTTTCCTTCGGAGCTGCGCCTGGGAATGGACGAACCCCGCTGGAATGAGCCGAACCCAGGCGTGCGAGATGGCATCGAAGTATTTGGACGTCGCCAAACGGCACCCGTCTTCACTGACCCATGTGGTCGCCGCCTACTTCAACCTGACTTATCTTGAGTACGAGGCCGCATCCACGGAGGCGGCGCGAGCCCTGGCGCTCGATCCGAACGACCCTGACGCATTCGTCGCCATGGCGTGGGTGATGCTGACCACGGGCAGGCCGCAAGCGGCCCTCGATTTCATGCGGACGGCAATGCGGCTCAACCCCAGCTATCCGAGCCACTATGCGCTCGCCCATGGCCTGGCTCTGTTCTCTCTGGACGCACTTCCCCAGGCCGCACGCGTGTTCGAGCAAGCGCTGGAGCACGATCCGTCCGCGACCGAGCTGGCGCCGCCGTTGGCGGCCGTCTACGCCCACCTCGGCCGACGAGAGGACGCACGAGCAATGCTCCTGCGTTGGAAGCCGGATGCCAGCCAGGAGGAGCTGAACGATATCGTCCTTAAGTATCCGTATACCTTCCGATGGTCGGCAGACGGCCAGAGAGCGCTCGACCGGCTGGATGACGGCATGATCATTGCGGCCATGCCCCTGGACATCACTGTCCGGAAGCTGGCCGATGCCTTGCAGCGGGATGACGGCGCCTTCGGCCGCGCACGTGCGGCAAGAACGCTCGCCCGGTTCGGTGCTGAGGCGGAGGAAGCCGTGCCGGCTCTGGTGCGTGCGCTCGACGATCCGAGCACGGTCGTGCGCGGTGCTGCGATCAGTGCGTTGGGAAAGATCGGCCCGAGAGCGAAAGCGGCCCTCCCAGCGCTCGCCGCCATACGGGACGACAGATTGAAGCCCTCGGCAGATGCCGCTGTGAAGGAGATAAGCGGCAGGTAACCGATTCACCCCGGCAAGTCGACTGCGCGGATGCTGAAGAACGCACCAAGGCTCCTGCGGCGTGACCCGTTTCCTTGCGGCCGTGCCCTAACCGCGCGCGGCGCGCTCGCGTTCGGCGTTCAACTCGGCGCCCAGCAGGATCGCCAGCGCACTGAGGTAGAGCCATAAGAGCAGGATGATTGCCCCGCCCAGCACGCCATAGACTTCGTTGTACGAAGCGAAGCGGGAAACGTAGGTGGAAAAGGCGAGCGAGCCCAGGCCCCACAAGCCCACCGCCAGGAGCGTCCCGGGCATGACCCGGCGCCACGGTGGCCGGCTCCGGTTCGGTCCGAAGCGGTAGAGGATGGCGAGACCGACGCCGAGCAGACCGAACAGCATCGCCCAGGACAGGAATGGCGTTACGCGGCCGCCCAGAGTACCGAGCGGCAGATATGTATAGACCGCCGGAAGCACCACGATGACGCCCAAGCCGAGCGCCATGACCACGACACCTGCGAGGGTGAAAGCCAGCGCGACAAGGTTGCGACGCACGAAACCACGGTCGTCCTGCCGGTCATAGGCGATGTTCAAGGCGGTAAAGAGTGTCTTCACGCCCGAGGAGGCGGTGTAGAGCGCGAACAGCA
>JBFWWD010000132.1:0-15164 GCA_050246385.1 Geminicoccaceae bacterium
CACCGCCGATCACCACCAGATCGTACTCGCTCATCGCTGCGCTCCTCGGTTCGGCCCTGTCCGGCGGCGCGCACCGTAGCGACCGAGGCAGGGCCGGTCACGCCCCGCCACCTATGACATGGCAGCGCAACCGCCATCTTGACCGTGGCGCCGTTTGTCGGCCATTGGCCGCAATCGAGCCGGGGCGGAAGCATGATCACGCGACCGAACGCTGATGATCGCGAGTTTGCGGCGGCGCGAATGTCGGCGGAGGTCGTCCTGCGGGTCGGCCTCCTGCTCGTCCTGGCGTTCTGGTGCTTCTCGATCGCCGAGCCGTTCCTGGTGCCGATCGTCTGGGGCATGATCATCGCGGTCGCGGTCTATCCCGCCTTCGCGAAGCTGCGCCATCGCCTCGGCCATCGCGATGGTCTGGCCGCCGCTCTGGTCAGCCTCGTCCTGTTGCTGGTGCTGATCCTGCCGCTCGTCATGCTGTCGCGCGCCCTGGTCGACGACGTGGCCGGCCTTGCCGATCAGCTCGCCAGCGGCGCCGTCGCCGTTCCGCCGCCGCCTGCCTGGCTCGTCGGGCTGCCGGTGGTCGGCCAGCCCCTAGACCAGTTCTGGCAGCTCGCCCAGGACAATGTCGGCCAGGCGCTGGGGCGGATCGGGCCGGAGCTGCAGGCGGTCGGCGTCTGGCTGCTCACCTTCATCGCCGGCGCCGGCTTTGGCGTGCTGAGCTTCTTCGGCGCCATCGTCCTGGCCGGCGTGTTCCTGGCGCACGCGGCCGCCGTCCAGCGTTTCGTCGAGGCGATCGCCGTCCGGCTCATGGGCGAGCGCGGCACGGATCTCGTGCTGCTGATGGAGCGCACCATCCGCAGCGTCGCCCGCGGCGTGCTCGGGACCGCGCTGGCCCAGTCGATCCTGGTCGGCATGGGCCTGGTGGTGGCGCAGATCCCCGGGGCCGCCTTCCTCACCTTGCTCTCGTTCCTGTTCAGCGTGGTGCAGATCGGCCCCGGCCTGATCCTTCTCGGCGCCGTGATCTACAAGTTCTCGCTGGGCTTCACGCTGGGCGCCTTTCTGTTCTTCGCCTGGTGCCTGATCGCGGGCCTGAGCGACAATGTGCTGCGCCCGTTCCTGCTCGCCCGCGACGGCGACGTGCCTTTGTGGGTCGTCCTGATCGGCACCCTGGGCGGCCTGTTCGCGCACGGCCTGATCGGCCTGTTCGTCGGGCCGATCGTGGTCGCCCTGGGCTGGCGGATGTTCCAGGTCTGGCTGGGCAACGAGGCGCAGCCGGCGCTCAGGCCAGCGCCGCCCCGATCTCGCCGAGGGTCGCCTTCTCCGCCTCGCTCACCTTGACCCCGCCGAAGCCCAGGAACCCGCCCTCGCCCGCCGCCTCGGCCACGGCCGCGGCGACATGGTTGAGCCACGCCTTGAACGCCCCGGCGTCGGCCGACGCCTTGCCGGCGAGCAGGGCCGCGACCTGCCGCAGCCCGTCGAGCGCCCTGGTCTTGATCTCGGCCGGCTGGCCCTGGCCGAGCTTCGCGCGCAGGCCCTCGCTCGCCGTCCCGCGGCCCTCGGCGGTCGCGTAGGCCGCGGCCACCGCCTTGACGAGCCCGTTCGCCCCGGCGTCGGCCTTGGCCTCGACGAGCAGCCGGCCGGTGGCGAAGCTCTCCTTGAGCATGCCGAACAGCCCGCTCGGCTCGGCGGCGCTGACCGCCATCCCGGCCAGCATCGGCGCCTCGAGCAGGAGCGCCCATTCCTCGGTGGTGAAGTCGTTCTGGCTCGCCATCTCTCCATTCCCCGATCAGAAGCGGTAGCCGAGCCCGACCCCGGCCCACAGGATGCCGCGGTCGAAGTCGGAATTGCGGAACTGGTGGTCCCAGGCGACCTTGGCATTGAGCAGCGTGGTCGGCGACAGATCGATATCGAAGCCCAGCTCCGGGCCGGCAACGAAGCCGTCCTGGACCCCGCTGCCATAGATGTAGCCGGCATTGGCATGGAGATAGGGCTGGATGGCGCCGAGATCGAACGGCTTCAGGCCCAGCGCCAGTCCGGTCCGGCCGTTGATGCCGTCCTCCTCGCCGTTGAAGCTGTAGAGCACGGCCTGCTTGAGGGCGAGATCGACCAGCCGCCCCGGCACCGCGTCGAAGGTGAGCTCGAGCCCCGCCAGATCGTTCTCCTTCTCGCTGTCGGTGCCTGACTCGTCCTCCTCGCCGAAATTGTGGCCGTAGAGCGCGCCGAGGGTCAGACCCAGGCGCGGGACGAGCTGCTTGACCTCCGCGGGCGTCGGCGCGGACGCCTCCGCGAGCGGGGCAGGTACGGTGAAGACGATCTCCACCCGCCGGTTGCCAGCCTCGCGGACATTGTCGGCGGTCGGGATACGGGGATCCTGCTGCCCTCGCCCGGTCACGATCATGTCGGCCCGTGCCACACCCTGGCGCTCCAGCTCGGCCGCCACCATCTCGGCCCGACGCTCGGAAAGCTTGAGATTGTAGGCCGGCGAGCCCGAGGTGTCGGTGAAACCGGTGACGTCGATCCGGGCAACGCCGGTACGCTTGAACTCGGCCACGGCCGCGCCGACGACGCGCTGGTCGTCCTCGGTCAGCGTCGCCTTGTTCCACGGGAAGAAGACCAGATACCGTCCCGGCGCCTCCATCGTCGCGGCATCGGCGTCGGCTGCGGACTGCGCCAGCGCCGCGGGCATGAGGAGAGCGGCCATGGCCGCCCCGAGCAGCAACGACTTCATGATCCATTCTCCCGACCGAGGCTCCGAGCGATGGAACCGGCGGGCACTATCGCATGTCCGGACGCGCGCGCCATGCGCCGGCGCGACCTCGGGGCGCCACCGTGGCGCCGCCACCACGATCCCCGTGCGGCGCCGCCACGGTGGCGGCAAGAAATGCCGGTGCTTAGCGGAGCTTGCTCATGACGAAGCCGGCGATGAGCTGGAGAATCACGCCGCCGATGCCACCACCGGCGAGCTGCCTCACCAGGGCGCCGATGTCGAGGCCACCGGCGCCGGCCGCGGCACCCGCGACGTCGGCACCACCGCCGCCGAGAAGTCCGCCCAGCACCTGCGACAGGATCACCCCGCCAATGGCGCCGGCAATCGAGTTGCCGGCCGTGCCCATGCTCTGGCCCTTGGCGAGATTGCCCGAGACATTGCCGCCGACGGCACCCGCGATGGCCTCGATGATGTAGCCGATGATGCCTTCCATCGGACCGCTCTCCCCGATCGAGACGCGGCCGGCGGGCCTCGCCGGCCATCCATCTCGACACGCGGCACAATGGCTCCGCTGCAGCTTGTTGGCAATCGAGCGCGGGAATGCCCACCCGGCTGCAGCGGCCGGTCGGCGGCGCGGCCTAGCGGCTGGCGCGTTCCGTGATCTTCTGCCCGGCGACGTTGACGCCGGCGAACAGGCCCTGCTGGCCGTAGACGAACACCACGACGGGCTTCTGCAGGGTGGAGCTGGAGATCGCCCCGGAGGTGCCGACGGTCGCGACCGCGAAGTCGAGCCCGACCCCGACCTCGAAGCCGCGGGTCGAGCGGAAGGTCTGGAGTGCCGCAGGCGTGGTGAAGAAATAGGCTTGCGAGAAGCTCTGCGCGCCGATCTGCAGGCCCCAGGAACCGCCGGTGATGTTGTAGAAGCCGATCGGTTTGCCGCCCTCGAACAGCACGCCGTTGCCGAACTGGCCGCCGAAGATGAAGGCACCCTGCGTGACGCTCGGGAAGATCAGGTAACCGGCCGAGCGGTCGGCGAGGTCGCGGGCCGCCGGGATCTGCCGGAACAGATCCTCGCGCGCCGCCTCGGCCCGGGCGACCGAATCGTCGCGGCTCTCCTCGGTGGTGCTGCAGGCGGCGAGCCCGCCAGCCGCCACCAGGCCCAATCCGGCCAGCAGCGGCCGTCTTCCCAGCCTCATCTCGTGCATCGCGCGTTCCCCTTCTCGGTTGCTCAGTTGGGTGTCTCGTCGGTGGCGCTGACGCCGGCCTCGCGGCGGCGGATGGTGGCGAAGGCGGGGCCGGCGGCGAACAGGATGCCGGCGACGATGGGTGCGGCCCACTGCCAGAAGCCGAGGCTGGTCAGGTCGATCCAGCCCTGCAAGGCACAGCCGACCAGGATCGCGGCGATCACCAGGGCCGCGACCACGGTGGCGCCGATGAACTCGCGGGCGAGGCTCAGCATGTAGAGCAGCACGAGCGCCACGAGCGCGCCGACGATGATCACGATGCCGGGCCGGATCGACCAACTCGCCAACATCCACTGCGACAGCGAAGCCACCGGATTGAACAGGAACAGCATCACCGCGATGCGCCAGAGGATGCTGACCAGCAGGCTGTGCTCGCGCGACATCGCTTCCCCGGCATTCCCGTGGCGCGGGGTTGCCGCTGCCGGGGGCCGCCGTCAAGGGCCGTCACGCGCGCACGCCCGCTCTACTCGACCGCGAGGCGGAGGGCCGCGGCGGTGGCGAAGGGCGTCAGCGCCAGCGCGAGGAGCAGCATGGCGGCGAGGATCAGGAGCGGCGCCGTCCCGCCGAGCCCCATCAGCTCGCCCTCGACCGCGGCGACGCCGAAGATCAGCACCGGGATGTAGAGCGGCAGCACCAGGAGCGCCATCAGCACGCTGCCGCGCCGGCTGCCGAGCAGCAGCGCCGCCCCGATCGAGCCGATCAGGGTCAGGGTCGGCGTGCCCAGCAGCAGCGCCAGCGGGACCGCCCAGAGCCCATCCAGGGGCAGGTTCATCAAGAGCCCCATCAGCGGCGACGCGACCGCCAGGACGAGGCCGGTCGTCAGCCAGTGGGCGAGACATTTGACCACCACCAGCAGCTCGAGCGGCAGAGGCGAGAGCAGCATCAGCTCGAGCGAGCCGTCCTCATGGTCGGCGAGCCAGAGCCGGTCGAGGGTGAGCAGCACGGCCAGCAGCGCCACGACCCAGACCACGCCGGCGCCGATCCGCGCCAGGATGTCGGGCGAGGCGCCGACGCCGAACGGGAACAGCGACAGGGCCAGCGCGAAGAAGGCGAGGCCCATGCCGCTGTCGGCGAGCCGGCGGCTGGCCAGGGCCAGATCGCGTCGCAGGAGCGCGCCCAGCCCCTGCATCGGCTCAGCCTGGAAAGTCGAGGACGTAGGCGTCGCGCACCGTGACGTCGCCGTGGGTGGCGAGGATGCACAGGCCGCCGCCGGCGCGATGCTCCGCCACCGAACGCTCCAGCCGCGCCCGGCTGGCGACGTCGAGACCGACGCCCGGCTCGTCGAGCAGCCACAGCGGCCGCGGCGTGGCGAGCAGGCGGGCGAGGTTGGCGCGGCGCTTCTGGCCGGCCGAGAGGAAGCGGGCCGGCGTCTCGGCCAGGCGCTCGAGGTCGAAGCCGGGCAGTGCCGCCCGAACCTCCGTCCGGCCGCCGGCGAGACCGGCGGCGAAGCGGAGATTCTCGGTGACCGTGAGCAGGGACTTCAACGGGTCGGCATGGCCGACGAAATGCAGCCGCGCGCGGTGCTCGGCGTCGCTGGCGACGATGGCGTGCCCGGCCCAGGCGAGGCCGCCCGCGCTCGGCCGCAGGAACCCGGCGAGCAGCCGCAGCAGGGTCGACTTGCCGCTGCCGTTGGGGCCGCGCAGGACCAGCGCATCGCCGGCGGCGAGCTCGAAGGAGAGTGCTTCGAACACGAGCCGCCCGCCCCGACGGCAGGCGAGCGCTTCGGCGGCGAACAGGGTGGGTTCAGCGGCGATCGTCGATGATCCGGCCGTCGTTGGGCAGGCTGCCCGGCGGCACCAGCTCGACCGTGCCGCGCAGGCCGGTGAGGCTGCGGACGGTCTCGCCCAGCCGCTCCTCCAGACCGGCCGGACGCCCCGCGGTCTCGCAGTGCAGGCACATCTCGTCCTGGCCGTTCCGCTGCGTGATCACCAGCCGGGCCCGGCCGACCAGCTCGTGCCGGCGCAGCACCTCGGCGATCTGGCGCGGCTGGACGAACATGCCGCGCACCTTGGCCGCCTGGTCGGCGCGGCCCAGCCAGCCCCGGATCCGCCGGTTGGTGCGGCCGCACGGGCTCTGCCCGGGCAGCGCGGCCGACAGATCGCCGGTGGCGAAGCGGATCAGCGGATAGTCGGGGTTGAACACGGTCACCAGCACCTCGCCGACCTCGCCGTCGGCGACGGGCTCGCCGGTGCCGGGCCGGACGATCTCGACGATCACCGCCTCGTCCAGGATCAGCCCTTCGCCGCCGAGGCTCTCATAGGCGATCAGCCCGAGATCGGCGCTGGCATAGCACTCGACCCCGCGCACGGCGAACTCCTCCGCCAGCCGGCTGCGCGAGGCCGGCGGGAACGCCTCGCCCGAGACCAGCGCCTTGGTCAGCCGGCCGGTCGCCAGCCCGAGCTCGCGACCCTTCTCCAGCAGGCTCAGCAGGAAGGACGGCGTGCCGGCATAGGCGGTGGCGCCGATGTGGGAGAGCGCCTGCAGCTGCAGCTCGACCTGGGCCGTGCCGCCCGGGATCACCGGCAAACCGAGGGCCCTGGCGCCGCTCTCCGCCATCGAGCCCGCCGGGGTCAGGTGGTAGGAGAAGCTGTTGTGGACGATGTCGCCGCTGCGGAAGCCGGCCGCGTACATGGCGCGGGCGAAGCGCCAATAGTCCGGCCGCGCGCCCGCCGGATCGTAGATCGGCCCCGGCGAGGCGAACACCTGTGCCAGACGCGACAGCGGCGTCGCCGTGAGCCGGCCGAACGGCGGCTGGCCCGCCTGCAGCTCGGCGAGCTCGGACTTGCGCAGCACCGGCAGGCGGGCGAGCTCGGCCCGGCTCGTCACCGCGTCCGGCTCGATCGCGCCCAGATGCCCGGCGAAGAACGACGCGTTGTCGAGGGCGTGGCGGACCAGCCCCGGCAGCGCATGGAACAGCGCCGCCTCGCGGTCCGCCGGATCACGAATCTCCTGGCGATCGTAGAAGGTGGCGCTGTGCTCCCGCATCCTCTCCTCGACCCCGGCGGCCGCGAGCGCCGCCCGGTTCACATCCGCGCAGCTGCCGGCATGGCCACCCCGTAGCGCCGGCACAACTCGGCCGCCGTGGTGCGGATGGTAGCGGGCGCATCGCCGTCGCGCCACTCGTCCCAGAGCTCGTGCAGGCTGCGCCCGGTCAGCGTGACAGGACTGCCCGCGGTGAGTGCCACGACCCGGTCGAGCTCGGCGCGGTGCGCGGCGAAGGCCGGAGCGGTGGCTCTCTCCGGCTCCAGGAACAGGTAGAGCAGCCCGACCGGGCGGCGTGTGAAGATCCGGCCCAGCCCGATCGCCACCTTGGCGAGCCCGGCCACGTCGAGATACCGGAACCCGGCCGCCTCCTGCAGCACGGCCGTCCAGGCCGTCATCCCGGCCTCGACGGCCAGGGAGCGGTAGGCGTCCGAGTTCGCGGCCCGCCGCGAGCCGAGATAGTCGAACGCCCGCACGCAGGCGCCGACCACGCCCGCCGATCCCGCGGCGATGACGTCGACGTGCGGCGGCGTGCCGCGCACGCCGGTCGGGCAGCGGCCGTCGAAATGTAGCTCGGAGAACCCCTCGGAGCCGCAGAGCCGGAGGCCTTCGATATGGCCGCGCCAGGGCAGGAAGCTGTTGAGGGCGAGCGCCATCGCCGACTCCGGCCGCGACAGCCGCGGGCACAAGGTCCTGACGCGGCCGGTCAGGCTCTGGGCGTCGACCTCGCCGGCGAGGCCGAGCCGCCAGTCGGTCAGCTCGCCCATGGCGCCGAACCGGTCGGGGCCGATCGCTTCGCGCAGCTGCCGCTGCAGATTTTCGTTGAGCAAGGTCAACAGGGACGGAGATCCGGCACCGACCGTCTCACGCCCGCGGGCTAAGCCCGCCTTGTCTTGATTCACCTAGAGCCACCGTTTCCGCCGCCTGAAGCTTTTTGTATTGCGGAAGCTACGTCGGTCGGAGCCACTCAGACCGAGATAGAATTCCTTGACGTCCTCGTTTCGCTCCAGGGAATCGGCTGCGCCCTCGAGCACGATGCGTCCGCTTTCTAGAATGTAGCCGTAAGTCGCGCAATGCAACGCGACATGTGCATTCTGTTCGGCGACCAGAAGCGCAACCCCTGCTTCCTGGTTAAGGCGCGCGATAATCGCGAATATTTCTTCAACCAGCCGGGGTGCGAGACCCATTGAAGGCTCGTCGAGAAGCATAAGTCGCGGTCGCGCCATCAATGCACGGCCGATCGCGCACATCTGCTGCTCACCGCCCGAAGTATAGCCGGCCTGAGAGCGGCGACGCTCCTTGAGGCGCGGGAAGAAATCATAGACACGCTCCAGGTCCCGCCGCACCGCGGCGGCGCCGTCCTTGCGCGTGTAGGCACCGGTGAGCAGGTTCTCCTCGACGGTGAGGTGGCCGAAACAGTGCCGGCCTTCCATGACCTGGACGCAGCCGCGGCGCACCAGCTCGTTCGGGCTGCGGCCCTGGACCTCCTCGCCGTCGAGAACGATCGTGCCGCGGGTCACCTCGCCCCGCTCGACCTCCAGAAGGTTGGAGACCGCCTTCAAGGTCGTGCTCTTGCCGGCACCGTTGGCGCCGAGCAGGGCCACGACCGCCCCCGCCGGCACGGCGAGCGAGACGCCCCGCAGCACCAGGATCACATGGTCGTAGACGACCTCGACATTGTTGAGCGCGAGCAAGGCCGCCCGCTCCGGGCCACCGACGTCAGTGGCAGGGCTCGGTGCGCTTGGGCCAGTCGGGGTTGGCGGCGACATACTCCTCGGCCGCCTTTTCCAGCATCGGCCGCACCACGTCGGTCATCGGCGAGAACCAGTCGGTGGACTTCTGCCAGGCGGTGCCGTCCCATTCCTGGATGTAGACGTCGTGGCCGCCCGAGTGGTCCTCACAGGTGACCTTGAGCGGCGGCATGAAGCCGGTGAGGCCGAGCTCCGCCAGCCGCGCCTCGGTGATGTCGAGATTTTCGAGGCCCATGCGGACCTCCTCGGCATTCACGACCGGCTTGCCGGTGAGCTTCTGCGCGGTCGCGATCGCCTCGGCGATCAGGACCGAGTTCATCACGCCGCGATTGTAGAGGTTCTCCCCGACCCGGTCGGGCGAGGCGACCTTGCTCAGGCCCTTGTCGACCACGTTGCTGCGGATGTCGGCGATGACCGGGAAGTCCGCACCCACCGCGTTGAGGTTCAGCGTCTTGTACCCCTTGGCGCCGGCACCCGCCGGCCGCGCGTCGTCCTCGCCGCCCGACCACCAGACGCCGATGAACTTGTCCATCGGATAGCGGATCTTCGCGGCCTCCTTGACCGCGGTCGGGTTCATGGCGCCCCAGCCCCACATCACCATGTAGTCGGGCTTGTCACGGCGGACATTGAGCCACTGCGAGCTCTGGTTCTGCATCTGGTTGGCCGGGACCGGATACTTCACCAGCTCGAAGCCGTACTGGCCGGCGAGCTGCTCCAGGAGCGGGATCGGCTCGCGGCCATAGCCGGCATCGAGATAGATGAAGCCGATCTTCTTGCCCTTGAGGCCGCCGAGCCCGCCCTCCTGCTCGGCGATGTATTTGAGGATGGCGGAGGCACCGTCCCAGTAGGTGGCGGGCGGATTGAAGATCCACGGGAAGGTCTCGCCGACCGCCGCCGCCGACAGGCCGTAGGCCATGGACAGGATCGGGATCTTGTCGACCGCGGCCTTGGGGATGAGCTGCAGCGTGATGCCGGTCGAGTAGGGATTGTAGACCAGCGCCCCCTTGCCCTTGGTGCTCTCGTAGCACTCGATGCCCTTCTGCGCGTCGTAGCCGGTCTCGCACTCCTCGATCGCGATCTTCACCCCGCCGATGCCGCCGTCGCGCTGGTTCAGCATCTCCAGATAGTCGTGCATGCCGTCGGCGATCGGGATGCCCGAGCCGGCGAACGCGCCGGTGCGGTAGGTGAGCAGCGGCACGTAGAGCTGGTCGGCGGCCAACGCCGGGCCGGCGGCAAGCAACGCCACCACACCCGCGGCGGCAACTCGGCTCGCAATCATCTCAGCCTCCCTCAGGCCTTGTCTACGCCAACAGAATGTGTGTCGGCGGCCGCGGTCAATAAGGAAACGGCCAGGTGCGCATCCGCTGCTTGGCGATCTGCCACAGCCGGGCCATGCCGTGCGGCTCGACGATCAGGATCATGATGATCAAAGCACCCACGATCACGAAGCTCAGATGCTCGACGGTCGCCGCGTCGACCTGGAAGCCCAGCCCGGCGGGGACGGTGCGGATCAGGATCGGCAGGCCCCAGATGAAGGCGGCCCCCAAAAACGATCCCGCGAGGCTGCCGGCGCCGCCGATGATCACCATGAACAGCACCTGGAACGAGACGTTGATCGAGAAGCTCGACGCCTCGGCGGCACCCAGCCAGAGGAACACCATCAGCGCCCCGGCCACGCCGCAGTAGAAGGAGGACACCGCGAAGGCCAGCAGCTTGGTGCGCAGCAGCCGCACCCCCATCAGCTCGGCCGCGATGTCCATGTCGCGCACCATCATCCAGGACCGCCCGATCCGGCCGCGGACGAGGTTGGCGGCGACCCAGGCGAGCAGCACGACCAGCGCCAGCAGCGCATAGTAGCGCACGACCGGCGTGGCGTTGGGCCCGGTGACCGCGAAGCCGAGCACGGTGCGCGTCGGCACCTCGATCGCACCGCTGGCATTGTAGTTGTAGAGCCAGGCGACCCGGTTGAAGCACCAGTCGAGAAAGAACTGCGCCGCCAGGGTGGCGATCGCCAGATAGAGCCCCTTGATGCGCAGCGACGGCAGCCCGAACACCACCCCGATCGCCGCCGAGAACAGGCCCGAGGCCAGCACCAGGACCAGGATGTTCGCCTCGGGCAGCAGCGTCGTCAGCTTGTAGCAGGCATAGGCCCCGACCCCCATGAACCCGCCGGTGCCGAGCGAGATCTGCCCGGCATAGCCGGTGAGCAGGTTGAGCCCGATCGCCGCGATCGCGAACACCAGGAACGGGATCATGATCGTGTTCAGGAGGAAGTCGCTGCCGAGGAGCGGGATCGGCACGGCCGCGACGATCAGCACCAGCGCCAGGCCCCAGCGGTCGAGCGGCAGCGGCAACAGGGCCTGGTCGGCGGCGTAGCTCGTCCGGTACAGGCCAGTCTCGCGGTAGAGCATCGGCGCCTGTCCCGCTCAGCCCGCCAGCGGCCGGGCGGCAGGCAGCCGCGGATCATGGCTGTCGCGTGCCCACAGCATCATGTGCTGGCGCATCAGCCCGACCGCGTTGCGGTACGAATACCGGATCCGGTGCAGAATGCTGATCGCGCCATCTCGTCCCCCTGAGTTGCCGCGAGCGTAGCGCGCTCCGGCAGGCCGCGTCAGCAGCGAAGCCGCGGCGACCTGCTCGCCTGCGGCTCCCGCAGGTGAAGGGAGAGTCCGACAGCGGTTGGAGCGAACCCGTTTGCCGAGGCACTTGTGGCGCTGGATCGGCCAATTAGCTTCCGGCGCGAGGATCGATCATGCACTATCCGCGTCCTCCGGGAGGGGCGATGGCGGATAGGAAGCAGTCGAGGCTGCCTGCTTATATCCTGGCGAGTGCGCTGCTCGGCGCGATCGCGGGTATCGCTGTCGGCCAACGGGCCGCCGTGCTCGAGCCGATCGGTCTTGCCTACGCGAAGATGCTCGAGATTGCCGTCTTCCCCTATCTCGTATGTTCCCTGCTCGTCGGGCTGGGCGGGCTGGCGAGGGCCCGGGGCATCCGCCTGCTCAAGGCCAGCTGGGGCGTCTATCTCAGCCTGTGGGGGCTCACTTTCCTCACCATCCTCCTGCTGGCGGCCTTCATCCCGGCCGCGCCGCCGCCGGCGGTGATCACGCCGGCGACCCAGGGCGGCCTCTCGAACCTCCTCGATCTCCTGATTCCCGCGAACATCGCCGTCGCGCTGGACCGCAACTTCGTGCCGGCCATCGTGGTGTTCGCGGTGCTGTACGCGATCGCCATCCAGGAGCTACCGCAGAAGGCGACGTTGCTGGAATCGATGGAGGCGCTGCGCAAGGCAAGCGTCCTCATCTGGAACTGGATCGTCTATTTTGCGCCGCTCGGCGTCTTCGCGCTGTTCGCCGCGACGGCGGGCACCGTCGACGCCTCCATGGCCGGCAGCCTCACCGTCTATGCCGGGCTGTTCCTCCTCGGGACCGTGATGCTCGGCTTCGTCATCCTGCCCTGGCTGCTGTCGCGCATCGTGCCGCAGGGCTACGGCACTATTCTGGCCGAGCTGCGGCCGGCGCTCACCCTCGCCCTCGTCACGACGCTCTCGGTCGCGGCGCTGCCCTTCATCCAGAAAGCCGCGGAAGAGCTCTGTCGGCAGGAGGGAGTGGAGAGCGAGGAGTCGGGCGACGTCATCAAGGCCAGCCTGTCCGTCGCCTATGTCCTGAGCCAGCTCGGCAACTATTTCATCGCTTTGTTTCTCGTCTTCGCGGCCTATCACCAGCGTGTGAGCCTCGAGCTGACACAATGGCTCTTGCTGCCCTTCATGACGCTGCTCTCCGGCATCGGGTCGCCGAGCGCCTCGGTGGACGCTGTCGCCTTCCTGGCGGAGTGGCTGCACCTGCCGGCCAACACCATGGACCTCTATGTCGAGACCATGACCGTCACCCGCTACGGCCAGGTGGCGCTGTCGGTCGTGGGGTTCGCCTTCGTCACGCTCGCCGCGACGATGATCTATTTCGGCAAGGCGCGACTGAGGCTCCGCCCCATTGCCGGTGCCGCAGCCATCGCGCTGCTCGTATTCGGTGGCGTGGCGCTGAGTGGCCGGCTCTATGCGGACGCGCTGTTCCCACCACCGAGCGATGCGGCGATCATGGCCCGCACGCTCGATCGCGACCTGGTGCGGCAGGTCGATGCCACGGTGTCGCGGACGCGACCCACGGATCTCGCGCCCCTGGACGGCGCCGCCACGTTCGAGGGGATCAGGCGTCGGGCCCGGCTACGCGTCGGCTACGGGTTGGACATCCTGCCGTTCAGCTATTTCAACGGTGTCGGAGACCTCGTTGGCTACGATGTCGCCGCAGCTTACCGTTTCGCCCGCGATCTCCACGTCGCCCTCGAGTTGGTGCCTATCGACTGGGCAACCGTGGAACAGGATCTCATCGCCGGGCGCTACGACATCGTCATGGCCGGTGCCTACGCAACTCCCGACCGCCTGCGCACGCTCGGCGTTTCGGATTTCTACCTGGTGAATTCCCTCGCGCTGATCGTGCGCTCGGACCGCAGCTCGCGATTTCTCTCCTATACGGCGGTGGCGCAGCAGGCGGGCCTCACCATCGCGGTCTTCCGTGATCCGGTGCTCGAGCCGCTGGCGCAGTCCTTGTTTCCCAAGGCGCGGATCGTCGAGCTTGCCTCATATGACGACTTGCCGGCGCGCGAGGACGTCGATGCGGCGCTCTGGACGGCGGACCAGGCGGCGGCATGGACCCAGGCGCGTTCCGGCTACACCGCCGTGGTTCCCGCCGACATCGGTGCGCCGCTGCCGTTCTCCTACCTGATGCCACCCGGCTCTGCCGACATGTTGCGCTACGTCAATCTATGGCTCGGCCTGGAGAACGCCAGCGGCGTACGGGAGCGGGCGATGGGCTACTGGGTGGCGGGGGCGCCCCGCGAAGATGACCGACGACGTTGGAACGTCATCGACGATGTCATCGCGCCCAGGCTTCGCGGCGGCGCGTAAGGGTCACGAGCCGCGCTCAGGCGAACAGGAAATCCGCCGCGTCGAGATTGGTCACGCCCAGCACGCTGACCTGGTTGGCCCCGTGGAAATGCACGACACTGTCGCCGCCGCTCACCTCGATCGTGAGCTGCGAGAGCTCGGTGTAGCCGAGCTTCTGGACGTCGATCACGTCTTTGCCGTGCTCGAAGTCGCCGATCACGTCCCTGCCGCCGGTGCCGCCGAAGACGAAGCGGTCGGCGCCGGTCCGGCCCGAGCTTCCGAACTCGATGGCATCGCCATAGAGCCGGTCGTTCCCCTTGCCGCCGAGCAGCACGTCGTCGCCGCCCGAGCTCGCATCGGCCATGACCGCCGCGTCGCCGATGAGCAGATCGCGCCCGGCACTGCCGCTGAGGATGTCGTCGCCACCCGAGGTGGCATCGTACATCGAGCCGGAGTCGCCGTGCAGCGTGGAGCCTGCGGCCCTGCTGTGCAGCAGGTCGTCGCCGCCGGCCGAACGATCGAACATGCTCAGCGCGTCGCCATACAGCGCCGACCTGCCGGCATTGTCGCGGATCGTGTCGTCGCCGCCCTGCGTGCGGTCGTACATGATCCGCGCGTCGCCGATCAGCTCCAGGCCCGCGGACCGGCCGTGCAGCCGATCATCCCCGCCGCGGCTCTCCTCGTACATGTAGTAGCCGTCGCCGACGCCGACATGGCGGACGTAGAGCCGATCGTCGCCGCCTGCCGCGTGATCGAGCAGGTTGGCGGCATCGCCGATCAGATAGCTGTGCGCGTCGCCGTCGATGCGGTCGTCGCCGCCGCGCGTCCTGGCGAGCATGTCGTAGGCGTCGCCATGGACGGTGAAGTCCCCCGTGCTGCCCCTGGCGGTGATGGCGTCGTTCCCGCCACGGGCGGCACCCGCGAGCTTGTGGGCGTCACCATAGAGGAGATCGTAGAGCCGGCTCGACGTCTGGAACCGGTCGTCACCGCCACGACCCGAGCCGCCGATCTCGTAGGCGTCGCCATAGGTCTCGCTGCCGTCGCTGGCGAAGACGAACGTCTGCGCCTGTGCCGTGCCGGCGATCGCCCCGTCGCTGTCGCCGAACACGACCTCCCCGCTCACCGGCGCGGCTGGCCGAAACAGGATGCCGGGCTTGACGATAATGGTCATCGTGACACCCCCATCAGAACATCGCTGCCGGATCTCTCGCATTCACAAGGGATGCACCGCGGTCCCCTCGAGATCCTGCGCGAGCCAGACCCGATCACCCGAGTCCGACCCCCGGCGCAGGGTAGCAAGGAGAGCAGGCGAGCTCTGTGGCCTATCTCACTCGCCACGATCGCGGTGGGCTGTCCGCACCGCCATCGCCGCCCTCGACCCCCGGCTCGCGGTCAATGGGGTCAGCGGTCAATGGGGTCAGACCTGGACTGCACCCCGAGGCTGAGACAGGGAATTAGGGACAGTCGGTTGCCGCCGTGGCCAGGGGCTGCTGCGCAGCAGCCCCTGGCGATCGACGTTGCGCCTCGAACTCCACCGGCGCGAGATAGTT